>JAIQFO010000042.1 GCA_020073215.1 Terriglobia bacterium | reverse complement strand
TTCACATGGATGAGAGGGCCCGCCAACGCGCTCGCGAGTTGGTCAACACACCAGAGTTCGCGAAGGCACAGCGGGAAAGAAAAAAGGTGGAAGCCCTGTTCGCGGAACTCAAGCATCAGATCGGATTGCGTCGCTTGCGCCTGCGCAGACTGAAGTTCGTGCGGGAGCAGTTCTTCCTGGCAGCGGCGGCCCAGAACATCAAACGACTAGTGCGGTTCCTCAGCCAACCGACAACACCTGCTATGGAACCTGCCACTTAGCTGAGGTGAGAGGAAAACTCGAGGGCAGCGATAATCGCAGCCAAGAGTACATTCCGATCACGGACTTTTTCAACACCCACGGGATGTTACGCCAATTGACCACAATCGCTTGAACTACAATCATTCACATCGTGGACGCCAATCTCAGGGTCGTGACTCAACTGCCGCTCCACGAACTGTGGCGAGATGACGGGTTCTCGACCACCACACGCGGGAAATCGCTCACCCTCGATGAAGTCCGGGAGTTCCTCGCATCCGGCCCCGTTCAGTTTGTCGTTGCCGATGTCGGCACGGCCCCTCGATGGATTCCCGCAAGTGAATGCTTCGTTTTCTGGAAGAATG
The DNA here is from genome assembly GCA_020073215.1 of Terriglobia bacterium. Taxonomy (GTDB): domain Bacteria; phylum Acidobacteriota; class Terriglobia; order Terriglobales; family Acidobacteriaceae; genus Acidiflorens. Next base: position 41,197 of record JAIQFO010000042.1, on the reverse strand, counting down.
AAGCAAAGCCGCACCTAGCGAATACAAAGGCGTCTCTGAGCGAGTTCCCCGGTGGGTACTGCTATTTCGCCTCTCAGTGGGAAGCTGAAACGGCTGCGCCGATTGTGCTGCTGGAGAAACATCACTGATCGGAACATGAGTGTAATCGGGGCGTGGGTGTGGAAAAACTCCCTTTTCATCCCAAACAGCCAGAATTTTGGGGACAGAAAATGTCTACCCGGCCCGAGAAGATCGCTTACAGCGCATCCTAACGCAATTTTATTTTCGCGAATTTCGCGAGAAGGAGTTTTTCAACAGCCACGGGCGTTTACGCTCAAAACCCCCGACCGGGGTCGATGAGTGCAATCGCGATATTACGCCAGTTAACGCGCCCGGTTTTGGGGATGGACCATGAGGTATGATTTCTAATGGGCCTGTGGAGGAGGGTTAGGTCGGTTATGGGTTTCGCGGAACCAATGATTCGAGAGGAGGAATCGAGAAGGACGTGGTGAAGGAATATTCAGGCGGTTGGGTTCCGTTCTGAATGGCTTTTGCGAGAATCTCCATCGCCTGTCCCGTAAGCGGTGGAATGTGAATCGTCGCCGTGAGCCATTTTTCGCGTACCCAGGCTTGGCCCGTCGCCGGCTGACCATCACATCCGGTAAATGGTAAGCTCAGCCATCGCGAACGCTCTGCTTCGTTGGTGATCTCCTGAAAAGCTTTGCGAGCGCCCATGGCCATCGAGTCATCCTGCGCGCCGACCAGGTCAATTGACGCGCTTTGTGAAGTAGCCAGTTTCAGCCAGGACTGCACAGCCCGCCCGGCACTTTGCTCTGTCCACCGTGCCTTCAGCATCACCACGTGAATGTTCAACGGTTTCGTCTCCAGCATCCCGGATGCACGTTCTTGGGCCGAGGAACTCTGCGAAGGTCCTTCAATGTACAGAACAGAACCGCCTCCGGGCAGCAACGCTGCGAATTGTCTTCCTTGAATACATCCAATCTCGAAGTGATTGGAACTGACAGCAAAGATGGGTGCGGTTGCCGCCCTGCGGAGATTCGACAAATAATCCGGCCTCCGGTTCAGGACCGCCCAGCCGATTCCGGCGGCGCTGGCGGCCCGGGCCACCTGAGGCATGGCCATGCTCCCAACCGGTTCCACCACAATCGCATCGGGTCGGGACTCAACCGGCTTTTGGATAGCCTTTAGAAGTTGCGTGCTCTGATTCACCGCGTCGTCATCGGCAAAGACAATCTCCGCATCGCTCCCCAGTTTGTGCGCGGTATCTTCTGCGGATTGGGCTTGTGCCACTTGGAAATCGTTCTCGCGGGTGTGAAGAGATACCAGGAATCGGAGCTTTTTCATCATGTCGCAAGTGTGCCCCTGACCACCTTTTAACGATACACCTTCGGCAATCCTGCCAGAAAATGGCCCCGGAGATTCCCCCGGCACCCAGAGAAGCGGAAAAGGAATGTTTTTTCTCGGGTTGTTGGTGTAATTAATCGCGATATTTCACCAACTAGCCATGGCGGGAATCGGAAGGTGACAGCGGACCGTTAACAAAAAACCCCGGCATGTTCGGGCCGGGGTTCGCTAGGGCGTAAACATCTTTCCGGCGAAACTTACGATGCAGATTCGGCCGTGTTGAGATCGTGGCCAGCTTGCTTATTGCCTTTCTTCGCTTCGCTCTTGGCGTTCACGTTCGGGCCACCGAGATCCTGAATGGCCTTGCCCAGGTTCTCGGAGTTTGAACCGGTCATCTTGTTCTTCAGGTCGTCAAATGAGAGGTTCAAATTCTTGGCTACATGCATGGCCGCAACGCACTGGCCTAGATTCCTGAATCCCGAGCATGCGGTTTTGAGATCACCACCCGGAATCGAGACACCACTTTTCGCCAAGGCATTGGTCAGCGAAGTATTCAATTTGCTGTTGTCGAGCACGGTGGTCGGCGATTGTGAGCCCGTGCTCGAACGCCCCATGCCCGTCGACCCAACATCGCTCGGGCGGCCCGTCGTGCCCGGGCCAACCCCGGACGGGGCACCCATGGACCCGGGGCCGCCTCCCGTCGGCCGACCCGCTCCTGCGCCGTGCTGCGCGAGGGCAGAAGCGCTGAAGGCCAGCACTGCTGCGAAAGTCAGAGACCAGCAAAACCAATTCTTCTTCATCCCATTTTCCTCCTGATCTTCCACTTTAGAACCCGATTCAATAATCCTAAGTTGTGCGGGAGTAGGAAAAAATACCCGGAGGTACCTATCCGCAAATTGTCCCAAGGGACAAGCCACGCTAGTTATCTGGCCGGTCAAGAAAGGACGCTTACCGATGAGATTCGCGGTAATTGTTTGTAATCAGGCGTGGCTGTTGAAAAACTCTTTTCAGGGAATTTCAACGGTGAAATTCCTTCGTAAGTTATTGAATGTTCGTTCGCCGTAGACGCTGAAATTCACAGAAATTACCGTTTTGGTTCCTTTTTCAACAGCCACAGGCGATTTCACTTATTGAGAATCGCGTGTCCGTCCCGTGCTGTTTTCCGTGCCGTTAACACGGAATTGCACAGGATTCGCGGCGATAGATACCACCTGCCGCGTCAATAAGCCCATTAAATGCGCTGGAGTGCGGATTCAAATCCTACAGCGCCCACCATTCACATTTCCGTACTGATCTCTGCCAGAAATCGGCATGGAGACCCGCCTGTTTGTCTGGTTCGGCCCCTTTGCAGGCCGAGAACGGAAGTAATCTGGTGTTTCCTACGCGAAGGCGAAAAAATCTTCCTGGTGGAGGGATCCGATGCGGGTTGCAACAGTCCTGAGGGCAAGGACTTAGGAGGTTTGGCAATCGCGATGCTCTATTCCCTATACTTACCGCCAGGGCAGCCCCACTGGGCTCCTGGTCATCAAAGTTGAGAATGACTGCTTTCGCAAATCCGTTTGCTGCGCGGACCCGAGGCTCCTCGAGACTTGGGCGGCTTTGCGCCATTCTGCTCTTTTGCCTCGGCAGCCTTTCGCGCGCGCACGCTGGGGCAACGCTGTTTCTGGAAGAGCCGTACAGTTACGATGGCTCTTTCGCTGGAACTGGCCACGTGGCTGTGTATCTGAGCAATGTTTGTTCCGCGTCCCCGGTTGTTCTGCGGCGGTGTGCCGATGGCGAATCCGGCGTCGTCCTGAGCCGGTACGACGGGATTGCGGGACACGATTGGATTGCCATCCCTCTCATCCCCTACCTGTATGCGGTGGACCGGCCGGAAGCGATCCCGCTGTTCGCCGACGCAAAGCTGGTGGCCTTCCTTCGAGATCAATATCGTCGCCAGTACCTGGAATCGCTTGCCCCCGATCGGCGCGACGGTGGAACGCCCGAGGGAAACTGGTATGAACTGATCGGATCATCCTATGACCGGACCATTTATGGATTCGAGATTGAGACTAGTCCGGAACAAGACGCGCTGCTGATCGACAAGCTCAACCACCAACCCAACCGCCAGCGCTATAACTTCGTCGAGAGAAACTGTGCCGATTTCGTGCGCGAGATCGTCGACTTTTATTATCCGCACGCGCTGCATCGCAGTGTGATTGGCGATCTCGGGGTCACGACTCCCAAGCAAAGCGCGAAAATGATGGCGAGATACAGCCAGCACCATCCTGAGTTACAAAGCTCGGGTTACCTCATCCCGCAAGTGCCGGGAACGATCCGGCGCAGCAAGCCCATCCACGGAGTGTTGGAATCGGTGATGGCGGCCAAGAAATACATGGTGCCTCTGGTCGTGCTGAATCCCTACCTTGGCGGCGGCTTGTTGATCGAGTATTTTGGCCATCGTCGCTTCGACCCGGCACGCAACGCGCTGGTCATGAATCCTGAGTCCGGTCGTGGGTTGGATGCGCCCATGACGAACGACGAACGTCTTCGCTTCCAGAGTCGGATGGAAGAACTTAGCCAGAACCGTTCCATCAGCGACCGCTCGGATGCCGGCTTCGAAGAAGGAAAGAACAAGGAAGTAAAAACCTGGGAGCGTTTGCAGGCAAGCGCCCAGCCTGCAGTCGATGCGTTCCGCCAACCCATCCTCGAGGTGCGCACCGGCAACGCCGTGGCGCAAGTGGGCCTTTCGCGAGCCAACATCCTGACTGGTTCCGGCGCGCCGGAATTAGCCGCCCGACTCATGGAGGCGCGACTCCGCCAGGAATTGCGGCCCGCTATGGCCCGCAAGACTTCCCGCAGCGGCGCGGAAAGCGACTTGGCGTTGCTCCAGCAACTGCTCTCGCTTCGCCCGAGCGAAGTTGCCGCGACACCACCTTCCAAGAATGAACGCCGCGCCCAAGCCACGGCCAGCTTGCAGTAGCTGTCCTTCTTGGGGCCCTGGTTCTTTCAGCCCCGACAATCCGTCACAGATTCACGGTTGGCGCGGCTGGGGTAGCCGCGACTGGATCAGGGATTCCACCTGGGCCCAAACCTTGGGATCGCACTCCATTTCGGTGTGCGCCTTGGTGAAGAAACGGTCCCACCAGGGGTACTGATCGCAGCGGATCGGATTCGCCTTATAGTCAATGCGGAAATTTCCGATGATATGGGTGCGGCTTGGATCGGCCGCGCGAATCTGGGGTCGGCCATGCAGAATGCCATCCAGTTCATAGAAATTTGCAGCCTCGGCTACGTTGGCGGGAATGTCTTTGTCATTCTCGCCGGGCTTGGGGACACTATCGACCTGAACGGTGAGCAACACCGGAATGCCCTCTTTCCCCAGTTCCCGCGCTAGCGTAACCGCTTCCGAGGCGCCCCAACTGTGTCCGTAAAGGATGATGCGCGCGTTCTTCTTCTCTTCGGGCGAGAGTGTGCCGTCGCGGTCGACGTCGACGAAGCGCATGATTTCCGCGTGGGCTGCTTCCCGGCGGCGATTCTCAAGAACCTCCACATGCACGCCCGGTGGGCAGTCGTGGCGCAGACGCGCGGCTAGTTGGACAGGGCCGTGGACCATGTCATCGCGGCTGACAAACCCGCCGACGAAACCCATGACGATGACTGGCGTCGCAACCGGGTCCGGTGCACTGACAGAGCGCGGCGAATCCCCGCGCGTGGGGGCAGGGATGAGGCAAAGAATCAACGAAACACTATGGATCGAAGTGCGAATACCGTGACTCACAATCTACTAGATCATAACAATAAAGGCCGGCTGTTTTCGAACCGAGACGACGCTCGGTTGTCTGAGTTGGTCGTCATCACCAAAAGTTGTCATCCCGGCGGAGTCGAAGGACCCCTACTTTGTTATTGATCGCCGGCAGCATCGCTTTCCCTTCACCGGCAACCTCCGCTCTCTCTGAAATGCTAAGATTTCGGGCATGCCACTGCGCAGCAAACTCAACCAAGCCGCCCACGCGTCGGGAAAGCTGGTTCGCGGGCGCAAAAGCGAGCCGCGCGCCACCGCGGAACTGGTCGTCATTACCGGCATGAGCGGGTCGGGGAAGGCTTCCGCGCTGAAGGCCTTCGAAGATCTCGGCTTCTACTGCGTGGACAATCTGCCAGTCGAGCTGATTCCGCGCTTCGCCGAACTGGCGCTGCACTCGGGAGAGATTCCGCGTACCGCTCTGGTAGTCGATGTGCGCGAAGGTTCGCAATTGGAGAAGCTGCCGGCGATGCTGAAGTCGGTGAAGCGGATGATCGCGACCAAGGTGATTTACCTGGAAGCGAGCGATGCCGCGTTGCTGCGGCGCTTCAGCGAGACGCGGCGGCCCCATCCCCTGGGGACGGGCACCACGGTGCGGGCCTCGCTGGGGGCCGAACGGCGGCATCTGCGCGCGATTCGCAAGATTGCCGACCTGGTCATTGACACGACCAAGTTCAATGTTCATGAATTGCGGGCGCACTTGACCGACCGGTTCAAGCAGCAGTCGGGGAGCCAGCAGACGATTCTGGTCTCCTGCGTGAGTTTCGGATACAAGCACGGTTTACCGGAGGATGCCGACCTGGTTTTCGATGTGCGCTTTCTGCCCAATCCTCATTTTGTGCCGGAATTTCGCGGGCTGACGGGAAGGCATCCCCGGGTGGCCAAGTACATCCGGTCGTTCCCGCAGACGCAGGAGTTCATCCACCGCATCTCGGAGCTGTTGATCTACCTGCTGCCGCACTATATTCGCGAGGGCAAGAGCTACCTGACCATCAGCTTCGGATGCACGGGCGGGCAGCATCGCTCGGTGATGATCGCCGAGGACGTGAGCAAGCGCCTGCGGAAAGCCGGACACAAAGTGAAGGTCGTGCACCGGGACAGCCCGAAGTAAAGAGGCCGTGGTTCGCTATTTGTCCTATTTCTGAAGAAATCCCACGCGGTCGATCCAATAACCCGGGCGGCGATGTCCGTGGGCGATGGCCAGAACGACGGTATGGGTGGCAAGAGTTGAATACACTACGATAAAGGGAAATTGGTGGAGCGTGTATCTTCGGCAGCCGGCAAGATAGGTCGGCCAGCGATGGGGAGCATCTCGGATGGTACTGATTGCTTGGGCCAATGCGCTTTCGAAACGGAGCGCCGCCGTTGAGCTTCGTTGCTGGTACCACGCTAGGGCAGCGAGATACTCCATTTCCGCCTGCGGATGAAATTCAAGCGGCCTACCGGCCATCCAGCAACGCGCGCCCCTTCCGCCGAACTTCGTCCCAGGAAGTCGTCCTCACTTTTCCCGAGCGGACCTCCTCGAGACGGCGCACGATCTCCGCCTGCCATGCGGCTTCGGCATCTTCGTCAACGGTGTCGTCCAGGCTATCGATCAAATTTCCAGCCAGATCCGCGCGCTCCTTATCGGGTAAAGCAAGGGCCTTCTTGAGCAATTCCTGTGCTTTCTGCATCATGCCTAAAGTATATCCGGGGTCAGAACCGGTTCCCAGCATTTTCCAAGAGGCGCGGCCCCATTCGATTCGTTGGCGCAACCTCCCATGTAGAATTGAGCCTTACACGCATGGCAACCTCCACAGTAGCGGGCGCTAAGAGGGAAGGAACACCGGCGCAGCCCCGTCCGCTGACCCGCCTGTTGCGCTACGTTCTGCCTTACTGGTGGCCCCTGCTGGCTTCGGTGACGCTGATGGCGCTGGTGGGATTGCTGGACGCGTTTCGCGTTCTTCTTATTGGCCCGATTTTTAATCGCGTGCTCAACCCTGACTCCCAGGACAAGACGCTCCAGTTGTTCCAACTGCCCGGCAAGGAGGGCTTTTTCAACCTCCAACAGGTCATCCCCTCGCACTTTCAAAATCCCTGGACAGCCGTCGCCTTTGCCCTGGTTGCCTCCACCGTGCTGAAGGGGATTTTTGACTACGTCGGGACCTACCTGGTGAACTACACAGGCTACGGCATGATTACCGACCTGCGCGACGATCTCTATAACGCGTTCCTGCGTAGTTCGGCGGCGTTCTTTACCAAACACACGACGGGTACATTGCTCTCAACCATTGTCAATGACATCGAGCGCGTTCAATTTGCGATGTCAACCGTACTCGCCGAGTTCTTGCAGCAATTTTTCACCTTTATTTTTATTGCGGTAGTCGTCGTGCTGCTGGGAGGCAAACTTGCCTGGGTCCTGCTGCTTTTTCTTCCCGTGATTTTGTACTCGTCGAGAAAGATCGGGCGGCAAGTGCGCAGCAAGACGCGAGGCGGACAAGACAAGCTGGCCGAAATCCAGAACATCCTCCACGAAACCATAACCGGCAACCGCATTGTGAAGGCGTTCGGCATGGAGAACTGGGAGATGCAGCGATTCCGCGCCGCAGCCCGGCGACTGTTTCGCGCTAATCTGCGCATGGTGGCGGCGTTCGCCATCAGCTCTCCTCTAATGGATATTCTTGGCTCGGTGGCGATCGCGTTGCTCCTGCTCATGGGCCGGGACGCGATCAAGCACCACGTTTTCAACGCCGGAACTTTCCTCGCGTTCATCGTCGCCGTCTTCAAGCTTTACGACCCTGTGCGCAAGTTCGCGCTCTTCAATAACAATTTCCAGCAGGCGGTGGGCGCCTCGTCGGAAATCTTCCGCTATATGGATATCGAAGACGAGGTAAGAGAAAAGCCGAGAGCGACGCGGTTGCCTCGGTTTGCGCGGGCGATCCGCTTCGCGGACGTCTCTTTTTCCTATGCAACCGCCGAAGACTCGCCGGTCGTGCTGCACGATATCAATCTGGAAGTGAAGGCGGGCGAAGTGCTGGCGGTGGTGGGATCGAGCGGCGCGGGCAAGAGCACGCTGGTGCATCTGATCCCGCGCTTCTTCGACGTCAGCGGCGGATGCATTCTGATTGACGATAACGATGTGCGGGATGTGACCCTGGAATCGCTGCGATCGCAGATCGGAATTGTCACCCAGGAGACGGTGTTGTTCAACGATACGGTGAGGAACAATATCGCCTACGGCCAGCCGCATGTATCGCAGAAAAGGGTGGAAGAAGCGGCGCGGGCGGCGCGAGCGCAGGAATTCATTTCCGGGCTTCCGGAAGGCTACAACACCATGATCGGGGAGCGCGGGGTGCGCCTTTCGGGCGGGGAGCGGCAACGCATTGCGATTGCGCGGGCGATCCTGAAAAATGCGCCGATTCTGATTCTGGATGAGGCGACCTCGGCGCTGGATAGCGAGTCGGAGTCTCTGGTGCAGTCGGCACTGCAAAATCTGATGACTGGGCGTACTGTGTTTGTCATTGCGCACCGGCTTTCGACCGTGCGCCGCGCGGATCGCATCGTGGTGCTTGAAAGCGGTACGATCAGCGACATTGGCGCGCATGAAGACTTGATGCAAAAGTTAGGCACGTACCGGCGGCTTTACGAATTGCAGTTTGCCGAAGCCGACGCGTCGAAGGCAGTGTAAGCGTAGGGACTCGAGACGAACTTTATGCCACTTCGCTCCATGACGGGATTCGCGCAGGTCCGCGGGCAGGTCCATGCCCAGCTGGCCTTTGCGTTGTCGCTCAAATCTGTGAATCATCGCTTTCTCGATCTTCACTTTCGCCTGCCCTCCGATACCGACGCGCTGGAGATGAAGCTGCGCCGGATGCTGAAAGACAAAATGGCTCGTGGCCACGTGGAAGTAATCCTGAACCTGGATCGCTCGGGCACGAACGGGGTCGCGATCAACCGGCAACTGATTGCCGGCTACGTGCAGGCGTTCCGCGCCGCCGCCGATGAATTCGGAGTTGTGGGAGAACCCGATCTCAACGTAGTTCTGCGGATGCCGGGCGCAATGGATTCCGGGGCCGAGAAATCGGGAGACGAACTGGAGACGGCGGTGATGGCGCGAGTGGAGGAAGCGCTTTCCCGGCTGAATGAGATGCGCGAAGAAGAAGGCCGCAGCATGAGCACGGAGCTGCGCGCGCGCATGGTGAATTTGGAGAAAGCGGCGGCGGGAGTGGAAGCCCATCGCAGCACCATTCTGCGCAGCTACTCGGAGCGGCTGCAGTCGCGCATGGTGGAATTGCTCGGCACCCAGGTGGACAAAGAGCGCATTCTGCAGGAAGTGGCGGTGCTGGTCGATCGCAGCGACATTCAGGAAGAACTGGTCCGGCTGAATGCGCACGTGAAGCATTTTCTCGGTTTGCTCGACCAGGGTGGCGAGGTGGGCAAGAAGCTGGACTTCCTGCTGCAGGAGATGAACCGCGAAGCGAACACGTTGCTTTCGAAAACCTCGGGCCTGGCGGGCGAGGCCTTGAAGATTACCGAGATGGGCTTGCTGATGAAGTCGGAGATCGAGAAATCGCGCGAGCAGGTACAGAATCTGGAATGAGCATCGTCTACATTGTTTCCGCGCCCTCGGGATCGGGTAAGTCCACGTTGGTGAACGAGCTGTTCAAGATGGTGCCTCACCTGGACTTCTCGATCTCCTATACGACCAGGGCTCCGCGCGGCAGCGAAAAGAACGGCAAGGAATATTTCTTCGTCGCGCGGGGAGAATTCGAGGCCATGATCGCGGCCGATGAATTTCTCGAGTACGCGGAAGTTTTTGGGAACGAAAAAGTGCGCGGCGAGTATTACGGCACAGCGCGACGGTTTCTGCGAGAAGCGGAGGCGCGCGGCAACGACCTGGTGCTGGACATCGATGTGCAGGGAGCGAGCCAGGTCAAGGAGAAGATTCCGCAGGCGGTGAGCATCTTTATTCTTCCGCCGGACCGGGAGAACCTGGAGTGGCGGTTGCGGAGTCGGGGGCTGGATGCAGAGGACGAGATTTGCCGCCGGTTGGACACGGCCCGCCGAGAGATTGAGAATTACTCGAAATACGACTATATATTAGTGAACAAGGTAGTTGAGCAATCGGCCGACCAGTTGAGGGATATCGTACTGTCGGAGCGGTTGCAGCGAAGCGCAGCGGAACTCTCCGCGGAAGAGAAGCGGCGCGTAGACCGAGCACAAGCTTGCCGGTTGGAGCAAGCGCGCGAGCGGGTGCAGCCGATTCTGGCTTCGTTTAATCCGCAAGCGGGCAAGGGCACATGAAGTTTCGGGGGAGAGAAGTATGAAGCTCATTGAAGGGTTCGATAGTAACTATCGCTACATTCTGGTGGCGGCGCGGCGGGCACGGCAATTGCAAGGCGGCGCTCCTCCGGTGATCGATACCGGATCGCGCAAACCCTGCCGCATCGCACAGGATGAAATCAAGGCCGGCAAGGTGAAATGGCTGATTCCAGAGGCTCCGAAATTGCCGGTAGTAGCCGCAACCGAAACTCTGAACAAAGTGTTCGCGGAAGAATCGTAGACATGTTCTGCGGCGGCGATCATTTTAGGGATTGTCATCCTGAGCGAAGCGAAGGATCTGCTTCCTTGTCGGGCAGCGAACAGCAGGTCCTTCGCTTCGCTCAGGATGACAACCCGAATGAGAGACCTGGGTCGCCAGCGCTGCTTGCATCTCGAGTGGGCGCACGGACATCAGTTCTGTAGACGGGTTCAAACGTGAAACCGCCGTCTTCCTCCTATGAAAATCGCGCTGGGCGTGTCCGGTGGAATTGCAGCCTATAAGGCGGCGGAAATCGTGCGCCTGTTGCAGGACCGCGGCATTCGCGTGCAAGTGGTGATGACGGCCGCGGCCCAGGAGTTCGTTCGCCCGCTCACCTTCGCAGCCCTCTCCGGAGAAAAAGTGATTACCAGCATGTTCGGCTCCGGGGCAGACGAGCAAGCGAACGTCGAGTCGGCGATCGAGCACATTGCGATTGCGCAGGCAATTGACGCGCTCGTGGTGGCTCCGGCAACGGCCGACGTGCTGGCGCGCTTCGCGCAGGGAATTGCGAACGACTTTCTGAGCACCCTGTATCTCGCGACCACCGCCCCGGTAGTGGTCGCTCCCGCGATGAACGTGAACATGTGGAATCACGTGGCGACGCAAGCGAATCTCGAAATTCTGCGTAAGCGCGGAGTTCGTATAGTTGAGCCGGACAGCGGATATCTGGCGTGCGGAATGACCGGCGCCGGGCGTCTGGCAGAAAACGAAGCGATAGTGGCGGCGGTAATGGAAGCGCTCGGCGCCTCGCAGGATCTGGCGGGTGAAACGGTGCTGGTGACGGCGGGGCCGACGCGGGAGAAGATCGATCCAGTGCGGTATTTGACCAACCGGTCAAGCGGTCGCATGGGATACGCCATTGCGGAAGCAGCGCTGCGCCGCGGAGCGCGCGTGCTGCTGGTAAGCGGGCCGACCGCGATTGCCGCTCCAGGCGCGGCCGAACTGACGCCGGTGGAGTCGGCGGAAGAGATGCTCGCGGCCGTCTTGAAATTGCTGCCCGAGAGTACGGTGGTGATCAAAACCGCGGCAGTAGCCGACTTCCGCCCGAAAGCGGCTGCAAGGCAGAAGATTAAGCGCAAAGGTGAGATGACGCTGGCGCTGGAGCCGACCGCGGATATTCTGGCAGAGGTTGCGCGCCGCAAAACGTCGCAGGTTGTCGTGGGATTTGCCGCCGAGACAGAGAACGTGCTGGAAAACGCCCGCAAGAAGCTGGCGTCGAAGTCGCTCGACGCCATCGTAGTCAATGACGTTTCGCGCGCGGGCGTTGGCTTTGATTCCGACCGCAACGCGGTCACCATCATCTCCCAAACCGAAGTGGTCGAGGTTCCCGAGGCCTCGAAGTGGGAAGTTGCGCAGCGCGTGCTCGACCAGGTCGTGAAGCTGCGAAAGCACAGTGGCGCCGCTGTCCGTTAGGAGAATCCGGTGAAAACTTGTTTTTGTGGAGCCTTGGTGTTCATGTTATCCACTCTTGTAACCGCGCAGCAATCGCCCGTTCCCGTGGAAGAGGAACCGCACCATCATCTCGTGCTGAAAAATGAATCGGTCGTCGTCCTGCGGGTGGAGCTTCTGCCCGGCGAAAGCACATTGTTCCACACCCACCTGCATGACCGGGTAGCGATTGATTTGTCCGGCGCCACGATCACCCGGCAACAGCTTGGTGAAGCAGATAGCGTGCCCGAAGTGACGAAGCCTGGAGACGTCGCGGCGTCTGAGTCGAAGGGACCTTACACGCACCGCGTGCACAACGCCGACACTGGTATTTTTGAAGTGTTGGATGTGGAACTGCTTCACCGCCCGGCGACCACCTCGGGTCCGGCCGCAGGGAAGGTGGAAGCAGAAAATCCAAGCGCGCGGGTCTACAAGTGGACGCTGGCGCCGGGAGCTACGTCGGCGATGCATACCCACGAGCGTCCGTACCTGATTGTTTCGGCCACTCCGCTGATGCTGAAGATGACCGATCCCGAAGGGAAATCATTCACGCACGAAGTGAAGGCGGGAGATGTTCACTGGGTCGATGCCAAGGTGACGCACTCGCTCGCCAACGAAGGGACGACGACGGGTCAGATTGTGGAGGTTGAGCTGAAGTAGCCGCCCGCGGGTGGGCCCGTGCCTCCCGAGTTTCACGGACAAGAGTGTCCGCGCCACACGGTTTGTTATTCTTATCTGCCATGCCCCGCACCTTGGATGCTGAACTCCGACAGGCGTTAGCCGCGCGCATTCGTTTTTACAACGAAATGGGAATTTATGATTTTTACCGGCGCCCGCAACCAGGCCGGGCGGAAGAAGTGCCGGTAGCAGTGGAGGCAGCAGAAATCGCGGTTTCCGAGCACACCGTTGACCCAGGAGAAGAAATGAGTCCAAGGAAAGCCACGGCGGTGCCGGTTGCGCTTGCGGTGGAAGAGAATATTTTTGAGGTAATGGAGTTGAAGCCGGAGCAGAGTGTCAGCGATCCGGTGAAGGCGCTGAAGATCATCCGCGAAGATTTGGGCGACTGCACGCGCTGCGTGCTCCACCAGCAGGGACGGAAGCAAATTGTTTTCGGCGTTGGCAATCCGAAGGCAGAGTTAATGTTCGTGGGCGAGGGACCGGGCGCCGATGAAGACGCGCAGGGCGAGCCCTTCGTGGGGCGAGCCGGGCAACTGCTCAACAACATGATCAAAGCGATGGGAATCGAGCGCGAGCAGGTTTATATCACGAATATCGTGAAGTGCCGTCCGCCGGGCAATCGTACGCCCGAGCGCGAGGAGTGCGCGACCTGTTCGCCATTTCTGATGCGCCAGATTGCCGCGGTCAAGCCCAAGGTGATCGTGGCGCTGGGAGCGGTGGCGGCGAAGACGCTGCTGGCGATGAATGCTTCGATGATGCAACTGCGCGGGCGCTTTTATGACTTCAAACCGGCAGGTGTGCGGAGTAACGATCCCGAGTGGGACGGATGCAAGCTGGCAGTTACCTACCATCCCGCGTTTCTGCTGCGCGATCCGCGGCAGAAGGGCGAGGCCTGGAAGGATTTGCAGATGGTGATGAAAGAGTTGGGGCTGAAAGCGCCGAAATCAGCCACGTAGGGACGGACGCATTCGCCGGGGTCCCCAGACCGCGCGCTTTTCGCGGGCTGGGGTGGTCGGCCGTCCAGTCGGGCGAAGCCCGGCAGCGTTCACCAGGGATCTAGATTCCAGCGACTATGGATATCCGCGCGATCAGCAAAGCAACCGCCGAGCATTACATCTGGGGAAACCGCTGTGATGGATGGCATCTGGTAAAGAGTCCGCAGCTCAGCGTAATTCAGGAGCGCATGCCTGCGGGCACCTCGGAGGTTCGCCACTTCCACCATCATGCGCAGCAGTTTTTCTACGTCCTCTCGGGCAAAGCGGTCATGGAAGTGGATGGCCGCCCCATCGTGGTGACTGCTGGTGAAGGGATTTGGATTCCACCAGGCACATCGCACCAGATGAGAAATGACTCCGGCGACGAGGTGCATTTCCTTGTGATCTCCCATCCGCCATCCCATGGGGATCGGGAAAATACCTAGGATCGTCATGGCCTCTTAAAATTTGTCATCCTGAGCGCAGCCGAGCCATGCGCGAAGCGCATGGCTCGGCGGAGTCGAAGTCAACCAGGACAGCCGGGCCGCCGCGGAGAACTCTCGCGAAGAGATCAACGAAGAACGGGACGCTTCACTGCTCCGAGGCAGTGGACGTGAGGTCGACCTTTGCCCCGAGGACTTCCTTTGCGGTCATGATGGAACCTGGAATGTAGGGGTCCTTCTGCTACGCTCAGGATGACAAGGCGTAAGTCCTTTCACTACATGCCCCTCTTCTGCGACGTCGCTCTTGCCGTGCCGCTCGACTTGGTGTTCACCTACGCCATTCCTCCGGGCATGGAGCCGGTAGTGGGCGGGCGGGTGCTGGTGCCGTTCCGGCAGCATCGGTTGTCAGGCATTGTGGTGGAGTTGCATGACCGTCCGCCGCAAGTCAAGACGAAAAGAGTTGTCGAAGCGCTCGATCTCTCACCCGTGCTCGACCAACATCTTTTGAAACTTGGGAAGTGGATTGCCGATTACTACCTTGCGCCGGTGGGAGAAGTGTTTCGCACCATGCTGCCACTGGCGGCGGAGTTCAAGCGGGCAATTGCTTACCGCATCACCGACGAGGGGCGGATGGCTCTGCATCTGGCGGGGATGTCGGGGTCTCCGGCGCGGTCGAAGCGGACTCCGGAACAGCAACTGGTCGAATTTCGCGTGCTGGATTATCTGGCGGAGCGGGAGAGCGTGCGCGCGGAACGGCTGCGCGGGGCGACGCGGGTGGGGAAGGCGCTGCTTGCCGGGATGGTGCGCAAGCGATGGATTGCGCGCGAGGATGTTTCGGCGGCTCGGGATGCGGCGCGGGTGGTGAAGGTGGCGGTGCTGCTGGGGGTGGAGGCTGCGGAGGCTTCGCCTCCGCTGGACGGGCGAGTCGCCCGTCCCCACACGGGCAAAACCAAGAAGCTTAACGAGAACCAGCGCACTTTGATTGAAACGCTGGCTGCTGCTGGCGGGCGCTTGCCCGTGGAGGCTTTGCGCGGGCTGGATGTGCCGCGCACTACGCTCGGCACGCTGGTGCGGCGCGGGTTGATTGAGCTGGTGGATGAGCCGCTGGACTTCACAGCTTCCGGGGTCAAACTTTCAACGCTGAAGCCTCGGCAGTCTCCGTTTGAGTTCGAGTTCAGCTCGGCGCAGAAAGCAGCGCTCGCGAAGATTGCCGAGGCCGTGGCGGCGCGCAAGTTTGGCGGTCTGCTGCTGCACGGTATCACGGGCTCGGGAAAAACTGCCGTCTATCTCGCCTGTATGCGCGAGGTGCTGGAGCAGGGGCGGTCGTCAATCCTGTTGGTTCCTGAAATTGGACTGACGCCGGCGGTCGCGGCGGATTTGCACCAGGTGTTCGGCGATGAAGTTGCCATCTTGCATTCGGGGCTGTCGGACGCGGAGCGGGCGGAGCAGTGGCATCGGATACGACGCGGCGAGGCGCGAGTGGTGGCGGGAACGCGGTCGGCGGTATTCGCGCCGGTCGGCGATCTGGCGCTCATCATTGTCGACGAAGAGCAGGATTCGTCTTACAAGCAGGAGGAAACGCCGCGCTATCATGCGCGCGATGTGGCAGTGATGCGGGCAAAAATGGCGGGAGCGGTCGTGGCTCTGGGCTCGGCGACGCCATCGCTGGAGTCGTACTACAACGCGAAGAAACATAAGTATGCGCTGCTGGAGTTGCCCGACCGGGTGGAGATGCGCCCGCTGCCCGAAGTCGAGATTATCGATATGCGGCAGGAGTTTCAGGAGACGGGCCAGGAGCAGGTGATCTCGCGCAAGCTGGCGGAGGAAATCCGCGAGCGGTTGGAAAAGAAAGAGCAGGTCATGGTGCTGCTCAACCGGCGCGGATATTCTCCGGTGGTGCTGTGTCGCGCGTGTGGCAAGACGTTGCAGTGCAAGAACTGCGCCGTTTCGATGACGCACCACAAGCGCGAGCGCAAGATGGAGTGCCATTATTGCGGACATGTGGCGCATATTCCCGACAAGTGCGCACATTGCGGCAGCGAGTACGTGTACTTTGTCGGGACGGGGTCGGAGAAGCTGGAAGAGCTGCTGCACGGCATGTTCCCGCAGGCGCGGATCGGGCGACTGGATCGCGATACGGTGCGCGGTCGGGAGGATTTCGAACACGCGCTGAACGCGCTGAATGAAGGCGCGCTCGACATGCTGGTGGGCACGCAGATGATCGCAAAAGGCCACGATATCCACGGCGTAACGCTGGTCGGCGTGGTCGGAGCGGACATGGCGCTGGGGTTGCCGGATTTCCGCGCGGCCGAGAGAACGTTTCAGCTGCTGACCCAGGTCGCCGGGCGCGCGGGGCGCGGACAGGTTCCGGGAAAGGTTGTGCTGCAGACTTATTTTCAGGATCACTACGCGGTGCAGTTTGCGGCACGGCATGACTTTGCCGGGTTCTACGAGAAGGAGCTGCAATTTCGCGCCTGGATGCACTATCCGCCCTACAGCGCGATTGCGAATGTGCTGATCCGCAGCCAGAAGTTGGATGACGCGCTCACCTGGTCAGGCGAACTCGGCCGCTGGTTTGAGAAGACGCGGCATGAAGGGATTCGCGTGCTCGGCCCGGCGGCAGCTCCGATCACGCGGTTGAAGCGCGATTACCGCTACCACTTCATTCTGAAGTCTCCCAGCCGCGAGAAGATGAATGCGCTCTTGCGGGCGATGCTGGCGGAAGCCGCGGCGCGAAAGATTCCACGCACGCAGCTGATTGTGGATGTGGATGCGGTGTGGTTGATGTAGGAGAGCAGCCGTTGGCTATTAGCTGCTAGCTCTTGGCTCAAAGCCTCTGCCGATGAAGGATTCGTATCAGGGTGCGGCTTCAGCCGCGCCAAAAGCGTTCGACCAAGGATTCGCGTTTAGGCGCTGGTCCTCGGGACTATCTGCGATGCAGCAGGTGGCGAACGCCGTCGCGAAGATCGTTGCGGATATCCGGCCATTTCTCGCGGCCGGAAGCGCCATTGATAGGCGTTGGCGTGAAGGCCAGCGCTAACACTGCAATCGCAAAGACAGCGCACCACTTTCGTGCAGCGGAAAGCTCCGGACGCCTCGGAATCGGCGGATGATGGCTGGTTAGCCACAACACTACTGCCCAAATCAGCCACCCGGCCCAGCAGTACTTGGCAAGCGGGATGAGCGCAATCACGACTGCGAAAGAAACCCAGCGATGCAGTTTCGGAAACACCGAAAACAGGATGTGCCCTCCATCGAGTTGACCACCGGGCAGCAGGTTCATCGCCGTCGCAAACATTCCCACCCACCCGGCAACCGCGATCGGATGCAAGGATAGCGATGTTAGCGGTGAGCTCAAGTGCAGAAGACGGGCCGCGAGATGAAAAACGAGGGGGAATCCCGGTTCAATGTCAGGCGGCACGCTGCTGCCCGCCAGCCGGCTGGACCACGAGAGTCCCACGAGGACAGCCGCGCATGCAGGGATAAAGCCTGCGATCGGACCTGCAATCCCGATATCGAACAGCGCCCTGCGATTGGGGATTGGACCTTTAATCCGGATGAACGCTCCCATCGTGCCGATCAAGCTTGGGAAGGGAATAAAGAACGGCGGCGTCGCGTACACGCGGTAATGCCTGGCGTAGAGGTAGTGTCCCATCTCGTGCGCCAGCAAGATGAACATCAGCGTGAGCGAAAAAGACAGTCCATGCATCAGCCTGGCGGGAGCTTGCCACATCCACTCCACTGGGAATAGAGAAATACTGTCGTCATTGAACGAGAAAGCTGGCTGGTGCGCCGCGAAATTGGCGTAGATGCGGGCACCCACCACAAGCGTGCTCAGGAAGGTCGCAGCCAGAAGCAAGATGTGCAGCCACCAGCGCGGGCGCGGCGGTGGCGTGACCCAGACACCAGGCTGGGGCTGCCCCTCCCATTCGAGGGCGGTCGGAAAAGGGGATGTGGGTTCGGACATGAGAGAGGTCAGAGGTTCGAGGTGAGATTGCAGAGGTGAAGAACCCATTGCAGCAGTTACCTCTGCAATCAGACCTCGAACCTCTGCAATTCTAGTCGATCGACTGCAGTTCCTTGCCCGGCTTGAAGCGCACGGCTTTGCCGGGCGGGATGGAAACTTCGGCGCCGGTGCGCGGATTGCGTCCAATCCCGGTCTTGCGCGGACGCACGTTGAACACGCCGAAACCGCGCAGTTCAATGCGGTCGCCGGTGGAGAGCGCCTTCTTCATGCTCTCGAAAACGGTTTCGACGGCCAACTCCGCCTTGGTCTTGGTGATCCCGGTGCGGTTGACCACTTCGTTGATGATGTCGAGCTTAATCACGGGCTTCCCCTGTCTCCCCGAGGATTGGTATGTCTCAAGTTATTGATGCTAAGGGAGATAGGGCGGATTGTCAACCGGGGGATCATTCTCGTAATATGGCAGCACCAGCCTGAGCAAATTTGTAATTGGTAATTTGTAATTTGTGATTGAAAACCGTGCCATCAGTTTTTGATCCCACTGCAAAATTGCCAATTACAAATCACCAATTACCAAATCCAAAGGGGTTTCATGATCAAGAGTGACCGCTGGATCCGGCGCATGGCGCAGGAGCAGGACATGATTAATCCGTACTCGGAAAAGCAGGTGAGCGCGGGAGTGATTTCCTACGGTGTGTCGAGCTACGGATACGATTTGCGCGTGGCCGACGAATTCAAGATTTTTACCAACGTCAACAGCACCATCGTCGACCCCAAGCATTTCGACGAGCGTTCGTTCGTGACCGTGACCGCCGATGTGGCCATCATCCCGCCGAATTCGTTCGCGCTGGCGCGGTCGGTCGAGTACTTCAAGATTCCACGCGACGTGCTGACCATTTGCGTGGGCAAATCGACCTACGCGCGCTGCGGCATCATCGTGAACGTCACCCCCTTCGAGCCGGAGTGGGAAGGATTCGTCACCCTCGAGATCTCGAACACCACGCCGCTGCCGGCGAAGATCTACGCTAATGAAGGGCTATGCCAGATTCTCTTCTTTCAGTCGGACGAAGTGTGCGAGACCAGCTACAAGGATCGCAAGGGAAAGTACCAGGCGCAGAAGGGAATTGTGCTGCCGAAATTGTAGCCAAGCCGTCTATTGCAGAAGAGGTGAGGCATGAGGCGGTGCGGATGCTTGGCGGTTTTCGTGTTTGCGATTGCGGCGAGCGTGAGGATTTTCGCACAAACGCCAGCCGCCTTGAAGGGTCTGTCCGCGGACCTTTCGCGTTACTACTTCAAAACTCCTGCGGATGAAGTTGCGGCGCGCGCGGAGTTGAATTTGGCGCTCGCCGAGATGAGCCGGTACAAAGGACAACTCAACTCCGCACACCAGTTGCTTGGTGCGTTGCGACAGAATGAAACTGTTCAGAACCTTTTCGCCAAGCACGAAGGTTACCTGCACCTGCGGTGCTCGCAGAATCGAAAAGATCCTGCCTGCGACGCCGACAAGGCGCTCGAATCCGACGTAGACGCTAAGACTGCGTTTCTCGATCCAGAAATTCTCGCCATCCCTGAAGATCGTCTGCGCGGGTTCTTGACTGCAGAGCCAGCGCTGGCGAGCTACGGCTTCGCGCTTACGGATATTCGGCGCGACAAACTTCATGTGCTGCCCGAAGCGGAGCAGAGGTTGCTCGACCAATTTCAACCGCAGATTGGCGACTGGCAATATGATCTTTACCAACAGGTTGTGGCGGGCATTTCGTTTGGCACGGTCGAAACGTCATCTGGCCCGCTCGACGTGGTCCGCCAGCGAAACTTGATTGCTGCTCATGGGGACGGGCGGGTGCGTGAAGAAGGATTCAAACGTCGATATGCAGGATTTGCCAGTCAGCGCGATCTGCTCGCGTTCGCCCTGATTCACACGGTCCAAGCGCAGAACCTGCTCGCGAAGACGCACCATCACGTGGACGCCCCTGCGCGCAAATACGAAAGCCTCTATTGCGAACCCGAAGACACGCGCAGTCTGCTCGCCGCTATGGCACAACACGGTGACATCGCCAAGCGCTACGAGAAGGTTCGTTCGCTCGATATCGACCGGGACTATCATCAGCCGGCGCATGCCTGGGACATGTCGGCTCCGGTGCAAGAATTGAGTCCGCCCGGTACTTCACTGTTGGACGCTCGCCACATCTTCCACGAAGCTTTTGCCGGTCTGGGCAAAGAGTACCAATCCGAGTTTGATGCGCTGGTCGATCCCGCCAACGGACGCGCCGATATTTTGCCTGGAGGTGCAGCCAATCGCTATGGCGGAGGATTTTCCATCGGATTTGACAGAGGCAAGAGTATTCTGTTTTTCGGCCGCTACGACGGAACCTTCAAAGATCTTTCCGTCATTGCGCACGAAGGAGGGCACGCCGTTCATCGCCAGTTGATGACCGCAAACGGGGTGCCGCCGACCTATGACCACGGGCCAAGTTTTCTCTTCGAATCATTCGCCGCCTTTAACGAACTGCTTCTGGCGGACTTCTTGGCGGAGCACGCTGGCTCTCCCGAACTGAAGCGTTACTATCGCGAACGATGGATGAGTATCAAGGGTCTCGACGCCTTCTACGGCGCGCAGGACGCATTGCTCGAACAGGCGATCTACGACGGCGTAGTGGCGGCCACCGTGCGCAACGCCGACGACCTCGACCGCCTGACCTTAAAGATTGACGGCGAGTTTTCGCTGTTCCCCGCCTCAACTCCCGAGTTGCGCACTCGTTGGGCCATGGTCTCTCTTATGTACGAGGACCCGCTCTACGATGTGAACTATGTTTACGGTGGCCTGCTCGCGCTGAAGTATTACGATCTCTACACGACCCGGCGGGAGTGGTTTGTGCCGCGCTACATCGCACTGCTCAAGAACGGGTTCAACCAACCGCCCAAGGAGTTACTGCATCAGTTCCTGGGCATCGATCTCTCCGGACCGGCGCTGCTCAACGACGACTTGGAACTGTTGAGCCGGCGACTGGATCAACTGGAGGCGAACTGATGGCGGATAGTTGACAGCTACTTCCGCCCGTTCTCGCCTTCCTTGAACATGTACTTGATGGCGGGCTTGTAGATCATCAGGTTGGCGGCGCCGGTGCGGTTCAGCTTGATGCAGTGTTTGTCGTACCACTCGATGGTGCCGCGGACTTCCTCGCCGTCCCTCAGCACGACGACCATGGGAGTCTTGGTCTGCATCTGCTTCTGATAATAGAAATTTTCGGCGTTGGTCTGCTCGCTGGGCGCGGTCTTCTTGGCGGGAGCGCCGGAACGGTCGCGATCGTGATCCCGGTCTCTATCCCTGTCCCTGTCTCTGCGCTCGGCGGGCGCGTGATTATGGCCGTGGTTATTGTGCGCTTGGTCGGCACGGTTGAAGGTCGGGCGGATCAGCTTGCGGTTGGCAAAGCTTTCCTGGTCGTTGATCTGACCGGCGGGTTGTTCGGCTGGGACGGAATCGATCGTATCTTTCAAATCGCACCACCTGCGCGCTGGGCGGGCAGAATATGCCACAACACTCGAGCCTGAGATTGTGGGTCCAGAGGTGTGAACTGAGGGTACGGTATCACAGCGAGCCGGGGATGACAATGATTTGCGCAGTGTCTTGGGTAACATCCGGCCAGTAACGCTTTTCGGCCTGTGGACACGGGGCTCGCCCGAGACGTGACTCTCCCCTGGGCACGCGGCGGGAGACGCGGCTAGCTGCGTCTCTACAGGGGGAGCGTCCAGTTTACGAAACGCGCTCCAGCGCCGTCGCAAAAGCATCGAGCGACAGCGAGCGGAGCAGGTTGCGGCGCAGGCCGCGCTCGACCTCGCCCAGACCTTCCGCGGCGCGCTGCAGCCAGCGGAAGTCGGCGGCTTCGGACATTTTTTTGAGTTCGCCCAGAATGTCGGTATTGCGGACCAGTTGCGCCGCTCCCGATTGCAGGAACATCAGATCCTCGAGCAGCGAGTACAGGGTGCGCAGAAGGTTGTCGATTTTCTCGCGGCCTTCGGCGCCCGAGCGGAAACTCTCGGTGGTCTTGAACAGCTCGGTGTGATCGCCCGCGCCGAGCGCGGATCGCAGCATGATGAGGGCGTGGCTGCGAGCGGCAACGTAGCTTTCCAGATCGAAAGACAAAGCGCGTCCGATGGCGCCTTCGCTGAGGCGGGCGACCAGCGCGCGCTGCCGCGGATTCCAATGCGGACGAAGCTGGGCGAGCCGGCCCTCGATCTCCGCGAAAGGCAGCGCGCCCAGGTTGAAAGTCATGGACCGGGAACGAATCGTGGGCAGAAATTCTCCCACGTTTTCGGTGAGCAGAAAAATGCTGGCGAACTCGGGCGGCTCTTCCAGAACCTTGAGCAGCGAGTTGGCGGCCTCTTTCATGAAGGCCGAACTGGTAAAGATGTAGACGCGCTCGCGGGCTTCGGCGGGCCGATAGTAGATGGTCTCAATGACGTGGCGAACCTGATCGACCTTGATCATCAGTTGCGGCGGATCGGGTGGGATGATGAGAACGTCGGGATGGGTCTGGACAAAGAGGCGAGTCTCTTTCTTGTCCGTGTCGCGCAGATTTTCGCGAGCCTCGACGGCTTCGGCGAAGCGGGCGTCGAGGTCTTCGGATTGCGCGATGCGGGTGCAGTTCGAGCAGCGTCCGCAGAAATCGGGCAAACCATCGCTGTCGGTCGAGGGCCGTTCCAGGCAGTTCATGGCGCGGGCGAGCATCAGGGCGAGCGTGTACTTGCCCGATCCGCGCGCGCCGGAAAGAATGACAGCATGCGGAAAGCGTTTGCGCGCCAGCATCTCGCGCAAGCGATGGATCGTTTCCGGGTTGCCGGCGAAATCAGAAAAGGGCATACAACAATTCTCTTCCTGTAGAGACGGGGCTTGCCCCGTCTCCTTTGTGCGCCTTGTGGGCAGCGGGAGACGCGGCAAGCCGCGTCTCTACGGGATCAAATCTTCAGCTTCTTTCTCACCAACTCCATGATAGCCGCATGCGTTTCGCCGGGTGTGCCTCGGGCGTTGATGACGTGCACCCGGTGCGGCTCGCGGGCG
The DNA here is from genome assembly GCA_020073215.1 of Terriglobia bacterium. Classification (GTDB taxonomy): domain Bacteria; phylum Acidobacteriota; class Terriglobia; order Terriglobales; family Acidobacteriaceae; genus Acidiflorens. The sequence continues at coordinate 17,969 of JAIQFO010000042.1, read as the reverse complement.
GCAATGGCCAGGTACGCATGGCGGACTCGTCCGAAAAAGGCGCGGCTTTCCTGCTCGAAACGGTTCTCGTCTCTTTCTGAACCTCGTTCCGACCTTGTACCTCTGTGTCTTCGATTGCGACGGCGGGCACGCTCGACGCTGAAGGCTACTTCGTTGTCGAGCATGATCGTCAGGTCGGGTTGCAAATTGCCGCAGAGGATTTCGTGCAATTGCAGCACGGCCTTCGTGCCCAACTTACGGCCTCCACCTTGATAAGCCTCGGTTGAATCGGTGAAGCGATCGCAGAGCACGACGCGCCCTTCAGCGAGCGCGGGCAGAATGATCTCGTGAATATGCTGGGCGCGGGAAGCGAACATGAGCGCCATTTCCGTGAGCGGAGAGAGTCCCGAAGTGGCGGAGTGCAGCAGCACTTCGCGAATCTTTTCGCCGGCGGTGGTGCCGCCTGGTTCGCGAGTAATCGTGACCGGGAGGCCGTGAGCGCGCAGCGATCGCGCCAATTTTCCGACCTGGGTGCTCTTGCCGCTGCCGTCGAGGCCTTCGAAGGTGATAAATTTTCCGCGCGTGGGCACGTCGGAAATGATAGCAGGCGGTCGAAGCGGGCGGCAGCAGCCGCGCATTGGACCGCGGGCGGCGAACCGGCCTCGCGAATGAATCGGCTGCGGGCTGATATATTAACGTACGGTTCTATTTGCACGGCTGCTGGTTGCATGACTGCTGGGCGATTCGACAATCCGGAGGGGGAATGGGCTCAAGGTCTGGGGTGAGGAACTTTTTTTGTGTTGCAATCTTTCTGTTGTCTTCGTTTTCAGTTTTTGGGGCCAATGCTCCGACCGTCACGCTCTCGGTAGACGTCTCGGATGCGCCGCGCAAAATCTTCCACGCCCAATTGCGCATTCCGGCGAAGCCCGGGACGCTCACGCTCTACTATCCCAAATGGATTCCCGGCGAGCACGGGCCGACGGGGCCGATCACAGACTTGACGGGCCTGAAGTTTACCGCGGGCGGGAAGGCGCTGCCCTGGCGGCGCGATCTGCAAGAAGGTTTTGAGTTTCACGTGGAAGTGCCGGCGGGTGAAAGCGAAGTCACCGCCGATCTCGACTACGCTTCCCCCGCGTCGCGCGAGCCTGGATACAGCGCCGGATTGGCGGCAACGGATAAGCTGTACATCGTCAACTGGAACACGCTGTTGCTCTATCCCGCCGGATACGGTTCCGATGAACTCACTTATAGCGCGAGCCTGCGCCTGCCCGCGGGATGGAAGTTTGGGACGTCGCTGCATGTTGCCAGCCAGGCGGGCCGCGACGTTCATTTTGCGCCCGCTTCGCTGACCATGCTGGTGGATGCTCCGGTGATCGCGGGCGAATATCTGAAGGTGGTGCCACTGACGGCGCCCGGCGAAAATCCTCCCGCGGAACTCGACGTTGCGGCCGATAGCGCCGCGGCCCTCGAGGCTCCGCCAGAAGTCTGGGAACATGAGCGGAACCTGGTGAAGCAAGCGGGAATTCTGTTTGGCGCCCGGCATTACACCGACTACCACTTCCTGTTCACCCTGAGCGATCACGTCGCGCATTTTGGATTGGAGCATCACGAATCGAATGACAGCCGCGTCGCAGAGCGATCGTTAATCGAAGAAGACGGACGGAAACTCTACGCCGGACTTCTGCCGCACGAGTACGTGCATTCCTGGAACGGCAAGTACCGGCGTCCGGCGGACCTGGCGACGCCCGGCTACGAACAGCCGATGCAGACCGACTTGCTGTGGGTGTATGAAGGCCTGACCTCATACCTGGGAGATGTGCTCACCGCGCGCAGCGGCGAGCGCACGCCCGCCTTAGCCCGTGACGCACTGGCGCAGATTGCGGCGGATCTGGATCATCGTTCAGGCCGGGTGTGGCGCAATTTGCAGGATACGGCCGACGGCGTTCCCACCATGCAGATGGCTCCCCGCGCCTGGGAAGATTATCGCCGCCCGGTTGATTACTACGATGAAGACGTACTCAACTGGTTGTGGGCGGATGTGATCATCCGTCAACAAACCAAGGGCGCGAAATCGCTGGACGATTTCTGCAAACTCTTCTTTGGCCCGCCCAGCGGTCCGCCCATGGTGAAAACCTACACCTTCGACGACGTGGTGAACGTGCTGAATCAGGTTGTCCGCTATGACTGGCGCGGCTTCTGGACAGAGCGGTTGACGAACCATGGCCCGGGCGCCCCGCTCGGTGGAGTCGAAGGGAGCGGATGGAAACTGGTGTACGACGAGAACCTGTCAGAACTCGGTCGTGCCGGAGATCGTGGCGAAAAATCGCTCAATGCGCATTACTCCGTGGGACTGTTGGCCGGGATCGATGGCGTGATTCGGGATACGGTCGAAGGGATGCCCGCCGCCAAGGCCGGGATGGGGCCGGGAATGAAGATCGTTGCCGTGAACGGCCGCAGGTTTACGGCGGAGGTCTGGCACGACGCCATGCGCGCCGCCAAAACCAGTTCGTCCCCGATTGAGCTCATCGTCGAAAACACGGATTACATCCGGGTGGTGAAACTCGATTATCACGGCGGCGAGAAGTTTCCCCACCTGGTGCGGGACGAGTCGAAGCCGGATCTGCTGACGGAAATCTATAAGGCGAAATAGGGGCCCGCTGACGACAAACCTTGGCAGGGCTTCTACTGTGAAGTGGCTGGCGCGGTACCCAAGTGGTAAGGGAGAGGTCTGCAAAACCTTTACACGTCGGTTCGATTCCGACCCGCGCCTCCAGCTTAATCATCAACTTCCAGCCACAGACGGGTCTGCGTAGAGCGTCACTGTAGCGGCAGATGTAGCGGCTGGCGTGCTTTTCTCTCGAATTCCGCCACTTGCTTCTCGGCATTGAATTGTTCAAGGCGCTTCATCGCCTGGGCTTGATGCTGCTCGGTTGGGTGGGCATAGCGCAGTACCATCTGAATCCGCGAATGACCCAACATTGCGGCCAGGGTTACCAAATCAATTCCAGACATGGCGGCTCTTGTCGCCCAGGTGTGCCGAAGGTCGTACAGACGGAACCGCGAGACTCCGCTTCGTCTGAGAGCACCCTCGTGAGCGTTGTTGACTTTAAGCATGGGCCGGTTACGATCTTTTTCATGAGGAAACAGATACCGACCTTCTGCGTCAGTTAGGCGTTTCCCCAGGATCTCTCTTGCCAAGGCGGTGAGGTTGATCTTGCGCTTGGCTGCTTTCGTTTTGCCAAAAGGAACGAACGCATAGTCCGAGTCCAAATGGACGTGTTCCCGCGCTAGTCGATATACCTCTTCGGGTCGCATACCTGTTTCGAGCATCAAAATGGCGATGTCGCGCAGAGGCTGGGACGCAGCGTCCAAATACTTCTGCTGCTCTTCGTAGGTGAGAACCCGCATTTGCTCGTTGTCCTCCGGAAGAAACCTCACCTCACTGAATGGATTGCCTAATCGAGACTGCCCCTTCTTAACGAAGTTGTACATCGCCTTTCCACAAGCGAGTTCCCTGTTCACGGTTGCAGGGCGCAGATTGCGCCTAGTTCGAGAACCCACCTCGTCTGCACGCTGTGTCTTGAATCGTTCCACGTCTTCTGGAGTAATGGTATCCAGTCTTACAGCGCCGAAGTATTTCAAAAGGGCTGTGCTGCTCGTTTGATATCGCCAGTGGGTGCGAGGGTGCGCGGCATGTTCTTTCCGCGACCAGTTAAGGAAGTTTTCCATCGCTCTGTTGAAGGGTGGCAAGGGTTCCTTGTCGCGAATGCCCACCTCTCCCTTTGCTAGCGCTGTCCGATGAGCCGCTTCGATCTGTCGCGCAACTCGCGGATTGCCCTGCTTCGTACTCTCTTGGACGTGTTCGCCGTTGAATATGAAGTGATACCAGTAGAATTTTCCCCGTTTGAAAACCGACATGGCTCCGCCCTCCCGAACCGTTAAAGGAGAAATTCAGTGGCCAAATTCAGAACTGATTGAAAAGAGGGAAGATGCGGATAGGACCTACTAAAGCACGAGTCAGGGATGGACCTATAGACCATAAGGACTAGGGAAGTCGTGTTAAGTCTATGGCGTTTCCTTGTCTGATTGTGAGAGGGCTAAGCAAGACCTCTCATGCCTTAAAAGCAAGAATGGGCGACATGGGCTAGGGCTGTGGCAACCCTGAATCGCGCGAACAGGTGCTGCCCCGTGCCATTACATCTCATCCAGCCCAAAGATTTCGTGTTAGAAATTCGACCATTCGCGTGTCAAATACAGTAGGAGCAGAGCAGCACCGCAGATCGAACCCCCTCCTAAGGTGCCTGGTCCCAAATTCAAATCTACGTGGAGTGAAAAATGAGTCCTCTATTGGATTTAAAGCAAGCGGCTTGCCTTCTGTCTATCTCGCAATGGACAGTCAGGGCTTGGATCAAAAGCGGGAAGCTGATGCCTGTGAGGCTCGGGCGGAGGGTTCTGCTCGAAGAGGCGGAACTGCAGAGACTCATCCGGGAAGCGAAAGCCCACCCGGACAGATCGGAGAACAACAAATCGTGACCACCGACATCAACGCCATGTTACGCGATCTAGCACGGTCGCGGTTCTACGGTTCGATTGAAGTCAAACTCGAAGACGGCAAGATCGTGCTGATTCGCAAGACTGAAAATTACAAGCCACCGATGGGGAGCCCAGGGTATGCCAGAACTAAAGAACTGTGAGAACCAACTCAAGAGAGTAGCACTAGGCGCGGGTGGCGAAATTCCCGCCACAGGAAAGCGCCATTTCTGGTACGCCGACGAACTGGTCGCTGAAAATATCAAACCGCCACGCTTTGTCCTTAATCCGATCATCCCACCCGGACGTTTAATCTTGGGCGTCGGGGACAGTACACAAGGCAAGACGCCTTTCGGCCTGCAACTGGCGCGGGATGTTGCTGGCCGTTTGGACTTCCTTGACTATTACAGGCACAGTGGAGAGCCTACCCGCGTCGCGTTGATAGATGCCGAATCACCGAAGGAAGACCTATCGCTCCGTTTGAAAATGCAAGAACGAGGCCGCACTGTAAACACAGGGAAAAACCTGCTTCTTCTCGACGTGGACGAAGTTCTTCGCGGCGGACTCGATGTCACGGGACCTGGCTTGGAGATGCTGAGTCAGTTTGTTAGGGATGAGAACATTGACCTTTTGGTCCTCGACAATCTGTGGGCTCTCTCAGGAGGACAAGACATCCTCCAAGCCCGATTTGCGCAGCCAATCCTCCACGGATTACGCAAAATCACACGGCTGCCGAATTCTCCTAGCGTTCTGCTCTTTCACCATCCCCGGAAAGGCACGGACAAGCAGAAGCTGCCAGATCTTGCCACAATGGACTTTGCTCGATGGGCGGAGGAGGCTTCCGGTTCCCGGATTTTCTTCAACCTAACAGACGTGCGCTTCGGCCTCCAGCGCGCCGAAATTAAGGGCGAGGAATTCACGATTTTTCGTGGGCGCTCGCGTGTTCCAGGTTGTGACCAGGACTTTGGCCCCATATACCTCACGATTGATGAGGATCACAGCTTGGCCTCCATAGATCGACGACCAGAGGTATTTGAGCTGCTCGGAGACAAAGAAAGACAGGTCCTGCATGCGATGCGCGGCAAGATTCACTTCGGCATGAAAGAAGCCAAGGAAGCAACGCATGGTGACATTTCTGAAAAAACGATTCGCCGAGCATTCCGCCACGGTTGCCAGTATGGACTTTTGAAGCTCGTGCGCCCCGGTATATTTGACTGGGCGGCCACAAATGATCAAACCGTGCAATGAACCGTTCCCGTGGAGGTGTTTTTCAGTACAACCTGAATACAAGTAACCGGTTTTCTTCTGCTTAGATCGGTCATGCAGCGGTGTCCATGTATGAACATCTCGGGCCTCAGGGACATTAGTCGGACATGCATAGATGTCCAACTTAAAGTATAGAGAAGAAGAAAGATAGGGGACAAAACTGCATCCTCGGAGGACGTGTTCCCTGCGCGGACACGGCTTGGCCCGTAGCGATCTTAGCCTTCTACCCAACACCCCTTTTTCCTCCGCCCCGCTCGGAGTTGAATCCAACCGCGGGATCGCGAAGAATCCCGCAATAATTATCTAAACTACTCATTTTGAGCTGGTTAATGGATGAGAGCACACGATGGAGGGCCGTGGCCGGGGGTTCGCGCATTTCCGTTCAAAGCGAATAACTTACCTTGTGATCCGCTCTGAAAACGCTAATCCGAATTGCGGGGATTATTGTGGGGAAATGCGGAACCGATTGTTATGGCCAACCCCTAACAAATTAAGAGAGTTACACTTCCTGTACGCTGAATGTTCATTCTCGATAATCGCTTTGAAATAAATGAGATAAGCATTTTGGACCTTGTTTTTCACCCGGAGTCTTCTTGGTCCGGCTCACGAAGGCGGATATTACAGGCGTGTGGAAATGGGGTCAAATAGCTGGGGGGGTGGAAACACCACGGGATGGAATATGAACCCCCCTCGGCCTGATAGTCTTTGGCTATCGTGCCAAACGTCGCACTTCTTCGGGGAGGGTGATCTTATGCCAAACCAGAGATTGGGCCGAGCAGAGATGGTGCTTCAGAACTCACCGAATGCTGCTAATCTCATTGGAAACATCACGCTGAATTTCGGGGATGATGTTTCTCAATTGCGCCACCGCCGAACGAATTGAGGAAAGAGAGGCTGACGGATCTTTTCTCGCTTTCGCGAGTGCAGGATTCAGTTGGCGTAAGCATTCGTCCACGATCTGCTGAGCGTGCGTTCCGTTCAGCACCGGATCATTTCTTGCGTCATTCATATCGTGTTCAGAAATGCCGACCGCTCTGAGTTCTTGCTGAATGTGCGCCGTACGTTTCGGAGTCGGTCGATCCCTTCCTGAAATCTGAACGAAATTCGCGAATCCTTCGAGTCTCTCTGCGAACGTATTCAGATTCTGCGAAAGCTTGTTGTAAGCCGCTACTCTTGAGCGCAGGGTCTCTTTTTCCAGTTCCAGACGAGTCTTGATTGTTTCGAGTTCTTTGTTTGCCGCTGTCGTTGATCTGACTGCCCAGTACGAAGAAGCAGCACCGATGAAGGCAGCCAGCACTGAACTGGTGAGAAGCACTAGCCATAGTTGTGGCTTTTCTGACTTCACGACTTCTCTTATTTGGTCCAGCCATCCAGGCGGGATTTTCTCTGGCACCAGTAACTGGTTGTCTGGCATCGAGAATCTCCTATTTCATCTCTTCACGAGCTTTAAATTTGGATTCACTACAAACAATCTCTCCATTGTCGCAGAGAATACAGGGCGGAGGGGGAACCGGAGAGGGGTGCTTGCAGCTATCAACGGGGGACTTCTTGCTGAATTGAACAAAACGTTCCAGGGACTCATAAGTCTTATCCCTTTCCGTGAGTTTGACCGACTTCTCGACATTGCCCTCATTGTCGAAGACAAGAACATAATCAGGGTTAGCGGCAACAGCTTTCGAGATTCTCTGCTGTGCCTGTTCGGACGGCTGCTTTCGAGAACCTGTTGCAGACTTTTGTGCCGACACAAAGAGACTGAACAAAAACACTACGAATACATACAAAACACACTGCCGTGTTTTCGATTGAAGAACCCAAGTCCACATGTGTGACTCCTTAATTTCAATGTCGCGAAGGGGGAAGGTATGCACCCCCCTTCCCTGGAAATACGACCGGCGAGTGAATTCGGCGATAGCTTCCCGGCTCGGAAAACATTAGGGTCATATCACACTAAGATCCGACAAACACCTTGGTCACGGTTCCTGAAATAGAAAAAGTGCCAGCTGCGATTCGGAGCCGTTGAAGCGATCTCGATGGCTACATTGAGCTAGCAGTTTCAACCGATGTTACGATACATGAAAACTATGGACTGGAAAATGTCATAACGCAAATCGTACACCTATTCAGATTTGATCACGGTAGTCAATGCCTTCCGGCAGCCGAGTGCGTCATCCACAAGCGCCTGGAGACTCTTTTCAATCGTCTCGATTTCGTCGCCGCTGGTCAATGTAAGTGAATTGCTCCCGAGCTCGACTACGGCCTCGATGATCTTCGCGATGGTGTGTTTTTTCGAAGGTACAGGAATCGGAACTTCCTTCAAGAACGCTTCCGTAACTGAATACACTTCGCCGGGGCGAGGTCGATGGCCGGTCGTGAGGCGGTGCTGTGCATAGCTGCTGTTCAGGAACGCGGTACAGTACTGTAGCAGTTCCACCGCCTTTGGTGCGCGCCCGAGAACAGTCTTTATCTCTCGCTGGAAGTCGCGCCATTTTTTTGCGGTCTTCTCAGTTGGTTGTATCATGAGGCAAGCGTGGTCAGACAGATATCCCACATCATCCACTGCAAATCGTATCTGTTTTAATAGTGTAGGCGACAATATCCGCGGCTTGCGGAGCATGATGCGGACATCGCGTGGACGATGGTATTCATACCAGCGCTTGCCAGTGGCGGTGAATCGTTTCTTTTCAAATACGCGCTGTTCGAGGCGGTCGTAATGCTGTATCAAGTACTCGGCCGCTCTCGGGTACTTCACCAGCCCAAGCATGGTGCGGTGCTTCAGCAGTTTGGCTACTGACTCGCTGTTGATTCCGCTCTCCCGAATGATGTCACGTTCCTGCTCATCAATTGGCTGATCAAAATAGAGCGCGTCTTTGATCTGAAGTGCCCCCAAACGTTGCTTGAGCTTCTCGTCTTGAATCGCGGCCCAGTTAATTGTGAATGCTGGCACAGAATGCTTACCGCGTCGGCAGTAGGGATACAACAGCACCTTACCTTTCCATTCCACCCTCCAGCGGGCCAGTTGTTTGCTTTTAATTGCCTTGTGGACTAAAGCCCGTTCAAGTCTCAGCGTGTTCGCATGCTTTTCGTCCATCAAAAATAGCTCAAGGCAACCTCCAGGCGTGACACCCTGCCGCATCTCCAGGAGGTCAGAAGCGCGAAACGAGCCCTCCGGGAATTCTCTTGCTTTGCTTCCGGTTAAATCCCATCGCTCGCGTGCCGAGCTCCGCAAAGTGATTTGGGTAATCCGTGCGCCATCCGCGAATCCGGCAGTCGCGCTGCCCTTTTTGGCAGTGGTCTTGAGCACCGCGCGAACAGTATCAACGACCTTTTCACGACGGTGCTGAATGGTCAGCTCGTGAAAATCGTCCGGCGGGTGCGAAATGACACAAAGGCACTCCGAGTCGGGATTTTCCTTCGCACTGACACTTGCTACGGTGAGACAGGGGATATTCATGGCGTGAAAAAAAAGCTGTCCAAACGGATTTAAATCAACGATGTAGTCCAGTCGGGATTTGGTCGCCAAGAACTCCCGTAATCCGCGCGCCCATTCCTTGTCGATGAATGAGCCTTGCGTCAGCAGGGCCATGCGGCCACCGGGTGCCAATAATTTCAGACTCCGTTCCATGAATAACCCGTAAACATCGTATTTGCCCTGGGCCGCTGCTGGGTAATGGGTGGCGAAATAGTCTTTCTTTGGCTGATCGTAGACCGGCGCTAACTGTCCCTTGAGTACGCCGCCCCAAGGTGGGTTGCCGAAAATACGGTCATATCGACGCCCGGCCATCTTTTGATATTGTTCATAGCTTTTCTCCTGCAGCTGCACGCGGGCGTTCATCTTTGTGAAGAGTTCGCCCTGATCGTGACGCAAGGCTTCAGGCGGTTCGAGCGAATCACCAGAGAAAATCTCTGGATTGATAGTGAAATCGGGGTCCTTATCTCGCGCCTTTACATATAGTGGTAACAGGATGAACAGCACATTCAGAGTCGTCAGGAATGCTGCGAACGGATGCAAGTCGATCCCATGCACATTCGCTTCTGCCGTCCGAAGTGCCAACACTGCGTTTTTCCACGCTGGTTGCTTCTTGCCGCCTTTAGTGCTGTGACAAGGCAAGTCCATTTCCAGATGTGCCAATAGCCGGGCAAGCGCACCAGTGACGAATGCCCCGCTCCCGCAGGCCGGGTCGACATACTTTAATTTGCACAACTCTGATGTTTCCGCCTTGTAATCAGCCAAGTCTAAAACGAGATTCACCAGTTCGTCCGGCGTATAAAAGCCGCCCAACCGCTGCCTTTCGTCTTCCGGTAGATATCGTTCGTAAATGTTGCGCCAGATGTCTACGTCTACACTCTGGAAAAGGTAGTGGTTAAGGGTTCGCAACATCCGGCGAGTTAGCCGTTCAAGTTCCTCATCTTCCTCACGTAGCCATGCTTTCTGCGCTATCGTCAAATCAATGCGTTTTTCAGATACAACCTGCCACCAATCAAATTCACCAAGCAGATATACCGACGGGAGAAAGTCTTGCATCCTCCTGCGTACCTCATCGAGCAACTCGGTTGCGGGATGCCGCGTCCTACCAAATCCCCCGTTGGTCACAAGTTCCTTCTCTAGCTCCGCACTCGACAGTTTTCGGGGAAACACTTTCTCATCTTCGCCAACACGGTAGAGCAACGTGCGGCCGAGCACGACGTGGCTGGTCTGCGCGCATAGTTGCTGAACCGAAGGCGCGAATGCTGGCCACAAACTCTCGACTAGTGCCTTCTCGTCCTCGCGGCGTCCAGCAGCAAGGCTCATGATCCCTTCGATGACCTGTTCCGTGTGCGGACCTTGTATGCCCAGTGCGTGTAATGTGTTGCGTATAACGAGAGGATTCGCACCATCTTCACGAAAGCTTTTTATCAACGTGTCCGCCGCCACTTTGGGAGTTACTCGAAGAGATTTGTCGCACCAGCGGGCATAAAGTGTCTCCGTCACTTCTTGGGCCACCGCGCCCCCATGTCCTTCGCGCAAGCCAAAAAAATGCCTTCGATAGAACTCGTTATGTTCGGCCACTATGTCGTCAAGGTCCGCAGCTAGTCGCGACAGCGCGGTTCCGATGAAGGCGTTCTCGCGGTTAATGGCGTACACGTGGGCGCCGGTCGCGTCATCTGTAGGTCGATGCCTGAGAGGGGCAAAGAATAAGTCCGCGAGCGGCCCCGATGCCTTGTCAAGATTAAGGTGAGAGCTCTCAACTATCTCCAGGTTGCCTTCTGAAGTGATGATGTCCAAACGATCCCATTCACTGCCGTTTGTGAAATACGCTGTCCGCAGAGATGGGAAACCGTCTAGGCGCTCCTCGAAATCTTTCTTTTCTTTCCTCGTCGCTTTGTGGAATGGGGTCTTGGTTTCGATAGTGGCGACGGGGTGTAGTTCGTCATTGACTAGTAGTATGTCAAAACGTTCTCCGACAACGACCTGTTTCGGCGGCCACCCAAGGACCGTTTGCAGAACTTCTGTCGCCAACCAACTGCGGAAGCGACGCTCGCCGCCTTCGCCGGGGAAATCGAGTCGCCCACCAACTTCTTCGCAGCGGCGCAGCACAGAATGAATCGCTGCCAGCGTCTTATCGCCAAACTCCTCCGGCTGCTCAACCTTGCGCATTTGGGCTCCTGATTAAGGCAGGGGCGCAGTTCATCCTGAGATTGTACCGGAAGTGCGATGGACTCTTCTGCGGAAGAGATGTTGCGTGAGAGGTGTGGCTGTGCGCCTATGATTCGAGCAGTGCAGTTTTGTTCCCAGGTACGCGTCCGAACCGCCTCGTCACCCCACAACTCTGGCATCGCGATTCGGCTCTTCGCTGATGCCAGTCAATCCCTGCAAGCCCGCTTAGAATCAGTGAAGTTGGAATGAACAATCAGTTGCTCTGTCCCCCTTCCGGTGAAACGCCAACGAGATCTGCAAGCGCCTGCCAGTGCCTCGGATGCGGGCGGTAGCCTTCGCGGATGCGGCCAGCGCGGATGTCGGCGGCATACGAGGGATATTCAGCGATTTCACTATTGAACGGGATTTTGGGGCAAGCGGAATGCAACTTGTGAAAGAGGGGTTTTCGGTAGAAGCTACTTCTTCGCGCCTGGCCCGATACGATACCCATGCACCCAGGGCCAGCTCGTGCGGAAATCACGAGAGGCGCAATTTGAAAACGCGATCCAACACTCCTGTTCTCCCTTCTACCCAATACCCCTTGCTTGGACTTCGCAAAAGACTTCCGCGACTGTTCAGGGCGCTCGGCTTGCACTCTCCTGGAGAATTGCCGCCATCTTCTTGAAGTTCTCATCTGCTACATCCACTTGCCGCAATCCTTGTACCACTGCTTCCCTTGTCAGGGGATAGTATTCATGCCCATGTTCATCGCTAAAAGGCGTCTGGTTTCCCGCACTCTCGATCTTGCGAAAATCTATCTCCAATTGCTCCGCCCTCATTCCTATTTGTCGCATCTTTTCGCGTAAATCTTCGAGTTCCGCCGATATGAATAGCTGCTTTTGGTCTATGGAAGCCAGCAAGCACCTACCTAGCTCGCGTTTGTAGTCAATGGTCACTTTCATGATGTGCAGGAATTGCTCGACCTCTGGACGCGAAACCTGCCTTCCCGTACGAGCCCCATACTCAGTCGCAATATGCTTGTAAAGTCTCAAATCCTCGTCCGTGAGAGGTTGTTCGAGAGCCTTGGAAGAAATCTTACTCAACGCATCCTGCTCGTCTGCTGTGGGGGGAGGAAACGACTCCTGGGCAGTTGACTCCTGGGCAGTTGCCGTGGATGAGTTCTGATTTTCAATATTCCTGTGCCTGAAGAACTCGATGCCTCTATACCAAGCCCAAGGCGGAACAAAGACAGCAGCGAAGCCGTCGCGGACACCGTGTTGCCGGAACGCATGTACATTTCCCACAATTTCGCCCCAGACGATAATTGTCCACAGAACGAATGACACAAGACCGCCGAGAAAAGAGCTGATCCTATTCGACATCGAAGCCCCCGCTAGCAATTCGACGAGTTCGACTTTAATACTGCCCAAGGCAGGACTTCAGTGCCGCGCATCACAATTCGTCGCACAATGTTGCGTAAACACGATTTGTAGTTGATTTCCGACAGGCCATTATGCAGGGCACATGCCCGAAGACCTGCTCATTCGCCTAGGAGAACGAATTCGGAGGCTTCGCAAGAAGCGCGGATGGACTCAGGTGGAGATGGCTGAAAAGGTGGGGATTGACCGAAGTTTCCTAGCGGATGTAGAACGGGGCAAGCGCAATGTCTCCGTCCTCAATTTGGATTTGATGGCGAAGGGCCTAAAGGTCACCCTGTCTCAGTTGTTCTCACGGCTATAACGAGTTGGGTTGCTGCTGCACAAAAACGTTTCTGCGTTCAGCGCAACAAGGTGCGTCAAGATTCAGCATTCCCCTTGAGGCGTCAGGAGCGTGGCCAACCGGCGCGCATAAGTTTCACCAAACTCATCCCGATAGACGGGCAGCCACTCTAGAGCCTTCTGGTAATTGCCCCCAAGCGCTTCGAGAATCGCGGCGGCATGTTCTTCTGGGTCGGGGAAAGTGGGTGTGGGGGCAGGCATCGGAATCCTTGGCAAAATTCTACACCTGAGAGAAGTGTTTGCCCGGAGTGCCGTCGTTCGTGGAAGTCATCTTGCATTTCGAACACGTTACCTGGCCGAAGGTGGGGCGTTGAATCTCCGCTGGCGGAATTCGGTAGCCGCACCGCGTCAGCCCGCGTCTCAGCATGTGCCTAGAACGCAATGGGAAGCCCGCTAGCGGGCGTTGCGGCTGTTGGCAATCGCCGCACATCAAGCGGTGACGCCCGTCACAACATGGACATGACCCAAGTGATAAACTCGCTGCCCGGCGTATCCCCAGCGTTCTTCAGCGTTCTTCCCCCGCCTTTCAGACACTCCGAATACGCGACCGAGGAGGATTATTCAAATGAGACGGTTCCTAGTGTGCTTGTCCGCAATCCTACTCAGCGCAATGGCGCTGTCACAATCCAACCCTCTTCTGCTGATCAATCAGAGCGCGGGAGTTGTTGCCCCGATCAGTGCGTCTCCGAAAGCTCAAGTCAAGATTCTCGATAGCTACGGCAAGTTGCCGCTCGGCTTCGAGGCAAATCAGGGGCAGACCGATTCGCGCGTGAAGTTTCTGTCGCGCACGAGCGGCTACTCACTTTTCCTGACCGCAGATGAAGCGGTACTCGCGCTGCGCGGAAAGAAGGCGAATACTCACAACGCGAAGATTGCGAGTGCCAGTCAAGAGTTGCAGTCCGGAATGACTGCGACCACGACTTGTGGCGTGTTGCGGATGAAGCTCCGCAATGCCAGCGCTGCAGCCGAGGTGACGGGCGTGGATGAACTGCCCGGCAAGAGCAACTACTTCACGGGCAACGACTCGAAGAAGTGGCGCAGCAATGTTCCGACTTACGCGAAGGTGAAATACCAAGGTGTTTATTCTGGCATTGACTTGGTTTACTACGGCAACCGGCGCCAGCTTGAGTATGACTTTGTTGTCGCACCGGGTGCTGATCCTCATCGCATACAATTTGATGTCGGCGGAGCCAAGCGCATTCATCGTGACAAGAACGGCGACCTGGTGCTGCAAATGTCGGACGGGGAGGTTCGCTGGCACAAGCCGGTTGTCTATCAGGAAAAAGACGGGGAAAAACAAGAGATCAATGGGCACTACGTGATCAAGCACGGACAGCGGGTAGGCTTTGAGCTGGCAGGCTATGATTCGAAGAAGCCACTGACCATTGACCCTGTCCTTGTGTATTCGACCTACCTTGGCGGCAGCGATTTTGACTACGGCTCTGCCATCGCCGTTGACAGCGCGGGCAACGCCTACGTCACGGGAATAACCAACTCAGGAAACTTTCCGACGGTAAATCCTTTGCAGCCAACGTACGGCGGGGGCACCCACGACTGGGGCTATGGCGATGCCTTCGTGGCGAAGCTGAACCCCTCCGGCTCGGCTTTGGTGTACTCCACCTACCTTGGCGGCAGCAGAGATGATGCTGGCTATGGCATCGCCGTGGACAGCGCTGGCGACGCTTACGTGACAGGTCTCACCGTATCAAGAGACTTTCCTATGATGAATCCCTTGCAGCCAGCGTATGGTGGCGACGACCCAGACTATGGCTCTGGCGACGCCTTCGTGGCGAAGCTGAACCCCTCCGGCTCGGCTTTGGTGTACTCCACCTACCTTGGCGGCAGCTCGGAGGACCTTGGGTACAGCATCGCGGTGGACAGCTCGGGCGACGCCTACGTTACGGGAGCAACCACGTCAAGAAACTTCCCGACGATGAATCCCTTGCAGACAACGTGTGACTTCTGTCCCCTTGAATATCATGCCTTCGTGGCGAAGCTGAACCCCTCCGGCTCGGCTTTGGTGTACTCCACCTACCTTGGCGGCAACAATTATGACGATGGTCTTGGCATCGCCGCAGACGACTCGGGCAACGCCTACGTCACGGGATACACCGCCTCAACCAACTTTCCCACGATGAACCCTCTGCAACCGAGCAATGGCGGCTGGTACGACGCCTTCGTGACCAAGGTAAACCCCTCCGGCTCGGCTTTGGTGTACTCCACCTACCTTGGCGGCAGCGGGTATGACTCGGGCTCTGCCATCGCCGTGGACAGCTTCGGCAACCCTTATGTGACTGGCGTAACGGGCTCAACCGACTTTCCCACCACGCTCGGTGCCTTCCAGACGACCAGCAACGGATCTGGCGACGCCTTCGTGGCGAAGCTGAACCCCTCCGGCTCGGCTTTGGTGTACTCCACCTACCTTGGCGGTAGCGGGGCCGACGATGGCTATGGCATCGCCGTGGACAGCGCTGGCGACGCCTACGTGACTGGCGTAACGATCTCAACCGACTTTCCCACCATGAATCCCTTGCAGCCAGCATATGGTGGCGGCCAATTCGACGGCTTCGTGACCAAGCTCAACCCGTCTGGCTCAGCTTTGGTGTATTCGACCTACCTTGGCGGTAGCGGGCCTGACTACGGCTCTGCCATCGCCGTGGACAGCTTCGGCAACCCTTATGTGACTGGCGTAACGGGCTCAACCGACTTTCCCACCATGAATCCCTTGCAGCCAGCGTATAGCGGCTCTGACGACGCCTTCGTGGCCAAGATCAGCCCCTACAAAGCATTCGTGCAGCAGCCCATCAACGCCGACGGCAGCAGCATCTTCCGTGCGAATCGAGGCGTAGTCCCGGTGAAGTTTACGCTCACGGAAAACGGCACGCCAACCTGCGCATTACCACCAGCGACAATCGCGGTGACCAGAACTGCGGGTGGGACGCTCGGTTCAGTTGATGAGAGTACCTACTCCACGCAGGCAGACGGCGGGTCGAATTTTCGAATTGACCAGACTGCTTGCCAGTACGTCTATAACCTTGCAGCCTCTTCGTTGGGCGTTGGGACTTACGAGGTGGACATCAGCATCAATGGGAACGTGGTTGGCAACGCGTTCTTTGCGTTCAAATAGTTTTTATCAGGGTAGATCGGGGTTGTCGTGATTTCCCGAATTAGGCTCAAGGTAGGAAAGTTGTGAGGCAACCCCGGCGAGCCTCTCGGAATGCGAACATTCCTGACCCAGATTCTTGACGATTACATCCGCCAGAACGAGGAAGACCCTACATACCGAAAGAACGGGCTCAAAGGAGCGAAGCCTAAGCTAGGAAGCTAAGAACGCAGACCAAGAGTATAATCCACTCGGTCCGCCGACTGGCATGATCAGTGGCTTCCTTTAACTTCTTGAAGCCAGGAGGTTTCACCATGGGCCACTTCGCTCGACTGCAGTTGGTTGGAAGAGTTACCTACTATCTCGGCTGGATAGCATTGTTGTGTGGGGGGGTAGCGCACCTTAACATTGCAAAAGGGCTGTTCCTTGCGATGCGCCTCTCGCAGCGGAATCTGCTTGAGGTCAGTGTCATGTGCTTTCTGATTTGCATGGCCTCGGAACTCCGGGCTCGCGACTCGGCTGGAGCCGAGGTGTCCAACACCGTGAAGGGGCAAGCGGCTGCTGCCTAAAGGTGAGCACATTGTAGTAGTGTCTTTCCGCTTCGACCCGTCAGTTCGCGCGCGACCCGACGACGATGAACTCTATCGAGCGTTCAATGGACCAGACCCCGCCCGACCAACGTCTGGTCCCCCTTTTGTCGCTGCACTCATTGGGGGATTTGCAGTGTTTCTCGTCATATACCTGTTGAGCCGGAAACCTACATAAAACCGAGCCCCCCACTGCACGCATTTCCATCACCGCACTTAGGGACACCACCAACCGTCTGGTAGTGGTGCAGTTCAAAATCCACAGGGGTAGCCAACGGGTCCGACCTGTGGGAAACTGTCCGCATGGCAAAGAAGCGCACAAAAGCGGACAAAGCACTCCGTCAAGCCAATCAGGTGGAAAAAAGAACCGAAGCCCGGCCAGAGCAAACGCCCAAGAAGCCCCAGCCAGGCGAGGATTTCAGTCAGGCCGCTGCCCGGATCGTGAGAGAAGCCACGGAGAATCACTGAAGCGCAGACAACTGTCTCTATTTGGGCATCGCAAACGTCTCTGGAACAATAATCCTGTCTACTTTTTGGGCAGTTTTAGGGGTCCGTTAATATCCTCATGGGCCTTAACCCGGTGCCTCCTTTCTTTAGATCGGGAAATCACCGAATGGGGGAAGGTCTTGGCCCCAAGTTCTAGAATTGTTTTGGAGGGGTAGATGGGACCCTTCATGTAGGAGGCCACCCGGCTGGTCGAAAGGTCGAAAAGCTCAAACTCAGGGCATATCGCAGAACACCTCATCCACTCACCGTCGATCTGCAAGGACCGAAAAGGTCAAAGGGGTTTGGGTAGAAGGTGAGCATCTCTCATCGCTGAAGAAAAAAATCCAATTTTTCAACTGTGTGTCAGGGCTGGGTCCCTTATTCTAGAAAACCCCCACCCCCCTTGGTGGTAGCTTAAACTTCTTCGGCTTTGGAATCCGAACGTCGCCCGACTGTAGCGGATACTGTAGCGAGTACCGGTTTAGATGAGGCAGCATCGACTTGCATCCGAACACTTCATCTCCTTGGAATTGCTGGTTGCCGCCAACCGATGTACACCGGTGCAAACCGCCTGGAGAGGTCTGCAAAACCTTTACACGTCGGTTCGATTCCGACCCGCGCCTCCA
>JAIQFO010000006.1 GCA_020073215.1 Terriglobia bacterium | reverse complement strand
AAGCGTTTTCTGGGTGTGCCCTATGTCACCGTTTCCGCACACTCACGCCATATCCAACAGAGCTGCTATTTGGATAGCGCCCAGGAACGGCGGGTGTCCCAGCGCGACGCAGACTGGGCCAGAGGTTGAGCGCATTCTGGAGAGCGAGTGTTCTGGAATTCTAGGATTGGACACTTTCTGCGTCGGTTAACCAGTTAACCTTGGGTCGGAATTAGATCCGAAGACGACCGACGACCGTATTATCCACATTTGACAGGCGTTGTATAAGTCGTATGCTGAAGTTATATGGCTAAACCAAAGAATGAGTACGCAAACATCGGGGATTTCCAGGAACTCGCCGAATTTGTGGGAGAACGTTTTGAGCGGGTCGATCGAAGATTCGGACAAATGGACCGGAAGCTCGATGATAAATTCGGAACCGTGATCGGCAAACTTGACGGCATCATGAAGGGGATGGAGGATCTCAGGCAGGAAAACATCGTCGGCGCCGAGCAGCTTCGCCGCCACGAAGATCAACTACGAGACTATGGTGCTCGCATTGTAAAGGTTGAGAACGCATCCGCATAGTTCCCGCCGACCATGCTTGTCACCAAGTGCGACAACTGCAGGAAGGAAATCAAGAACCGCAACGAGGCGGTCGTTGTCGGATTTGGATGGCCGGAATTCTCGTTTTGTAGGATCTGCGGAAAGCCAATCATCACATTCCTGAAGAGGCGAAAACTTCTTCAGGTGACCAAGGCGACCGGGTAGCCAGCCGACCGCATGCTTCCACTCGGAATGAAGATCGCAGGCTGCTGCGGTCTTTTTGCTTCTTGAGGAACTGCTCATCATGACCGTGCCATGTTATTAGTACGTCGAACACTGCGCATTGCACGCTGATAGTGATCCGCGCGGGCGATTGGTGAACCTGCATCAAGGGTACACAGTGCCAAGCGTCGGCCCACACGAGAACCTTTGCTTCGAGCGTTCCATTGATCCAGCATCGGGTCGATGCACTTGGGCGACACTTTCCACGTGAAAGTTTAGGACTGTAACCTTTCTCATCTTCGTGATCCTTAATCCCCTAGCGCAGAACCACTCCCAGCGAGCAAAGGCCCCCGACTCATCAAGGTGGAGCGCCTTGGCAGAAACCAAAAAATCACCCGCCGAAGTTCGGCGGGTTCTTTTCTTGATGAGGACCTTGAGGAGACGGGGTGCTCGCTACAATGCGAGGAAGGCGAGGAGCGGATTAGCTATGTTTCCGGCTAACGCGGATCGCTTGAGTGATTTGCAAGTTTGTGTAGTACCCAGTAAGCCCGGCCGAACGATTGGGGTAAGAGGCTAGCCACTAGCTTCTAGCGAGACACATCGGGCTGAGAATGTCACGAACGGTTGTGCCTTGCGCGACCGCTCATGAGGAGGTAGCGTGATAGTATGACATACAGTTTCATTAATTCATTCTTATCCTTCGCTACGATTGTATTGCTATCTCTCGGTGCCCTGTGCATCATCTGGGGAACCGTTCGGTCTCGAGCATCGAGAGGTGATCAAGTAGGGGGGTGGCGAGGAAAGCAAATGATAGTAGGCGGTCTCATTCTCGGGAGCCTTGCAATTCTGAGCTTCATGCTGTGGGCCAGTCTCCCGTATCCCCCTTTTGGTTCGGGCCCGATTGTTCCCTGACGACAGTACAGCTTCGACCCTCACCTATTGCTTTGCGGATTCTTTAGCAAGTCCTTCTGCTGGCCACGAAACATCAGGAGGCGACGGCATCCTCGCAGTTGGGAAATGTTCGGCGGTATCGCGGACACGAAGTTCGCTAGTGCGCGATGATGTCATTTGTTGCGGGCTAATAAAGGGCAGCTTTGCTGAAGCTTGGACGTAAACGAAGAACGCCGTGTCTTGTGCGAAGATCGTTCTGACCGTTTGAAAGTCCGTAAACGTCTGACCTCCATCCGTGCTAAAGGACGCAACCAGCTGCTTTTGCGAGTCGAGAAGTTTCAAGCGCAGCACAACAGGACTGGTCCCAGAGATGGGCAAGGGGTGAGATTCAACAACATTGACGGGCGAACCGAGCTCGATAATAGGGCCGCTCGAAGCGGGAGCGACACACATCTGGGTCGACTCCGTGCCTGACGGACTTCCTTCGATCCCCAAGCAGTAGAACTGTCCAAGGGCAGGAATATCCGGGCGGAACACAGCCAAACTCGTTGAATCGCCGGCGCCCTTGTTTAGCGCGGGTGTTACCGTAGCACTATCTACTAGAAAATCCTCCCGGACCCGGGCTCCATCGTTACTCCGAAACCTGAGATAACCATCCGATTCATCCGCGCCGGTGATTCCTTGTTCAAAGACGAGACGTGAAGTTGGCGTGGCAACGAGAGAGCCGTCATCGAAACCATCAGCAAAGCTCGGTGAAATGTTTCCTTGTACCGACAAGCTATCTAGCGCGAAATCAAAGAATGCTGGAATCGGATGGGACGTTATAGCGATTCCAACCGGATTCGTGCCAACAGCGATACGAGGTTGATCAAGGAGCTGATTTGTGCTTGTGTCCACGATCCGCACTTCGTTGGCACCAAAATCAGCCACATAGAGGAGCCTGCCATCGGGGGTCAGCGCCATTCCGACCGGGTTGGTGAACCCCGTTATTGTTTGCCTCTGGCAATTCGACTGGATCAATTCCAAACAAGACGCCAAATCTATCACTGTCATCGAGCCGTCGGAGAAATTGGAGACGTACGCAGTATGCAAAGAACGACTCGAATCAACTAAAAGAGAGATAGCGAGGGGGTTTTGTCCTACAGGTATGGAAGGTGTAACCAATACAGGAGCTCCTTGGCAGGCGCCGGTCGTCAAGTCCCGCTGCGGACAAATGTTAATAACCGAGAGTAGTCCGCTCCCTGCATCTGCTGCAAACACATATCGTCCATTAGGCTCAATGCTAACCGCTTCTAACTTCTGCCCAACGGAAAGCGACGATTCCGAACCAGAAACCAGGTCGACGATGGCGAGATCTCCATTTAAGCTCGTGATCAGGATCTCTCTCCCGTCCGGCGAGACAGCGACACCATTCGGCGAGGTAACCGAAATTGGGAACGGGGCTACTGCATTGCGTGGGTCAGAAATCTGGATTGCGGAAACCGTGTTGCTGAGAAAATTGGTTACAAATGCGCGAGAGCCGTCGGTCATGAGATCGATCTCATCGGATCCTGCACCAGTCTGAGTCGGCGGCAAGAACGGCCACACCCTCGGTGGATTGTTGTTCAAGTCGATTGTGTACGCCTTCCCGGCGTCGTATACTGCCACATACACTTTCCGCCGCTCATCGTCGACCGTGATGCCTTGAGGTCCGTTGGCAGAACCCGATCCGAGCGGTATGTCAGCGACTCGGGTGTTATCAGAAAGCCGAACAACAGATACCGAATCAGAACCTTGGTTAGTCACATAAGCCATTTCCGTCGGTCGGGACATACGATAAAGGTTGTACAGGGCTGTCAGATCAGCAGCAAATGGTTTAAAGAACTTTCTAACTGGTGTGCCATAAGGAGCCATTACTGGTGGTTGGAAACTAGTTACACACACCGTAGAGCAGGCAGAAGGCCAAGAAAACTCCCCCAATCCTAGTACGTGGCCAAATTCATGGGTTGCTACGGCCTGTACGTTCCAATTCGCGACCGTTCCGGCATTATCGGTCGTCCACCACAGGTCATCATTGAAGAAGGTCCTCACGGTAAGAGGATAAGTGCTGGTGACAGCCTCAACCGCCGCGCACAGGTCAAAAGACCCACTTGCCGCTCCAGTTATAGCGCAGGTGAGAAGCGCTTTACCAATCTTCAAGTTGCTGAAAGATTCCCAACGGAAGGCAACATCAGCACTGTCCGACGTGCCTTGCGAAAACGTGATTCCCGCGAGTCGCATATGCGGCGCCCAGGCGTATATTGCCCTTGCAAGGCTGTCCGGTAAAGTCGCTATCGGAGATGACAGTCGTGTAGGCGAATTCTCGATGTAGTACTTAACTTCAGAATTGTTCGCAAAGACCTTAGACCACCAGCGGTACAGAGAAAATGTCAGAATCTGCGTCTCGACAACTCGGTCATACTGCCGCACTGAGCTTGGTAGGTAAAACCAGCTATTGACCCCAGGATCGAAGACGCGGACGTTCAAAAAGTCAGCTAGAGCAGTTGTATTATCGACAATGCCGTCATGATCGGAGTCAGGATACGGCAGTCGCAATCCTGCGGGTACGCTCAACAACAAACCATCAGGTTTAAGGTCAACTCCTAGGCCTATAACGGCTTGGATCGCATTGCCTTGAATATTTTGCAGGTCTAGAAGCGGATTCATCTCGATCTGTGTCGCTTGCGACAGCGCGCCTTGAGGGATATCAAGTTCCAGTCCGAAGAGCGGGTCTGTTGGATCAGTGACCTTCAGCGTCCCACCTGTAGAATCAATCGTGCCTGAAAGGAAGGGATCGATCCGAAGAAATGCACTTGCTGACTGCGAAAGGGCCCCGGAGGCCCCGGAAATCGCCATCTGGGCGGGCCCCGAGAAAGCAGCAGCAGAAGCTGTTAACGTTAAATTCTGAGTTTGCCCTGTCTGCAGAGACCAAGTCGCGGGAGTGATGGAAACACCAGTGGGCACGCTCGAAACAGAAAAGTTGACGGTGCCATTGAATCCGTTTATGGCGTTGAGGCTGACGGTAACCGTAGCGCCACTAGTCGCGATCTTCACACCAAGGGGGTTTGCCTGGCTCGTGTTTGGCGTAACGGTAAGCGAAAAGGAGGTGACCCCCAAGGTGGCTGTCGCGGTATGCGACAGTGTGCCGCTTGTACCGTGGAAGGTAATCGTCGAATTTCCCGCAGCCACAGAGACGGGAACAGAAAAAGTTACCTGCTGGGACGAGCCCGCGGCTACTGAGAAGGGGGAAGCGGGATTTGATGTCACTCCCTGTGGCAATCCCACGATTGCAACGCTTACGGACCCGGCAAAGCCATTCAGACCGCTCACAGACACCGTAATAGGGCCCGTAGTTGCACCCTGCTGAACAGAGGTAGAGCTCGGGGAAACAGAAATGCTGAAGTCTAGCGAAGGTGGCGGCGGAGGTGAAGATGCACCTCCACCGCACCCACACAACCAGATCAGCGAAAGCCACAGAAAGCTTAGTAGGGCGGTATATAGCTTCATGGCAAACCCTCCGGATGTCTGTCCTTCACGCAAGGATCATGTGTACACACCTTGGCTCATAGTCTTCCGCTTCAGTTCGCCTTCACCTCGACAACTTTGTTTTCTTCCAATTCCACCGCCATGTCTTGGTACTTGAGAATGGTTTTCTTGCCGAAAGTGATCGTCTTTATTGGTTCCCCAAGAGCCTTGACAACCTCCTCTTTCGACATTCCAGGCTGGATTTCGATGTTCTTGGCACTCTCCGCTGCCTGCTGGTATTCGTCCATCGGCAGGAAGTACTTATTGATCTCGGACACTACCGCGTCGTAATTACCACCTTCAATGACGTTCACGGGGAATGCGAACCGAAAATGAACGCCATAGCTCTGCGGTGAGTAGGTGCCTGCGGCGGGTAGTCGCTTGCCCGACAAGGCCTTCATCATGAGGTCCACGGCGTAGAAATTACCGGGACGCTTTAGGATTGCCGTTCTCAGAACCTCGAGCATTTCGCCCGATTCCATTTCATCGACACCCTGAGCTCCGGTAACGCCCTCTGTCGTGTGATCATCGAGGTTGTTGCGCTTCTCCCAGCGGGCCGGAATCTCGAGGCCGGGATAAAAATGGTCGTAGTGGACGTGGAAGTCGCCGTCGGTCGGATAGAAGCCGCGCGTTTCGAAAGGGCTCACCAGTATCCGCGCTGGGATGATTTTGACCTTGCGATGTTTGTAACGAGATTCGATCCTATCCTTGAGATCCTTCGGGACGTCGCTCGCTCGTGATAAGGAACATGCAACCAGTACTATGAGCAAGATTGGAAAAATGTTTCGCAGTCTCATCGCGTCTCTGCCCTCAGCATTCACTCTTTCGGCCTTGTTGGTACCCAAAACGGTTTTTGCCACAACTCAAGACCCAGCCAGGCCGAGATGTTCTCGAGTCGGGGACTACTTTTTCTTCATGTTGATGCCGAAGTCGTAGACCTTCTCGCCGCCGCCCGCCATACCAGCGCTCAATACAACGAAACTCCCGAGGAATCCGTATTCGCCGTCGTGAAGTTCCTTGTCTGGGGTAACGCGATACACGTGCGCTGCTACCCGCTCGATGATTACTTGACTTACCTTGTGCAGTTCGAGACCTGAACTCGAGCTACCGGTAGCACCGCCGAAGGAGCCAACTTGAAATTCGCGCCGATCTCCCTTCTCCTCCATCTTGACCACCACAAAATCGTCCGGGGTTTGTCCCTCGGCCATGTAGAAGTAGAAGGTCGGCTGACGTGTCGGAGCTTGCAATTGCGCGTGCTTTCCAGGCACCTCCCCCTTGCTCCGTATCTTCGACATCCCCATCGTGAAACTCGATTTCAAGAAGCCCCCCGTTTGGGAAGCGACGACCGGCCTCCCGTAGAGCTGTGCGAACTTGCCGTCTTGCTTGTAGTAGATCCCGACTTCCCGAAGCATCCCGGTGAGTTCCGCGGGCCACTCCTCGGATGTTGCCGCCTGCCCATGCGCAGAGCCACTAGCGGCAGCGGGTTTGACAGCCTCTTCTTGCTTAGAGGGCGCGGGCGGTGGTCCAGACTTGTTTTTCGCCTGCGCGTCGAGCATCGCCTCAATTACCGTTTTCGTTACGCCGGCACTTCTTAGGGATATCATCGCATCCACGGAGGTGTCGAATGCCGTTTCGTGCGCGTGGATTGCCTTAATGATCGTTTGTTCGTCAAACGCTGCTTTGGTCATCTGCACTACGTCATCGTTCGTGAGGGGCTTGGTCTGCGTAGACGCGATGGAGATGAGCGAGAATACCGAGAGAAACACGAGCATGAGCTTCATCATTTATGCACCTTCCCCAAATAGATGGGCAGTATTAGCACTGACGGTCTAAACGCTCTCGTCGAACTGTGGACGAGTTGGATCATTGACAGGGTCGTGGATGCCGCCGACGAGATCGAGAACAACGCGCCCCGCAATACACGAAGACCTCCGCATGTTCAGAGTGAAAGCGGCTTTTCTTTGTCTCGGTCGGCATCTGGTTCGCGAGTTCCGTAAAGTGGGCCACACTCGTCGAGGGAAGACTGTACGAAAGAGAATGGCTTGTCATTACCCAAATGGGTAATGCGCTTTTAGGATTGAGTGCGCAATGCTGCGGGGCCGAGAAGCACGAGCTTGACCACTTCGGCCTGACGTTTGGTTCCCGTCTTGTCGAAGATCCTTTTGAGGTGGATGCGGACGGTGTTTTCGCGGACGGCCAGTTCGTCCGCGATCTCTTTGACGCTTTTGCCGGCTGCCAGGCGAGCGGCGACCTGCGCTTCGGCAGCGGTGAGGCCGAACAAGATACGCAACGTTTCCGAGCAGGGCATGCCTTGCATCCCGGGATCATGCACGAAGACGAGGGCACTTCCTTGAGGCCCGAAGAAGACATCCGCTCGGACGGATGTGCTCACAAAAATCTGCAGAGCGGCCTTGCCGGATGGCCGCTCGATAAGCGCAACACTGCCCGAAGCTCCGCGATACGGGGCCTCGACGGTGTCTCGCATCATCCGGTGAAGCCTCACGGAGTCCTCCGGGCTTGCGGCCTGCAGAATGCTTCGGTCCGCGGTCAACCCGTCTCGCCGTCGCAGGAGCGCGGCCGCAGTTTCATTCGCGAGCAGTACGCGCCCCGCTCGATCCACGACGAAGACCCCCGTGGACCAACGATCCAGGGCGTTACTCGTGTCCTTCTGCAGGGCCTCGAGATGCGCTATGCGGCGCTTCAGGGCAACCGCACGCTGCAGGTGCGGCACGAGGGCCTGGAGGAACTGCTTGTCCACTGCGCTGAAGGGCTTGTCGCCGCGGGCACGGATTACGCCGACGTTGCCTGACACGGAATCATCGTTGAAGATGGTGCCCAGCATTCCGTGGCCCTGCCCTTGCGGCAGCGCCCAGTCATTGAAGAATTCGCTCCGCTCGGATTCTCGGGTCGGGCAGAGTTCGTCACTGAAGCACACGCTGCCCGCCTTCAGCAGCGATCGGCCACGGATGAGAAACACGTTCACTTCGCCGTAATGGTCTGCGTAGGAGCGGACGAATGCGGGGTCCGTGCCGAATGTGGCAGAGGCAGTTCCGCCAGCGTGGCGCAAATCTTGGACGAAAAGATTGGTCGCGGCGCTCTGCAGGGTGCCGGCCAGTTTCGCCAGAAAAGTCGGCCAGAGCGCCTCGTCGCTCACGGCGTCATAAATGCTGCCGACGAGATCGAGAGAGGCATGCTCGGAATACATACGGCATCCAAGTTCAAAGGGCTTATGTGCTTTCGATCTGCCCTGGTTGCGAGCCGACTAGTGAATCGGGCCAGAAGTCCGGTATGAAAGTCGGGAGAATTGTGCGCCTCTGGCGAAGGGGAATCAAGCCCGAATTTGTGGTGGTGGCAGCTAAGTCCGAAGAATGGAAAAGGCCCTGAGGGACGAGTCGGGTTTTTTATTGGTCTTGCTTTCGGTTCGCGCTACCCACGGCGGCTGTCCCGTATCGTTCTTCCCGCGGCGGGCGGTCGTGCCGCTTCAGCTATAAATGAATCATTGCGGCCACGTGGCGTAAGAAAGACGATGAACTTGTCGGCCAAACGCATTGATCCATGGATGGTACCGGATCACTGCATACTTCTTTCCTAACAGGCCGAGCATGCGGAACAGAAGCGACTCGTTACTATGGAATGGAAGCTTGGTTTGACCGGGAACTTATCGGTGTTCTGCCCGTGGTTCCAGTTGCGCGAAACCGCGGCGGTGTGAGGCCATTTTCGATCCAGTCCGCTTCTTCGGCGAGCAAAGGGATTACAAAGTGTAACGCCTCAATCTCCTTGCGGACGCGTTCGATGTCGAGCTCCTTTTTTCTGAGAACTTGGAATAAGTCCTTCATGTCAACTCCAGTTATCGCCTCGGCACGGCAGCAACTCGCCTTCTGAATCCATCTCGTTCCTTTAAGTGGCAGTAGTCACTGAGACTGACTCAATTAAGAGAGCTGCCACCCCAGTTTTCTTGCTGGGTTTCTCCTCCACCAAAGCGGTTGGAAGCCACTCAGAGATCAACTGGAGCAGCCTCTTTCTGAATTCCCTATCTGATTCTAAAGAACGCGCTAGTTCCGTACCGTTCTGGCGGGGTTTCTGGTTGAGCTGCACTCGAATCTGAATGTTGCATACCAGGCTATTCTGTTCGGCCATTTTGGTTCCTCCCCAGCCCCGAGTCTACAACACACGATTGCTGCTCTGGTCACCACCGCTTCCGAGCTAGGTGCAGGATGTTTGATTCACAGAATGATGGGTCCTGAGGGGAGGCTCTCACACCACCTACAGTCCTGACGAAAAGCGAAGGAATGAAGCGCAAGGGCACGCACGCGACGGCCGTGATCCAGGGCGCGCGAGACCCTAGATGAAGCCGCTCGGAGATGGGCCGCTGGGAAGCATACTTTTGCTGAAGGGCCCTGTACGATTGCTGAAGCAGGTGAGGAAGTGAGACAGCGTCCTACGCGAAAACAGGTTCGCGCGTGCATCGATGATGCCGAGCGGTCATATCGTAAGTGTTGGCAGACTCTGGCCTCTCTGCGGAAAGCAGAGCTGGATGGGTGCGCACTCTTCGACTTCCAACCTACCCTCGCCTCTGCACTGTTTAAGTTGGACGATGCGTACCGACGATTGGTCCATCACCGTGGCGCTCTCATTCAGAAAAAGGCGTCGCATTCCGCAATTCGATTTCGACATCGCATGCGGGCGTTGGACCAGGACCTAAAAGCGCTGCGTACCGCGATGCGCGTTGGGCGCAATCTGGGGGACGCATTCGCCTGGACCTTCTACCAGTACGACCAAGCATCCCTTGAAAGGCATTTCAACCACCCAGCTAACCCGCATACGCCACCGGGAGTAGGCGGTCGCGGAGAACTCGAGTTCATTAGGCAGACAAGGCCCCAAGGATTTCTCATGCTGTACCACGGCATTACCAGTTTTCTGAGGATTGGCGATGTCAGCTTTTTTGACGTAAGCACTGGGCGTATTTCGGCGATTGGGGAGCTTAAATCGGTGCTGGTCGAGCCCGGCAAGTTGATCGTTAGATTGCAGACCATAAGTAATAAACGGGACAAGATCCCGTTCGTCGTTCCGAATCAAGCGGGAACACCACCAGCGAATCGGGAACAGATTCCAGCTATGAATACCCAACTCAAGACCACACTAGAACGGCAGATGAAAAAAATGACCGAGGTAGTTCGCCATTCAAAACCCGAGCGAAATGCCGATCTGAAAAATGCCTATCACAATGATGAATTAGCGACCTTCGCGAAACAACTATCGTCAAAGCAGCTCGCATACCAACGTATCGGGAAAGGCGGTATTCTGCTGGGCTGCTCCCCATTTCGAGGCCGATCTCTATCAAGTCGTATTTACTCGAAAGCCTCACAGGCTTCTGTAGTTAGGCAGCTCTCACGAATCAAAGCGCCTCTGGCTACTATTTGCGACCCTGCGCTACCAGATAACAGCATTCTCGCTTCGGAGTTGGATCCTGGCGTTTCTCTAGGCATTCCGCCTTTATTTTGGCTCGCTTCCGACATCGATTTTCTTGAAAGGGTCTACTTCATGCGTGCCATTGTCGCCACGGTTTATAACCCCGCCCATCTATTCGAGGCTCTCCGCAATCAAGGGTACGACGTCCGTACAGGTTATCCAAAGGCCGGCCCTCCAAGGTTTCAAATAAGCAAGAAAGTGTCCAAAGACATTGCGGAAATAGAAGGAGTAGATTTTTTCCTTCGGCTAATCCAGCACCGGTTCATGCGGGAAGCAAAGATCATTGAAAGTCTCGAAGCTGTCCTCGGACAGATGCCGGGATTCGTCTCTGGGCGGGCAGCTCGTCTTGGGATTAGCTTTGTGCATTTCTTTTAGCGCTTGCCTCCAGTAGAATCCACCAACTCACCGTTTTCGTGGGCGCTGATTGCGCTGGTCGATGGATCGATGAGTTTGGTGGACAAGGGGAGGACGGGATCACAGAACCTTCTAACCCGGCCTTGTACATTATGATTATGGGCGGTGAACAGCAACCCATGAAGGTGTCGGGGCCGTACTCACTCCATGCCGAACCGCGAACCCTGCAACGTGTACGGACTGCAGTCATGATCCGAGCACTTTCGATTAATAGCGTGTTAGTGGATCATCACGTTCTTTTGTTGAAGGATTTGGCCGTCCCGACGGGAGAGGTCCACGCGTTCGATTCACATGGCATGCTGATCTCCAAGTACAAGATGCCAGAGCATTTGCCTTAAGGCGAGTGATGAAAGATGTCGTTAATGAAACGATGAGTTTTGTGGACAGGTGGTTCGCCACTGCTGGCGGCGTGTAGTATGGAATTCGGCAGTTATCTCCTTGAGGGGGAAATCATGGCGAATATCGCCGAGGCAGTGAAGGATTTTCGTTTCGTGTGCGGCGTAGCGGATGGCAAGTTGGGATCCGGTCGCTATTGCTGCACGTCCGGCACTGCCCAGTGTCTGACGACATTGCCACGGTTGTTGGCCCTATCCTCTTCGAGACACTTCAACAACTCGTCAGGGAGCCGGAGGTACGATTGGAGAACATTGGCAAGCTCCTCGACAGTTTGTACGCCTCCGCCGGGGAGCTCCAACGTTGCAAACACTACCTCATGATCGGTGTCCTTTTTCGCTTTGGTGAACACAGTCCCAAAGAAGTATTGAAGCGGTTTATCCCACCCGACAATGACTTCATACTGTGGAGTATCGATGTAATGCTGGCTCATAGGCGTTTACCGGTCTTTCCCCGCCATCCGCTTTGCCGCACATAATATAGACGACACGAGGAGTACGACTCTGACATTACCCTGAGGACAAAATCTGTCAACGGACACGTCGACGATAATGACGTTGCAGGAAGAATCGTGGCAGCTTTGTCGCTAGCTGTGTCGTGGCATGATGAAGTCGTGGGATTGTACGCTTTCTTCTACGCTTCTACGCTTGCGCCTTGATCCGAGTTGGGTTAGGTTCGTCGCCGGATGGACGAGTCGTCGCAACTTCTCGACCACGTGGCGAAAAGGGGAAACGTATTGTAGTTTCTCAGAAGCGTACTTCGGGACGACTTTGCGGGCACATCCAACGAGCATCAAAAAGGTCCCGAGACGAGGCGGATTTCAATGGAGGTCCCGGCTCACAAGTTGTTCACAAAAAACGATTCGGCATAAAATGGTAAAACTCTCACATCACATAGGGGGGGCAATGGCATTCGCGCAAAACTTTGGCAGTGAGCAATCGTCTGTGGCACTTCGACCCAGTGACCGCTTGACGCTTGGATTGATTGGGATGGGAGTGATATTCGCTTCACTAGGTCTTGGCGAAGCCGTGTATCGATTCGCGTTCCTCGATTTCGATGGAGCAACCGATCGTCTTCCAATCGAGATGTTCTTCGGGCTAGCGTTCGCCTGGATGACTACGAAACTGGCTAGAAGGATTTACCAATACCGAATGAAGGCCTCCGCGAGAATCAACTTGATTCGGGATCGCAACTGCAAGATTCGTCAGGCGGTAGAAGCAATCACACCCGTCCGATGTCCGAGCAATCAGCAAGCGATCCGGGTGATTCGTGAAGAAGTGGATCGAATCGAGTGGGCGTTGACCGAGATCATACCTCGGTAGGCGCACGCAGTGGTCGCTGGCTGAAGCGCCGCCCGCCAGTCCCCAGGCCGATTCCGAAAGCACGTCCGACTCTACTTCCGCTTTATATACATAAAAGCAGCGGCCACTATGAAGGCCTGTAACTGAACAGTTGTTTGCAATCTTGTCGGAGAAAACCGCCGGTGACGGGGATGCGGTGATTGCCCTTCTCGAAGACGAGCCGGCAGGGGATGAGACAAGCTCGCCACTTGTAGTCTTCCGTACCGCGCTCGCGGCCATAAGCGGCAATGTCTTCTTGGGAGACGCCGTAGACGACCGCGCCAATTCTGGACCACACGCAGGCGCCGGCGCACATGGCACAGGGTTCGTGCGTGGAGTAGAGGACGAAGTCGGGCAGGTAGCGGCCATAGCCGCTTGACACATATTTGAGCATTTCCAATTCCACGTGCTTGATGCTTGACCCCGAAGTTTTTACTCGGTTACCGGCGCT
This sequence comes from Terriglobia bacterium, assembly GCA_020073215.1. Classification (GTDB taxonomy): domain Bacteria; phylum Acidobacteriota; class Terriglobia; order Terriglobales; family Acidobacteriaceae; genus Acidiflorens. The sequence goes on along the minus strand of JAIQFO010000006.1, from coordinate 151,004 downwards.
GGCAATAACCACTTCACGCCTACCCGTGAGGCGTGTGATGACCGCGCCAATGGGATAGTCGCCTCGGTCACGGGCGCGCTTTGCCTCCGCGATGGCCAGCTGCATGAACTTCTTTTTCGGTTTGTAGGAAGCAGGGATCATGTAGATCCGAAACTCACGCGAACCCTCGTAACCAATTGTTGTGCATCTCCACCGAAACTGCCATGCGTCCGGAAATATCACCGCGCCACCCGCTGCCGCAAACCACGAGCCGCCCGTGCGAGGATTCTGCCGCACCGTCCCCCACGGCGGAGTATGATCGGGTTCTATGGCGATACCGGTTGCTCTCCCCGCTGCGACGCGCAAACGCGGGAACCCCAATTGGGGGCATCCCATCCCGCTCATTCCCGCTCTCCTTACTGAATTCGAACTGCGGGTCAGGCAACTGCAGCTCACCCCGGGGATGTATACCTCCTCGCATGAGCTCCGCGCCTGGTGCGAGCAAAACAGGAATCGGTGCTATGTCCCAGAATGGCTGCTTGAGGAATGGGGCATCACCGTCGACCCAAACATCAGCGCTGCCGCGTGACCCAACCACGCAACAATTCATGACCCAGTCAGCGATTGAACCTGACCGACCCGAGGTCTAGGATTCATCTAGAGACCATTCCGTGAGAGGTGGTCTATGCCCCACTACGAGTACTTCTGCCACGCCTGCAAGAACACATTTTCAAAGGTGCTGACGCTTGCCGAATACGAGGAAGGCGAAGTCCTCTGTCCGCGTTGCGGCAGCGATAACGTAGAACAGAGTTGGACCGTGTTCTACCCCATCACTCCCAAGAAGAGCGCCTGAGAACCAAGCTCGTGGCACTGCACCAAAAGTAATCATTGACAGGGACCCCTCGGGGGCCTAGCGTCGAGATGTCTCCTTTGGCCACAGCCAAGACTCCGCCGCACAACTCTCACGCAGCGGCTCAGCAACGACCCTGACCCACGAGGACATTCGGGCACTTGAAATTAACCAGACCGTATCACCGTCTCCGATGACGGTGTAGGCCCGAATACATGGTGGTCAAGCAGTTGGTCGCGAGACCGATTCCACCCTAGGGGACCCGCCACCGCAGCCGGTCAGCTTCGACCGGCAGCCTCGAATTGTCGCCTGTCGAGAACAAGCGCAAAGGAGTGTTTCCATGTTTACACGCATAGTCGAAATCACTGCGAAGCAGGGCAAAACCAAGGAAGTGGCTGACGCCATCCGAGGAAAGGTTCTGCCAATTCTGAAAAAGCAGCCGGGGTTCGTGGATGAGATCGTCCTAGTCTCGACCGCCGAAGCGAATCAGATTCTGGGAATGAGCTTCTGGAAGACCCCAGCGGATGCCGAACTGTACAGGCTGGACCACTATCCTGAGGTGCACGAACTGTTGCGACCCCTGCTAGAGACCACTCCCAAGGTGAACACCTTCGAGGTGGACATCTCCACCGCCCACAAAGTCGCTTTGGAAAAGGCCGCGTAAGAATAACCGGGTTTGGAAGGGGCGAGCTTAAATTGGCTCGCCTTTTTCACGTCCCAAGATTCGCACTGAGCGTCAGGCCACACGGCAGCTTCCAACCCGCCACGCGCAGAATTCCCACCAGTACTGATCCGTCACGTTGAAGATTGGAGTACGATAACGCCGTTCGCCAATATGGCTTCATCCTATCTTCGCCACAGGAAGCAGGAGCCATGGGCCGTTCAAGTGAGACCAACCCGTCGCCGGGCTTTTGGAAGCTGATATTTTCAGCCGTAGCGCTTCTTTGTACTCTGCCCCTCGTTGCGCAAAAACCGCAGGAGCCAAGCCCGCCCAAGTACGACGTCCACACCGAGACAAAAATGAAAGGCACCGTGGACGAAGTGAAACTACCTCCACAGGGCAGCGAGAAAGAAGTTGCCCGCTTGCTGGTGAAGACGGGGACGGACACCGTCGACGTGTATCTCTGTCCCAAGTTCTTTCTCGACGATATGGGCGTGAGTTTCAGCAAAGGGGACGAAATCGTTCTCACCGGCTCAAAAGTCAAGCAGGGCGAAGCCGACCTCATCCTCGCCCGCGAAGTCGTGAAGGGTAACGACACCCTCGTTCTCCGCGACGGGAAAGGCAATCCCGTCTGGAGTTCGCACCGCAGATCGCTTACTGATTTTGTCATTACGACTCACTAAACTCGGTATGACCACGTGAGAAACGGCAGGATTGGAAATTTTCTAAGACATCCGAGCGAAGTGGAGTGATGGAGGCTTCGCGCTCTCTTGCGGCGAAGGCGGACACGCGTGCTGGGCATCACAGCCCGCTGCCATCGGCGGTGCTAGCATTATAGTGGCGCAATGGGGCGAAGCGGTATTGAGATCATGGCGATCACCCTAATTGACGGGAAGGAGGTAGAACAATGCCCACGCTTGCGTTTGCGGATGAAACCTATGCGGTCGACGCAGACGAATATCTTTCGGACTTTAGTGCTTGGGATGAGAATTTCGCTCGAGCCATGGCACCGAAAGCGGGAATCATTAGCGGGCTGAGCGAAGATCAGTGGAGGATAATCTACTTTATTCGCGACCACTACAAGAAAACAGGAAAGTGCCCGCTGGTCTATGAGACCGCGCGCATGAACCGTTTGCACTTGCAGGAACTCAAGAACCTGTTCCCGGCTGGGTATCTGCGCGGTGCCTGCAAGCTTGCGGGTATCACCTATAAGGAAGGCTACTTGGACCAGTCCTGGGCCGAGGGCCTCGCCGAACAGGTCACTGAAGGTGAAGAGGGGAAGGCGTACGAGATCAACATTCGCGGTTTTCTGGTTAATCCTTTTCAATGGGACAAGCGGTATGCCCTGCATCGGGCTTGGGAGATGAAGATGCCCAAGCTCACCGAGAAACATTGGCAGATCATTGAATTCCTGCGGCAGAGGTTTGCAAAAGACAACATCGTGCCAACTGTGTACGAAACCTGCGAGATGAACCACATAGACCTCGATGAGCTGCAGAAGTTGTTTCCGGACGGATATCACCGCGGTGCGGTCAAGATTGCCGGCCTGAGGGTGAGATAGCAGACCGCTGATGGTCATGGGTTTCGGGGCAGCCGTTGCTCCGTGCGGCGGGTGCCCCGGAACACGAGGTGTGCGCCAACAGGCAGGACCCCCGCTCCCCGCGAAACTCTCTCGGTTTGCACTAAAGACAGATCCTTCTAACGCGAAACCCGCCCCGCCCAGGTGGGTTTTTCGGAGGTCTTCTGAAAGTCGCGCGGCGCCCTCCGCAAACAACGGGACAAAACAACAGGACAACAAGAACCAAAGGCTTAGAGTTTGGCGCGGGTCCAAAAGTTCTTCGCTCTTTTCGTGCCATTCCCGCCAAAGCCAGGTGAGACGCCCACCAATGCGCCAAGTCACTGCAATCCTCCCCCGAAAGGAGTAGAAGAAAATCAGGCCGGGAGTCGTCCGAAAGTCAGCACTCATACCCCAGCGCAAACCGCGCGGGCGTGAGCGCGGCGACCCCCGGCATCGCGGCGTGTCGACGACCCGGGAGATTTATGACGACCAACGAAACACTGGAAAGGGTCGACTGGTGCGACGAGAGTCCCGATTCGGTGTTGGCCGAAGCCGACGCTCGCCCTAAAGCTCTCCTTCTCGGGCTGCCGTGTTCTCGCTGTAGGGCGTATTACGAAGCTCAACTCACCACCTGCCCGATCTGCGGGTGCACTGAGAGAATGTCGCCAACAGAAGCCAGTCCAACTATTTGTCCGAGATCCCGTGCGGCCTAGCCGAGACCCGGCACTGGCAAAACCTGCCGTACTCATCTCAAACCCAAGTACGCACGCAAAAGCCCCGGTCATCGCCGCGGGCCTTCCCTTCCCGCCAAAAGGCAGCTGAAGACACGTGGTAATCCCCGCGTCACTTCTACCAGTGCGCTGAGTCGCTGAGTCAATTAATTCCGTGGCTCTGTTGCAGTAAAAAGGAAAATCAGGCCGGGAGTCGACCGAAAGGCAGCGCCCGACCCGTATAAGCCCAGCGGGCTTGAGCGCGGCGACGCTCCGGCATTGGTGCATTTTTGCATTGACGTGGCGATGCAACCGAAGGAGACTTCGCAGATAACCATCTTGCTAGGTTCCCTGAGAGGAGCAGAAAGGGGAATCTCATGCCCGAGCGATGCAAACAGTGTGAACGATACGAAAAGGGTTTGAAAGAGTTGCATGAGCGTCGTACAAATCTCTGGCGCAGGGGAGAGCTTACGGACGCCGCCGCAGAGAAACTAGCTGCCGAAGAGCAACGGGTCACCGAAGACCTGAAAAAGCATCAAGCCACGCAGCATGGGCATTCGCCGGTCTTGACGGCGAAAACGCTCGCAATCGAGCCGAGCCAGAATCTTGAAGAAGAGATCCGCTGCCGGGCGCATGAACTCTATGAGGAACGCGGTCGCGAGGACGGTCTTGACCTCGACGACTGGCTCCGCGCCGAAGCTGAGATCACGGCCAAGAACGCAAAGACTGCCGCAGCCTAATCTCAACCGAAATCATAAGCAAAAACCCCGGGCACTTACACCTGTCTTGAGTGCATCAGCCATCATCTCGCGTCTGGCGGTCTGGGCGACATCCGTGCCCGGGCGCGGTAACTCTCGCCGTCTTTTTCTCTGCTCTGGTGGGAATCGGCTCTGGCTATTACCCTGCGAGAAAGGCTGCCTATAGTCAACCGCGTGGAAGAACTCGGTACAACCGGAGACCGCCAAGGCACACGACCATTTTCTGATCGCGTGACATCCGGGTGACTCCGCAACCAACGGGGTTGCTCTCGGCCGGCTCCGCAAAACATCCCGGAATACCTAACCCGCAGCTTTTGAGTCATGCGCTGCTGGAGCCTTCACCAGCCCGAGCGCTTTCCGCAATTCGCGGTTGCGTTTCCTGCGGAGGATTTTCTGCTTGCGCTCTCTTCCGAACCTTGATTTATCGCCGTTGCGTTCTGACAAGTTGGACATCCTTTCTTATTGGCGCTGCGGCAGCCATCGAACGTTTAATCTTAATTAGCACGTCACGTGGAGGATGGCGTTCGTGTCTTCGGGGTCTTTATTCAGTTCGTCTATGGCTTGGGGCGTCGGGAGAATCAGCAACTCGACGTTGCGACGCTTGGCCTCCCGTTTCACGTCATCCATCACCGGCAGGCTGCCGTACGCTCCGGTGCCAACCACGAGCCGGGCGCAGTTCCAAGGGATATCTTCTTCAACGGACAGCGGCGTATGCCCGAAACTGCCGCGGAATTCCTTGGAAGGTGCTTTCTTGCGTTTGCCGATCTTCCCGTGGTCGATGACCACGTCATGCTCATAGGTGCTGCCGTCAATCTGTATGGAACCGAAGGAAAACTTGTCGAAGCGCATAGGCGCACCCCCGCACCTTCACGCGCTCTTTTTCGACGTGATGACGGTAAAGGCGGACCAGCGCTGCTCGACTTTCTTGCTGCCGCATTTCGGGCACACTACGCGGCCCTTCTCGTAGTCGGCGAGAGATAGGATCTTCGAGAAAAGTTTCTTGCAGTCGTGGCAGAAGAATTCGTAGTGAGGCATATTGCCTCCAGGTGGAAAGCTGAATATGACAGAATTGTAGACCTCAGCAGTGCCCGATTCAAACCGAAGGCAACCAGAGCGAAGTAGCTGGAGCGGCTTGCCCCACTCCAGCGCGTTTATCCCGGCTCTTACAAGATCGCCGGATGTACGCTTTTCTCAAATTCCAGCATCCGTTGCCGACCATCAATAAATAGTGTTTCACTGAAAAGGTCTCTCTATGGACAGACGCCTATGAAAACCTGCATCTTTGAAGTCCACCTGCTCGGAGGCAGGAACATTTCACGGACCATCGAGCTCCCCGAAGGTTTTAGTCTCTATCGCCTGGCGGAGGCCGTGATTGGCGCATTCGGTTTTGACTTCGATCACGCGTTCGGCTTTTTCGACTCCGACCAGGGAACGGGACATATTTTCACGGCCGAAAGGAAGTATGACTTGTTCACCGATATGATCGCAGAGGGCCAGGACATCGAGCCGACCGGGGCGGGAAGCGTCAGAAAGACGATGGTAATGGAGGTGTGGCGGGAACCGGGCGACCGCATGGTGATGCTCTTCGACTACGGCGATGATTGGCGGTTCAACATCGTACTCAAAGCATGGGGCATGCAGGACAAGAAACGGAAATATCCGGTAATTCTGGAAAAGACCGGTCGCGCCCCAAAACAATACGCCTGATCCTCGCCCACGCGCGAAAGAGCACTTGCCCCCGCCCCTGTGACGCGGTCTTTTGTTGTGCGGTCGAAAGTTCTAGGATGGGAAACTTTCTAGATCAGTGCCGGCACCCGTCGACTTCACCCCTTGCTTTGCAGACTGTATCGAAAAGCCTGAAGGGCGTGTGATACTGGGACGGCGGACGAATGCCTTGGGGGTGCCACGTCTCAACTTTTGCATACAGCGCGAGAGTGTTCATTCGCTGCACTCTGCGGCCAGATTTAAGGGAACGTGCGAATTGGTAAATTAGGATATTGCCGAATAATGCTGCACGATTTCGAGTACACAGTCCATGCAGCTATGCTCCAGTCGTTACTGCCTCCAATGATGATGAGGACTGGTGTCGGAAGCCGTGCCTCGCGGTATCCAGCGATTCGTCGCAGTGTCCGCCGGTCGCGCCACGAAAGCGCCAGCGGACCATCCGGGTGGCTATGCCAGTCTCCCAAGTACGTCGTTTGGTATCCAGAATCCCGATAAACTCGCGCGATGGAATCGACGTGATATTCCTGATCGGGGATGAAGCCGTCGCGCAAGCGTATCGCACGAGGCCCACCATCCACAAACGCCGTTATGACTGCCTCCCTGTCAGATATATATCCGAGAAGGATTCCCCCGCTTTCGGCGGGATAGTAGTGATCTGCGTCCTCGCGAATGCCCGCAACCACCACATCATGAATCCAGACTCGGCTCAATGATTTTCGCATTTCATGTGTCGCAGAAGAGGAAAACTTTGCCAATATGGCGTTATCGGATCGCCTGCTGCGGTTCGAAGAGACAATGTGAATATATCATCGGACATATCCGTCGGCGCGTTTGCACTGCTCTGGACAAGATAGAGAACGGAAGCTCTGACTCCCAGTAAGGTAATGTGCTGCATATCAAAGTTTGCTCCCGTGAAAGTAGGCTCAGCGCACCCTATGGGTTGGACCAGCTTCTGATCACTTGGCGGGGTTGGAATAACACCTTCATCTATGGCGAGTTTATAGCAAACCCAGCAGCCCGCCGTTGCTGGACGGATCCGGACAACACGCCCGCCCCACGCACCGGCTAAGCCATACACGGCAGTGTACGTGCAAGACCTTCTTCGTGCCTCCTCTGAAAGGGGATAACTGATGCCTTCTTCGGCAGTTGCATCGTAGATTGCATCAACGTCGGAAAAGAACTGCTCGATTTCGTCAGCCTTTGCCCCACCCATACTCTGGGTGGCGCCGAACCTACGAACCAAGGGCCGGACCGCTACGTTTGGATAGTTCTTTGCTATGAACTCGGCCAATGCTATGACCTTGTGCCGTCCGGCCGCGGATAACCCGAGTGGCCATCGAATTGTGGTCCCTGCTTCAACTACATCATCGTCCATTATCCTGATCTCACGCACGCCGGCGCGTGCGAATTCTAAGACGGCAGCAGCACCCAAGCATCCTGCACCTACAATCGCGACAGCTTTTTCAGCTAACGGCGCAAGTTCTGGTGCGCGAACGCTAATGGTGGGTAAACGATCAGGACGAACCATAAAAGTTGACCAGTACTTACCCGGGCGGAACCCCTTACGATCCATGCGTACCCGGACAAGGCAAATAAATGTGTCACCTGTGACGCGCCAGCCAGTTTCGTCTGGTGCAACTATTCCCCGAATGTCGACAGGTAAGGAACCGAAATAAAGCCAGGCGGGTTTACCGATTACTTTCGTTGCAGTGAGTGCAAGCTCGAAAGCTTTTGGCAGCATTATCGGCAGAGTCTTGGTGCGACTCCATGTAAAAACGTGAGTGGTCTTGTATAACAAGCCGATTGCGTCCGGCGCCAAATAAATCATGGAGTTATCGTCGGCCCGCAATTCCAAAATTGCTCCACGAAGAGTTGTTTCAGAAACTGTCTCTATGCCCAACTTGAACGTACCGTTGTTCGCACCTGGCGGAATCCTGAAATTCGAATCTATCAGCACGTTGGAGTTCTCGGCGTACGGGAGATAGGTAGCAATCGGCTCTGCTTGTTCAACCTCCAATCCGCTAGCTGACTGGGTGTCTGCAGCAGTTGCGGCAGCTAAGACTTGGCCCACACGGTCGCGGAGGAACCCTCCGACTGTGTACGCAAGATCCCAATTTTCGGATCGACGAGGCAAGACGCATAAGTTTTTCAATAGAGGGTTCTGATGGTGGTGGAGATCGAGATTCGGGGCAAATAGCTCGAATCGTGTAAACGGATATGTCGGTGGATATTCAACTATGAATGTGGTGTTGCTGCCGTTCAAGACGTAAGTGAAAATAACCTGCAGCAGGCCGGCGTTAACATCTTTGTTTGTGTCGAGGATATTAGCCCCGACCTGCTTTAGCTCATTTATTTCATATTCTAGGCGCTCCGGCCACTGATCCCACCAAGGTTTCACGCACCGACTCCGCGATCACCCGGGGGTTTCGGAGGTTTTGGAGGATGTGGTGGGTGCGGAGGATGCGGTGGATGAGGTGGGTGCTCTGGTTTCCCAGGGTCACCCCCTGGCTTCTTCTCTCGATCTTTGTCCATATACTCTCCTATCAAGCAAAAAGGGGCACGGCGTGCCGTGCCCCCTCGCGGTACATCCATCGTTTTACAACCAATTCCAGATCGGGACTAGACCACTTTCGTGCTAGTGGACATCTTTATCCCAATGACTGTTTTCATCACAAGGACATCGATTAATATCACATGCCAACCGGTGCACTCAAGATCCACTTCGCAAAGATCAAAAGAACTCCCGGAATACCGGGAATCTCCACACGTGGCCGATCAGAAACGAAGACATCGAAACTATCTGCAACTGCGCGATCCGCGCACCCAAAGGAATCGCATTGCCGGTCACCCCGCGCGATACCCAGTCCATCGATGCTTCCCTGAGTGCCCCCAATCACGAGATCCACGTGCCCGCCAAGACCTCTTAAAGGAGGAACCGTTTCAAATTGTTCCACCGTTCGTTGTGATCAGGGTTTCCCAATCCTGCACTGCCTGTCGCGCTATCGCAAAGGCCTCAAACGAGTTCCCGGCGTCGTCAGTAATTTTGTACACATACCGAACCTCACTCGTGCTTTCGCCTGTCACAAATGAATCGGTGACCCGCACCATGATTTCCGACACAACTCGGCCGCCCACTCGCGGTTGTCGTGCCCCCAACTGCAGACAAGGGGCTCATAGTGCTAACTGTATCCCCAGAGCGCATAGAATTGGCTGGATGTTCGTACAGCAACCCGATTGTCCACTCCCCGCAATATGCATACCTAAGACTTTGCGTGTAGTGCTGTCCAATAGCGCTGCTCCAGAATCTCCTTCTTCTGACGTCACATCATGCGTAAGCAAGTCAGTGAACCAAACGACTCGGTCGCCAAGCTCCGGAAACCGGATTTGGAGTGTCGTATGCATTCCGGTGATGTGCCCTGCGTTTAGGCCTGTCTGAGCTCCAAACTTTTCTACGGACAAGGCCATGAGCTGCTCGGGAGGGAGTTGAGTCGGATCCAATATTCCTGCTATTGGCCCAACACCAGGAACGTTGTTGGACAGATCAATTCCGGGAGCCGGTGTAGCCAGTGCCGCGTCGATGCTGTTGTACACGCTGGGGTCGATGACTAAGAACTTGTCAGTTAGGTAGCCGACAGTTGTTTGGGCAACTCCGATGCCGGAATAACCCGGACTTTCAATTGCATCCCCTGCGTGTGCAGCCCCAGCTCGCGCAAGAACGTGAGAACAACCTAAAATCCGTGGTTTGCCAGTGGCCGTATCCCTCGCGACAAAGGTCACCGTGCCCGCAGTTCCGGATATGTGCCCGACAGAACCGCCGGCAGAGATGCCAGAATGTGCTACATGCATGTTGCCCAACGCCTGAACATCTGTGCGAATCGAACGTCCGAGCGTATGGATTTTGTGGAGCTTTGGAATTCTTAGATTGCTGGGAACTTTTGATTTTGGCAGTTTGCGTCTAACGTAGAACGTGAGGCAAAATTCTCCTGGTTGGCTTGCGCCGTCCGCGATCTTCTCGGTGACGCCAAATCCGAGGAGGTTAGAGTCGGAAAAGAGCTCGCGTATCCGCCGCCGGTCTTCCTTAAAGGTCTTTGCATCCTCGCTCGCGGCTTTGCGACCTTGGGGACATAATGCCTTGCTAAGGTAGAAGCTCGCATCGCGAGCGCGAGTGTATTTGCTACTTTTCATTTCAGCTTGTCGATAACGGACTTGACCGGAACGTTTAGGCCGATCATGAGCTTGTATTGTATTTTCAGGCGAGAATCGGTCTGGAGCTGCGCCTGAGTTGCACTGCTGCCGGCCGTAAGAGTTGACGGTGTGCTCACTCGATTGAAGACCACGCCGCCAAAAAACTGGGTACCGAGCATGATTTTCGGTAAGCCCATGCCGCCTCCTAAGAACAACTTATCCCAAGGATCGCTCGCTAGGGGAAACCCTAGCAGGATTCGCGGCATCAAATTTGCCTTTGCGCTTTGCAGATCGACCGGTCGCAAAATAAGATTGAACATTGCATATGCACTCTGCTTGCTGATCTGAGCGGCCTGCACCGTATTGTCGGAAGAGGAATATTGCAGGTCTTTAATCTTATTAACGGGAATTCCGATACTGGCATCCCACCAGTACTTTCCTTCATTATCAATCATCACATCACTGCCGAGTTGATGACTGTCGCGTGCCGTGGACATTCCCGGATCGTCGGTGGGCAGATTGTATCCTGCAACTCTTACATCGCTTGGTACACTGACATTCTGTAGAACTCCGGCGCCCCACACTATGACTGAATTGGTTGTGACCTCCAACACGTCTTCTTCTTTGCCTTGAGCGAGATTCAGAATCTTGAGAATCGAGAGCAGATTCTGAACATTCGCAGGCGTCTTCTTTACAACGGCTGCCTCATAATGCACATCTAAGAATGTTGCATCCACAGCGCCGCTAGCCAACGATCTGAGTTTCAGCTTCGTGTCTTTGTCCGCCAACTTATCAGCCGCAAGCTTGGTTTGTTGCTCGGCCGTAACGGACTCCAGACCTTTGGTATTCAGATGCAAGAAGAGCACCGCGATATTCCGCGATCCGTATATGCGCTGGCCGATAAACTCCTGAAACGATATACCACTATGGTAGACGTACCAGACATTCGACTTGAGAGAGCCTGCAGCATCTGCATAATCGATGACGTGAATGGCTACACAGAGATCTTTCCGGCCTAGTACCGCTCGTGGGATCAAACCACTCCTGATGGTTTTATCAAGGATTGCCTCAATAGTTTTCTGCGAGGCATTAAACTTATCCTCATTGCCAAACGCACGAATATTCGCAGCATAGTCGGACATGCTTAAAATACCCTGCGGCGATGCGATTGGTTTCCAGGGTAATGTCTTCTGCGAAGATTGCCCTGCTGTAGAAGTCGCCGGCTGAGTTATTTGTGCTTGGCTCGTACAAGCTAGAAGCAAGTACGAGAGCGTAACAATGATGGGAATCCTTAACATCGGTCGAGAATTCATGGGATCTGCTCCTTTTGCTCACAGATCGAGAGCATCACGAGATTGCGGAACCAGTGTGAACGTGGTTTGTTCGTTTGTTCAGAATGTTTGCCAATTCCCCTAATAAGTGCGCGGACCCATAGTTGGTTTGTCCTGCCACGTTGCCAAGACTTGCATCACCTTATCGATGATCTGGACCGTGAACCTCTCGCTGAAGCCCGCCAAAAATGCGATCGCGTATGGGACTGCGGGCGTCTTTACGTCCACGTTGACGCCTTGAACCGATACCAAGCCAACGTAATACACGAGGTATACGAACCAGCCGAAAAGTGCTCCTATGACCGGTTTGCAGAGGTACCACAACCTGTACTTGGCATCGAAATCTCTTACCTGAACGTGGCTATAAATGCCATACAAAGCCACAGCGATTCCGCCCAATGCGCCAAACCATGCCGTCTTGGCACTCAAGGTCACCAGTCCCGACCAAAGCCAGAACTCGGGGAGTTTGTGAATTGCATAGCCGAGAAGCAGGATGATGGCCAGGTATGCCAATTCAATCCAGAAAAGGTTCCAAGCCATAGGCTCCGCCTTATGACTGGCCCCCGCCTTGAGAACCTTGACTTTGGTGTCGACAAAGCGTTTCTTGGCTTCTTCTTTCTTTCCGGACTGCAGCAAGTCTCTGATTTCGAGAAGGTCTGGAGTTACCTCTGCTGCGAGGAAGCCATCATCTTGTTCCACCCAAGTGTTGACCTCTTTTTCCAGTTCGTCGATCGTTTCGGGAAGAAGCTGCGGTATGGCGCTCATAACTTTCCTCCTTTGTTGATCCTGCGGGTTTTAGGCTCTTCCCTCTGCGAGCATTCCCTCCCGCATCCCACGCATCTTTTTTTAAGCATTTCTCGCAAAGCAAAAAGCCGACTCGTCACCGGCGGCTTCACGCAACCGCCTGCGGCAACTCGGCTGTCCCTAAGCCCCCTCAAAACCCCGAGTTACCGTAAGACCCGTGGTTTTCCCGCCCCGTCCAAGCGCGGGTTTGGCTCAATTCGATTGTTGGGGAAGTAATCGGGCGAAAGTCTTCTACTTGGACTCAGGCAAAAGTCTTCTACTTGGACCGACAAAAGTCAGTGACATCTGTCACGTATCAATGTGACAAGACACCGATCGAGCCCGGTACTATGTTCAGGCTCGAGGGGGTTCGCCGATCCTAGCGATCTAGCGCCAGATGCTATGTTGAAAAATCCGTGTGGCACTCATGCTACTGATGCTGTGACCTGACATCTGCTGTCGCAGAATTGTCAGCTTTCTTCGACAGCGCTGGCTGAAACAGCTGTAGTCGCAAACGGAAAACTGATCAACCAACTCAACACGTTGGCGCGGTCCTCCCCCGACTGTGACACTTCAAATACGAATTCCTGGCCGTAGCCTCGATAGGTCACCTTGCAGTGCTGTCCTCGTGGCTCCCAGATCGCCTTCGCCCCAATGTGTGACAGTTTCTTGTAGAAGAAAATGGGAAGATTCCATGTACTTCGTGGCATAGAACTTGGGTCGATTAATCGGAGTGGATGCGCCGAGTCGTGGCAATCAAACGAAGTGAAAGTTCCATACCCGGAATATCCGGCAAAAATGTTAGGTGCTTTCGAGGAGTATAGATCGTGTTGTTCTGTTTCGTCTGGCTACGACGCTGCTGATCGTTTCAGTTACAAAGCCTCATGCGTAAGCCCTTTGTCGCAAGGGCTCGAGGTGCTCGTTTAAACTCCGGCCGCGGGATAGGGGAAACCAGCCGGCTTGCCCGCATCGGGTAAGACGTGCTTGCGTACAGCCGCATCGCAAACCGCATAACCCCAGTTGATGAGCCGTTCCTGCTGCTCAGGCTCCAGACGTTTCAAGCGTGTTGGTGTCTGTGCCAGCCCTAGTGTGTGATCTGATGGACAGGGCAGGGAGTCGACAAGTCCGTAGTCTGCAATCTGTGTGCGGACTCCCCAATAAGCACCCTGCCGATCTCCCCGGCGGAAGGAGGCGATGATCTGCCGCTTGCGGAGACTGCGAACTTGATTATCAATGAGACTCAAGATGCGATAGGAGTGTCGGGCCCAATCGCGCTTGGGCTCGGGTTCCGGTACGTAGGCTCCGCCACCGTCGCTCACCAAAATTGTGGCATACCGTTTCCAGGCGGTCTCAAGACCAAGGTTGTCGTAGACCCCGCCGTCCGTGAGTACGACATCCGTCGTGAAGGGCTCCCGCTGCAAGTCCGCACCTGATTCGGGCGTGTACGATGCAGCATCGAGCCGCAGTTCGGCCGGCGACAACACGGGCGGAAACGCGGACGATGCCGCAACCGCCATTGCCAATTCGACCTTGGGATGCCTCACCTCCCCAACGCGATAGTCACGCATATAGGGTTTACTGAAGCGCCACAGGGCAAGAGATTGAACGTTGGTCGCATTGAAGACAAAACGTGGCGAATCCGGGATGTCCTGAAGCGTCGCGTGCCCGAACAAGTACTGTTGATAGGCCGCTCGGACTTTGTCAGCAACTGTGCCTGGCAGAAGAAGACCTTCCAGGATGGCTGTTGCATCTATCGTCTTGCTTGCCAGGTTGCGGATAGGAGCTGTTACAGCTTGCTGGAAATTGCGAGCGACCCCCTTGTCGTCAAAGTTCAGCTTTCCCCAGTTGACGGCAAGGACGCCCGCCGTAATGGAGCCGCCGGAGACACTGGAGACACGCGCGAGTCTGGGTAGGTACCCCAGTTCGTTCAATCGCATCAAGGCACCGAGGTGAAAGACCATAGCCCGATACCCGCCGCCCGAAAGACACAGTGCAATCCCCAGTTCGGGCTTATCTTCACTCGGATCGGTGACGAGCCGCTCAACCGGGCTGAAAATGCGGGAGTCTTGATGAACATCTGTTGTCATAGCCACCCCCATTCTGAACAGCAGCTACGAAATTACCTACTCGTAAAACAAAGGTCCAGCACTCAATCCGGACGGCAGCTTAGCCAACTGGGGTCCCTTCGGTGCCTTCTGTGCAGCTGCCACAGACAGCGAATAACCGAATTCATTGAGGCGGATGATGGCGCCCACTGAAAACAGCATGGCGGGCATCCTCCACTGGGGAGAGACAGGGCAATGCCATCCTGCTCAGGCTGCAACACCGGCGGATCATGGCGCAGGCGTTCAACCGGGGCAATCACCTCACGCAGTCCCGGCACAGTTCGCGGCATGGCTCCTCTCTTCTAACCCAGAACATAGTCGAACCAGAAAGCGCCCTGATGAAACACTGGGGGAATCGCTGTCCCTTTGGGTGCCGAGGGCGCGCCAGCGATGGCGATGGCATCACTGCGGATCCACTGCTTGCCGGTTTTGCGGTCGAGTGCAGGCAGCAAACCGGGCGCAGGAATCGACGGCCAGGGCTTGTTTTGGGTTGACATCATGGCGGCGAACTTTGCGTCCGGCATCTTCTCCAGCGCTTCTTTGGGAGTTGCGTTGACGCTGCCATGATGCGCGACTTTGTAGAACGAGACACTGCTCAGCAGAGTGCCGCTCTCGTCCGATCCCAACCACGATTTCCAGTTGCCGTATTGCGCATCACCGGGGAACAGTAGGTTCTTACCTTGATAGGAAAACAGCGCAACGATGCTGCAATTGTTCACGCATTGATCCAGAGCAAAGGCCAAGTCTTCCGCCGAAGAGTTGGCGCGCTCCTTGAGTTGGTCCTTGTAGTCCTGCGGAAGCTCAGGCCAGCCGAGAGCTGGGTCGGCCGTCTGGAATGACCATTGTTCCCCGACAAAGGGTTTCACCTGGCTCAGATCATCCTGATCGCCTCCGCTGAGTCGCAAGTAATGGTCGTCCGCAGGAGGGTTCATCTGGGACAGGAAGCTCTGATCGGTGGGAGGTCCCAGGATGGAGACGCTCAGACCCTTGATCCCAGAAGGTTCTTTTACTACATCGCCGGCCTCGAAGTACTGTACCTTGGCGCCAACCCCAAAGCCGGAATGGAGCGCGGCGAAGGCGGGAGCATTGCCGGCCATGTTGGCCACGGCCGCTGCAGGCCCCGAATCGTCGGATACGCCAAGCGCCGCGAAGTGCGCCTGCAGCTTGGAGAGCAGCGCCGTCCGCTTGTCGTGCAAGCTCTTCGCCTTGGGATCGTTGGGGTCTTCCGTCCATGGCATCCACACTTCGTCAATGGAGAATTCACCGAACTGTTTAGCGAAGCTACCGAAGCCGGAAATGTGGTCTTGGTGGGGATGAGTGGCGATGACGATGGCCAGCTTCTTGCCCGTCACCTCAGCAATGTTGTCCACCGCCTCGCCGATCAGCGACGTGCCCCCGACGTTGATGTTTCCTTTGGAGTGAACGCCACAATCCACCAGGATGTAGCGTGGACCATCTGCCGTCGGCAAGGTCAGCAGGAAGCAATCGCCGAATCCGACGCGATACATTCGAACCTGAATGTTCCCGGCGGCTGTGGCACCGCCGGTGGTTCCACCGTTGTTGGGCTCAGTCTTCTTCTTAGTTCGAACTGGAGCCTTGGCCTTTGCCGGAGTCTTGGTCTTGCTGGCTTTTTTCGCTGGCATTTCAGTACCCCCGATGTAGAGCGCGGAAGTTGATCTGCGCTGTTGACGCGTCCTGATAAGGCGAGAGTGCGCTGCTGTTGCGGAGCTGCATCTGAAACTCGGACTGCGGCGCCGCGAGCCGGCTGGCTCTCTTGTGAATGGCATACCGCACCGTTCCGTCCACGTTGAAGACCAGGGCCGCTCCGCCATGGACCTTGACTTTAGGGGCGCCGGTGTCGTCGGGAATCGTCAAGGTCTGCAGGATCTGGGCCACCATCTCCAAAAGCGGCCGGCCGTCGGGAGCGGTACGGAGCACGGGATGGAAGGAAAAAACGTTGATCGGGCTGTTGTTCTTATCGACTGGGTCGAGCCCAAGTTCAACCGCATGCTGTAACGCAAACTTGTAGATGAGTTCGGCATCGTGCTTCTGCTTGAGCCGGAAATTCTCGTCGGTCGTCTGTTGCCGTAATAAGGCGAACATCCCACTACATTGCAGTGTGCTGCTGGCGCGCACGTCAGGGCCACCCCAGCGCAGCGCTTCTTCCGAGTAGGAACTGGCGTAGGGCCGGATGCCCCGCGAACGGAAAGCGTCAATGAATGCACTGCGGTAACCGTACTTATCATCCGGGACAAGATCATAGTCGGCGGTGATCAGCGCCTGCAGGAAATCGCCGAAATGGATGTCGGTGACGGGACAGTAATCGAGAGCGCGAATGCAGATGTGCTCGAACTCTTTGGCGGTCGAGCTAGCCTCATCGGCCAGGCGGTTGACCAAGTCGGGATGTAGATCGGCCTTGGTGTTGGCATTGGCACTCGCGATCACCATCAGGTCACGGGTCTTCTTGATGTAAGAAGTGAAGTAGGCGTCGAAAACGGCTGCGACCAGGATGGAGCCTCGATCGTGCGGCTCGGTTTTCGCGTCCAACTCACGGGAATTGGGCGGAGTGCCGATGGCGGACCGCAACCCGCCGCGCATTTTCATGGCGCCTCCGAACTGTCTGGCCAAAGAGACCAGCGGATTGTCGCGAGCGATTTCCGCGTTAATCTGTGCACCCTTCGATTTGTTGTCGGCATAAGGAGACAGTTGGGCCATCGCCAGCAGTCCGTGGGTTCCGGCGATAGCCTGGCGCATGACGTCGGGCATGCTGAAGTGCTGCAGGAGGGCAACGATATCGGCGAAGGCCTCGTGGAACGCCGGGGTATCGATACTCGTCTGCTCCATGAAGTGGGGACGGATGCGATCGATCAGGGCGTGCGTGGTCTCGTGAGCCACGATGTCGTGAGACAAGCAACTAAAGATCGTCTGGCCCGGCAGGTTCATCTCGTCGTCAGGAGGTGCGGCGAAATAGCCAAACAATATGGCATGCACCGAAGGATCGTAGTAGGCATTGGCTTCCTGCATGCAGTGCGGAAAGATCCGCAGCTTGCCGCGATAAGGAGCGTTCTTGCGTTCGCGATCGGCTCGCCACTGAATCGGCCGGCCCAGGGCGAACTCGAAGCGCTCGATCGTTTCTTGGACGACTGCATAAACCATCTGCTGATGGAAACGCGGGTCGGATTCGGTGGGATCCAGCCCGTTGCGAATTAAGATCGCGTCATCATCAAGGTTCACAGGTTCGTAATAGCAATCGTTCGACGCGTCATAATCGACCACTGCGATTTGTGCCCCGATTGGGCCCGGCTTCAAAGGCTCGTACTTAACGTTGAGCGTCATGTAGTTGCCGAAATATTTCCCCTGGCCGGGGTCGAACGCATATGCCTTTAGCGGACGATAGGCCGAGGGGGCGATGGGCGTAGGTTTTGGAGACTTAGTAGCTGAGGGAGCGGGAGCGACCATGGACTCCTCCTTCGGACGGCAAAATGCCGCCGATTACACAAGGATGACAAATCCGAATGCCGGCAAGTTCAGCTGAACGAATCGTGATTGATCTGCCGCCGTGCCAACGGCGGTTGTGCCGGCCCCGCCGTACAGAAATCGCATTGTTGACCCGTCACCATGCAGCGTTGAATCCACGATGACGAAATCATTTCGCGGCTGGCCGGAGACATTGTAGGCCACCAGCACTTCCTGGCCGTAGAGCAGGCGCGAGAATGCCAGCGTGTAAGCGCTTCCAAATGGGAAACCGAAGTGCTGGCTGTCGCCCGCAATCTGTCGGTAGTACATGCGGCCAAAACGCAGAGGCTCATTGTTCCGCATGACTTGAGCGATCTTGGCGATCTCCTGGTAAATGCGGCAGCTAGTATTGAGTAGATTCCGGCCGGGGATCGCTTTGTCGAACATGGCCTCGCGTATCTGGTTGTCGCCGCCCTGGCCGCAGAAGCCTTGCTCGGTCCCATAATAGATACAAGCGGTCCCGAGCGCGGTCAGCAAGAAACCGATTGCGCCGATGACTTCCTCATCGGGAGCTCCGTTGGCAAAACGCCCAGACGGTTGCCAGAAGGAGTCGTGGTTGTCGACGAACGTGACCAAGTACCGGCCAATTTCACCGCGGTTCAAGGCCCGCTGCCGCTGCGCCTCTATCCGATTGAAGAGCGTTTGCGGTCCCTTGAAGCCTTTGAGGACGTCTCGCAAGGGTGCGTTTTTGTCGTCAGCGTAAATGCCTTCCGCAAGTCGAAAATCGAGGACGGAATCCAGTCCGAAGAAGACTGTGTCGTTGCCATCTGTTGCGGAAGTGTTCTGCCCAATGTAGCGATTGTAAATGTCGTCATCGGGAGTGGCGACCTCGCCAAAGAGGAAAAATCCGCGTTTGCCGAGAGAGTAAGCATACTCGCGGATATTCGAACAAAAACGGGAACAGGCAACCGCACTCATGTGCTTGACGGCATCGACGCGGAAACCGTCGACATCGGCCTCACGAATCCAGTAGCAGTGGGCCTTGATGAGAGCGTTGATCACGGCGGACCCGATCGCATCATCGTCGTTCGCATAGTCCTTTAAGCTGTCGATATCGCCGTGTTCCAGTTCGGGATAGGCATCATAATTTCTAATTCGGCCGCGACGGTGATACCAGGTTGGTTCGCGCAGTTCGGTTGGAATTGGACCGTTGTCCCTCCAGAAGCCAAATGGAAATTGCACGTCGTTGAAATAGAAATATGGATCATCGCCGGGGTAAGCCCAGTTGTCGCCCGAGTGATTGATGACAACGTCGAGAATGATACGCATCGGCCAGGGCTGCCCATTTCTGCGGAAGGCATGCGCAGCGTTAACCAGGTCAATGAGGTCTTGCTTGGTGCCGAAATTTGGATCTATGTCCAGGTAGTTATGAATATTGTAACCGTGGTATGCACCGGGATTGTTCCCGAACACGGGAGAAAGCCAGATTGCGGTGCAACCGAGGCCGGCGATGTAATCCAATTGATCGGTGATGCCTTTGATTTTGCCGCCGTAAAATGCGTCGGGCGTTTGGATGCCCGCGGAGCGATTGGGCTGCAGGACAGGTGCGCGGCGTTGGTCATCATGAAAGCGGTCGACCATCAGGAAGTAAATGAACTCTTCTCGCCACTCGCGATCGAGCGTGAAGTATTGTTTCCCAGCAACGGGAGTGAGATCGACTTGAGAGATAGACGTGAAGTCAGGCATGGGATGGCTCCTCATTCGTCCGTGGAATTCGGATGCAGCGGAGTTGCGCTGGGCCTTTGCCCGTTCGCCTTGGTCTTCTCCGAAAAAACGGCACGGCCGAGCAGGGTGCAGTCTGGGCAAATAGCGGGCGCCGGAGAGCCTCTCTTGGTAGAGGGGATGCCGGAAGGAACCTACCGTGCATACAAGCGCCGCTCGTGGGTTGCGCACAGGTGGCAGGCAGTGGGCTACCCAGATGCCGGACATTGCTCGTCGAGAGATCGGGACAGTTTCTCAGGACTGGGCCGTCGATCAAAGCTATAAGGATCTCCGAGCGACCGCTCGGACGCTGCATCAAGGCGGGCAATTTTACCAACTCCAACGGGTTCATATATACAACCGTGGATTACTGCCCGGGGAAGCGAACTAACCATCGAGGAACGCGGTCTACGCCCAAGGAAACAATTTGGCTTCGATAATTCTTGGCCCATACATGAAACCTTTTCGCGAAAGCTGTCAGTGCTCCAGGTCACTAGGGCGTGTGATTAGACCACGTCCTCGCGGACATCGCTCACCTCATCGTGGCGTGCGCGTGGAACTTCTTGCAGGCAACGCCTTTGTCACCTTTGAGAAGGTCTCGGCCGGGCGCGGCCACAATTCACCCGAGTGGGAACAATGGAAACATGACCGTGACTCCTCGCTTCAGTCCGTGCGGGCGAGCCTCGCTCGCATGAGTTGTCTAAAGCAGCGTGGAATAACCTGTTGGCAAGGGACGGCCGACCGACATCTTCCAGCTGGCTAGAACGATTGAGAGAACCGGGCCTCCAGAAATTCGCCAAGCTTCGCCGTGGCCTTGAACTGTGAGAACGACTTCGCGTGCTTTGCGAGCACCGGCGTAAACTCGCCTGAAACAATGTGACAAAGTCGTCCGACGCGGCGATTTCTGGGTCTGAAGGTTCCATCGATGGTCGGATACCGTCCCAAACATATAAGATCGAAAACTTGGCTTTAAATGAAGACATCCTGCGGCAAACCGCCATGGCTCATCTTGACTTTTCTACGGTGCTGACCAACCCCGAGCAATATAAGTACTATGCTCGCCTTGCGCGCGAACAATGGAAAGAATATATCAACTGGTTTGACCAGCTCTCTGACGAGGACAGGGCGAAACTTCCGGCCGGTCACGTCCGGATCAATGCGGCAACCCGCCATTTGGTGAACTCCATGGTGAACGTCACCAATATTCACAACGTTTATAGCCGCGCGATTTCCCCATACCTCGGAAAGTGGGGGCTTGCTTCGCCACATCGGAGCAATTTCAGAACTCGCGGGCATGCGCTACTGATCGGCCGTCAGTCGGGAAGCGGGTGAATTAAAACAGCTCTGACCTACAATTCTGCCTTACAATTCTGCTTCGGCCACCACCGGGTCCGCCGCCGGGCAAGGCTCTTCCTTTTCCTGGTCACCGTCGAGCAGTGCCACGCCGCTTGTTGCGTGCACGTCAAGCACTTCCACCCCGTGCAACCTGCGATTGATCGTACGCGTCTTGCTGCTGACTAGTTTGAGGGTGCTCTGGATGGTTCCGACCTGTTTCTCTACCTTAGCCATCAAGCCGCCGAACTTTTCAAATTCCAGCTTGGTTGCAGCGAGCAGCTTCCATACCTCACTGCCCTTCTTCTGTATGGCCAAAGTGCGGAAGCCCATCTGCAGGCTGGTTAATAGTGCCGCAAATGTAGTTGGGCCAGCCACGCAAACGTGATAATTCGTCTGAAGATCATCGATTAGCCCCGGGCGCCGAACGACCTCCGCGAATAAGCCCTCAGTTGGTAGAAACATGACTGCAAAGCTGGTGGTGGTCGGGGGATCAATATATTTTTCCTTTATCGTTTTGGCGGATGCTCGAACCACAACCTCGAGCTTGGCACCAGCTTCTTTCATGGCAGCCTGGTCGCCGCGGCTTTGTGCATCTTCGAGCCGCTCCCAAGCCTCGCGCGGAAATTTCGCGTCCACCGGAAGCAGAACAGGCTCGCCATCCTCTGTGCCCGGCATACGAATCGCATACTCGACGGACTCCTGCGAGTGCTCCCGAATACGGGCGTTCGTAACGTACTGCTCTGGGGAAAGCATCTGATCCAGTAAAAGGCCCAACTGTACTTCTCCGAATCCTCCCCGCGTCTTTACATTCGTCAGCACTCGTTTGAGGTCTCCAACCCCGTTGGCCAGATCCTTCATTTCGCCGAGGCCGAGTTGCACCTTCCCAAGCTGCTCAGTCACCAGGCCGAAGCTGTCGGTGAGCCGTTTTTCGAGCGTCGTATGCAACTTCTCATCGACGGTTTGTCGCATCTGCTCAAGTTTCTCGTTGTTGCTATCGGTCAGCTTGTCTAGCCGTAATTCGACGACTTGTCGCAATGCATCCTGCTTTTGCTCGTTCGCGGCGGAGAGCTCCTGAATTTTCCCGGTCAGATCGACTAAGCTGCCCTGCACTTTTCCGCTGAGCTCTTTGTTCGTCTCACGGAGTTCGGATCCCAGGCGACTGAAGTTGGTCTGGACGGAATCCTTCAGCTGCTCGCTCGTTTGTGCCTGGTGATCTCGGAAGTCCGTGAGCTGCTCGCTCACCTGCTGTTGCAGGCCGGAAAATTTCTCCTGCATGACGTCGCGCAGCTGCTGGTCGGATTCGGTTGTGCTGCTGACCTGCCGATCGATCTGAGCCGTGACACCATCGCGGAGCTGGTTGGCCGCCGACACCTGATCGCGGCGGAACTCGGAGAGGTTGTCATTGATTTGCCCGCCGAGCTGGCCCAGGTGGGTGCCCAATTCCTCACGCAACGATCGCGCTTCGGCCGCGGCTTCCTGCCGGGCCTGTTTCGAATAGCTGAGGCTGTCTTCCCTTAAAGTGGGCATATCGCCAGAAATCTTGCCCTCAAGCCGTTCCGCCGAGCCGCGCAGGTCCGCCAGACCGGCCAGTAACTCTGGAACTGAACTCTGTGGATCCTTACGACGGCCCCCCAGAAAGAGGATCACGAGAACGGCTAAGAAAACAATTTGAACAGCGGCCAAAACGACAAGCAGCATATTCGACCTCCCCGATTGACCTGAATCTACGAACTACACCTTTCGAACTCAGTGACGCCACGCACAACGATTTCAATTCATCATACTCTCGATGGCGAATATAAAGCGAAACTGCTTTAGGTTCGAATACTAGTGCGACTCCCTTCTGGCGCCGTATTGGCGCTCTTAGGAGGCTTCTTGGGTCCAGTTTCACGGAAACGCTTCTTGCCACCCGTTCGGTGCCGTAGCAGACTCGGCCCTGCAAGAATCTGCTCCACTTTTGTCGCTGCCTCTTCCTGCATGTGCGGCAACAGGTGGGAGTAGACATCCAGGGTGAATGCCGCACTGGCATGACCAAGCTGCTCAGCAACGACCTTGGGCGGCACGCCGGCGGATAGCGCCAGCGTCGCTGCGGTGTGGCGCAAGTCGTAAAGCCGTATCGTAGGCAGGCCTGCCTCGCGCAGAATGTGCTTGAATCGTTGCGCCAGCTTGTCGGAATGAATCGGGCGACCAGTCGCAGTGGTGAATACCAGGTCGGCTGCGTCAGGCAAGTCACATTTAGGCCGCTTGCTGGTTGTTGCCTCGAGTCGCCTCAGTATTTCGAGCACCCACCCTTGGAGCTTGATGACTCGCCGGCTGCGAGATCGCTTCGTCTCGGCAAACCGCCAACACCCTGCTGTTCTCTCCAGGGTACGTACGACGCTCACCGTGCCGCGATCCCAATCGACTGACCATCTCAGCGCCAGGTATTCAGATGGACGCATGCCGGTGGTGAGAGCAACCGCAAAGACTGGACCGTAATGAGTTTTCAGGGCAGCTTCTAGGAAAATCCTGGATTGCTCAACAGTCAGTACCCGCA
Source organism: Terriglobia bacterium (assembly GCA_020073215.1). Classification (GTDB taxonomy): domain Bacteria; phylum Acidobacteriota; class Terriglobia; order Terriglobales; family Acidobacteriaceae; genus Acidiflorens. The sequence goes on along the minus strand of JAIQFO010000006.1, from coordinate 127,271 downwards.
TTTCGCGCCTTCCAAGTCGGGGCAACTGCACACCCTCCGTGGGATCCTGAAGCAAGAGCCGCCATCGGATCGCCTGGCGCATGGCGGAACGCAGGACCGAGTGCGTGTAACGAACGGTGCGAGACGACAGACCGCGATCGATCAGCTGCTGGCATGACGTCTGGATATCGAGTGGAGTGATGGTGGACAAGATTCTTCCGCCAAGCACCGGGCGAATATAGTGCCGCAGTAGTCCTTCGTAGCTTCGGTAACTCTTAGCCCGGAGTTTCGGTTTCGCAGCTGCTTCGAGCCAGCGATCGAGGAACTCATTGAGTGTGATCTCCGATCCCTCGAGACCGCGGCCCAGCTCGCGTTCGCGCAGCATTTTCGTCAGGTATTCCTGGGCGCGGCGCGCGGTGCCGCGGATTGTGCGATTGTGGTAGCGCCGCTTCCGGGTTTCGCGCTCGCGGCCGAGGAAGACGCGCACGAGCCAGCGCTGCCGGCCACGGCTGACGATCTGTCCGATGCGACGAGACAAAAACTCTCCTCCAAATCTGGCACACGGCTGGCACACCGGCGCCAGCATCGATGCTGCCACTGCAATCACTTAGGGGAGGGGATGGATGAGGGGCAATCAGTCGTCCCTGCGGGGCGAAAGGGCCTGCAGACAGCCACCGGGCTGACTATTCTTTGTGTTCGACTAGGCCCGCCAGCCGGTTGCCGCTTCCGAAGCGTACGCCATTGTTGTCGTACGTAAAGTTAACATTCCGCCGGTAGGTGGCGACAGCGTTCCCGGCCCGATCACAGAGCCTTTCTTGGTCCCCGGCCAATTCTCGGATCACTCCTTGGGGATTGCCTGCGCCATCCTTCAAAATGACAGGTTTCATCGAGTTTCCTCCTAATTAAATTGCTTCCGGATAGTTCCTTATGCTTCGCTTCATGGCGGGTGAAAGATCTACCTCGCGTTGCTGGGCAATTGTGCGAAGGGCCGCTTCGAAGGTCGTGTACCCTACTACGTGCATATACAAGCCGGCTACGCCGACGCTTCGGCTCATCCCCGCCGCGCAGTGGACTAGCACTCGACCGCCGCGAATGTGTTGAGTAATCGCCATCAGAGCTTCATCCAGCTTTGGGGCGGGGACGACCTGGTCATCAGGTATCGGAATGTGCTCGTAATAAATTTCCTTACACTTCCGCATAGACTGCTCCAGGCTGAGATTGATGACCGTCGCAATCTGCAGCGGATTCGCAGAAGCCAAGCGTTCAGCGTCCCGTAGCCCGCCCACAAACAGCCGCTCGAACGGTGTTCCACTGATTGCCACGATCGGTCAAATCTCCTTCCGTTTTCGATCTCAGTTGTTGGGGGAGGAAATTACCCGGTCAACTATCGTAGAAGCGCTCGCGGGTCGCGCTCCAATAGTCGAATCGCAATTTTGCTCTCGGGGTCGAACAGAACGGACTCGTACCGCTGGTCCTGGCAAAAGCCGGCTCGAAGCAAACACTCCCGGGCATTTAGCATGGATGGAACGACGAAGGTTGCTCCTGCCCTGAGGTGCGGAATCGAAGCCCTATAAAAGAGAGTTGCAATGCGTTGGACACATGCATCTAGGCCGATGATCGTTCCCAACCGAACCAGTTTCGGGCCGGCCCCAGCGAATTCATTCGGCTCGCCAGGTGGGGTGAGCTCAAGTGTTTGATGGTCGTTTCTCTCGTCATCGGTATCCCGAACACCTCTGTTTGCTAGAAGAATGCTCCGGAGCTCATCCAACGTTACCGCGCGCCACTCCGAACCTTCTTCTTTCGCAAGCAGATCGAACTGGCGGTGGAGGGCGAAGACTCCCAGCCACGGGTCCTCAACAACCACATCGAAGTCACGGGGCGCGCCCGGATGAGATCGCAGGCGCACAGACTTGGCCCGCATGCCATTAATCTCGACCTGCAGGCGTGGTTCGATCGGCTGGCACTCGTTCATTCTGATTTCCCCCCTAAACTGGTGGCGGTTTTCACAAGTGCCAGAAAAGTACTGAAAAATAGGGAGTTATCGTATCTGAGGGCTGCGGACGAAAGGGTGTTCACTACCCCTATTCTACCAATTAAAACTCCAAAATCGATAGCCGCAACTAGTTGATACAACAGCGTTTACAGATTTCCGAAGGCTTACTCTAGAAAACATCAGCAACGAGGCAAGGCTACGTCTCAGGCTGGGGACAGTCCGTAGGACCTGCGGCAATTCGCCTGAGGGCGGTTGCCGGCTGGTTCTGCGTGGTTGCATTTAGTGCCGGTCACGTTAAGCGGCCTACTTTTTGAGGACCAGCACGCGGCTTTTGCCCCGGGCACGTCTCGCAGCCAGGGCAAGCAGTGATTTCAGTCTGGGTGTGTGTCAATAATTAATCAGCCCCTTCCTCACCAGGCTGTACTGCACCCCCACGCGCTACGGACGTTTCTGGGGATCGTCCGACAATGGACGCTGGACCACTCGACGATTTCGCGGACCCTGCAGTTCCACTGTCACATCAACTCGCCATCTGACTCGACCATTGAAGGCGCCGAAACCATCTGGGACTCGATCGCTGTTTCTCCAGGCGAGGGCTCCATGGCTAGGTCTTGCGGAGCATCAGATTGTGATTGTGCCAGAGGTTTGATAAGAAGGAGCCCTTCCTCAGTCAGCCGACGACATATTCCATCGCTGGATAAGGACAGCAGATCTATGAAGCGGTAGACGCTTTGTGGGGTGCGAAGTACCCAGCGCAGCTTCGGGAAAACCTTGAAAAAAAGTTTCTGGATTTCTTCCTCTGTGGGCTCGGCTAATTGCTCGGTGAGGCAATTTGCGTGCGTGCTGAGAGTCCGCTCGTACTTTTGAACGAGCCTGTCCGCCGTGCCGCGGGGAATTTTGTGCTCTTTCAAGAATGATGACCACTGACCATTACGGCCCGGTTTTGCGAGCACTTGTTTCATCTCGGAGAGATGTCTGGCGAGTTCGTCGCGTAGGCTACGGAACTTTTGCGTTTCGTTCTTGATCGAGGCTCGAAAATCCAGATGAATTTGCCAAAGCTGGACGATCTGGTCAGTCAGGGCTATTTCGTCCTGCGATGGAGTTTCTGGCTGGGGTATTTCGGGGACTTGGGATTCTGCAAGGACTGCGTCCTGACATTGCTCGGTGGCTTCTAACATTTAATTGCCTCACTAGGGTGAATTAACATCTGGAGCGAATCGCACGCAGGTGGGCACGAGTTGCTCTCACATAAGCAATTGGAATTGGGAAAACATGATGATGTTGCCGGGATTGGATTCAAACTAAGAGAAGGGCGAGCAAGGTGAGTTGATTGCCGGAGCGTAACGCCCAGCGTGGCGGAGAAAGGACTGCGCCTCGTCTGCCAGCCTAATTCCCGGCTGGCGCCCAAAACAGCGCAAGGTTTGGGAATCGGGCGTCGCGTTGCTCCGCCGGGCATAGAGCCAGGGGTAATTCACTTTGCCGGGCGGAAAGCTGTGGGCGCGCGGGCGCGCTAGCCCTTCGGCGAAATCACCCGCGCTTCCATCGCGGCAGCAGATAGCAACTTTTCAAAGTCAGCGTTGGAAGTCCGGGCGGTAATCACCGGGCCGTAATAATAACTACGTTGCCGGTTGCGGCTAGTACCAGCGCCCGCTCTTGGAGCGCGGCACCAGGTGGCCAGAATGCTGGCGCTCGGGCTGCAGCAGCCTAGGGCCCCACAGACCTAGCAAAAGGGCTAGGCAGTTTCGGAAGCCGGCGCAGCGCCCCTGTCCGCATGCACAGAATCTTGCCTAGAGCCGGCGGAACACGCAGGATCGGCAACACCTTGGGGGGTACTGACATTGGGACTGATGGGACGCTCATGCGGCACGTACTCGAAGCCCGGGAACATGCCTGCCGGCAACGATGAGCCGGCACAGTGAGTGCAGAAGCGGCGCACGTCATATAGTGCTTGGGCGTATTTGTCTATCCGGCAAACCTGGGCGTGAACTTCTACGGCGCTGGGGAACGCACTGCGTAACTGGTGCATTAGTAGGTGCTGGCGGCAAAGTGAGCTGGGAGAAGCTGAGTTCGGGTTGCACCGGTCGCAAACCTTTGAGTCAGCCGCGTTACCAGGGAAGAATAGGAGCGCATGGAAGGTGTCCTCGACCCTGGAGTCACGGTAAGGAATATGAAAGACGCTAAGCGTGCCGGAATGAAAATGTTTGGATGACCACTCCGGATAGCGGAGCGCGAGATTCACGATCTCAAGATCGGCGATGTAGTGGCGGGTCAGGTCGAGGCAGGGACCTATACCCTCGACGTCTTTGAAGAACAACAACGCGGGAGGCATAGAGGTGGCGTGCGCGGTCTGTGCGTTTAGTACCGGACTGCCGTCACTGGAGGAGCCATTTGACTGGGCGGAATCACCGGCTTGAACTGTGCGCACGGCACTGTGTGGTGGGACTGTGTTAAGTTCCGTCGATTCAACAGAGTTAGTTGTATCTTGCTCCGCTGTGCGAATTGACTGGGCGGCACTGTGCTGTGCACAGTTTTCCTGCACAGTGGCAGGCAACGGCACGCACAGTGCAAGTTGGTAGACCGTTTTGTTCCGGCCGGCATCACCCTTGCTGGAGACGGTCATCTTGCCTCCGTCCAGCAGAGTCTTCAGCTCTTGTCTGACCCGAGAGCGCGAGTTCTTGGTCACGCGGGTTAGATCCGTGAGTGACATCGTCACTTTTCTGTTTACGTCTGCATTCTGCTGCATTGCTTCGAGTACTGTCATTGTTTTCTCCTTGCAGATCGAGCAAAGCGATCGCAGGCTCCTGTTCTTGAAGCGCTTCTCGTCGTCCGGGGAGCCTGACCACTGTGCAGCCAGCTCGAAGCCGATACCGGCCGCGCGAAACCTCGCCGTGGTTTTGCCGCCGCGACCGGTACGATGGTCGTCGAGACGCTGGTCCAGGTTCCTCGTCCAACCAAGATAGTGTTGGCTGCGGCCGATCTTTTGATCGAAGTGAAGCAGGTATATGGTCCCCATGTTGTCACGTACCGGTGCATTTCAGTTTTCGGCCGGCATCCACGATGTGATCGTTGATTCCGGCGTCGTCTAGACTCTTCACCGGGTCTCGTGACGGTTCGTTGGGCCTTCAGGCCCGTTGGGGTATGGTGCACACCAGTGGCAATAGTACTTGCCGCCCGTGTCGAGCGTGGGTGCATTAGGGCAGCCAGCCTCGGTCATGCTGTCACAGACTTCACAATCGCAATACCTCTTGCCCTTTGAGTTCACTGACAGTTGTGTGCTCCTTGCCGCTTCCTTGGCTTTGGCATCCTTATCCAACTCAGCCATCACGTCGTTCCATGTCTTGTGCTGGTGATACCAGCGTTGACCGTAGAAGATGTCGGTGATGACTTGGTTGTAGGTCAGATCAACCCAGCCATCCGCATAGGGGCTGTAGTACCTGAAAGTGAGCATGATGACGCCGCCACGGTAGACAAATTCGTCGTCTTCAAGATCGGGGTCAGGGTCATTGGCGTCGAGATTACACCACATCTCGCCGATGATCTTCGCCGCCTCATACAGCTTATTGCGGTTGGCGTCAAATATTGGGAAGCGATGCGGACGTTCGTAAACGATTTCCGCCTCGGCATCACTCTCCTTTTTGTGAGCGGAAACGATGCTGTCGAGTTTGAAGTTCAAGTCGTGGATTTCACTCATTTGTTTTCTCCAGTCCTGCGGTTAGTTTGCTGTCCTCGAAGTTGGCGAGAATGGTGCCCCTCTTATTCGAGTGGTCGTGAACGTAGATGCTTGCTGTCATGTCATCTGCGTATTCGCCCGTGAATTTATATTTCTTCCAACCACCTTCACAAAAAGCCCGAGCTTCTTTGAGCGTGCGAAAGAAATAGCAGTCGTCCACTTGATGGAAGCCTTTCTCCTCGCAATCCTTGAAGGTGACATCGCCGCCGTGGTGGAGATAAACCTTGAAGTCACCTGCGGTATCGTAACCGTCGATGCGGCACGATGCAGGATCGTTATTCACATAGATGCGGGGCATTTCGACCCGCTTGCCGTCTTCGAATTTGTAAAACCTATCAATGCTCATTTGTAACTCCTTCGTTATGATTCCAACCTCTTATTTTCATTACCATTGCCCGAAGTTCATTTAGCCTCGCCGCCTTAACTGCATCGCCGTCAGGACGATCTGGATGTAGACGAGCGGCGTTACGTTTCCACGCTTGCCGTATAGCTTCGCAGCCCATCACTTCGCCTTCAAGCGGTCTGAGACCAAGCATTCGGTAAAACTCCCAGAGCGGTGAGTCGGGACCGGTGAAAATATGGGCTCGGCCTTCTCGTTGCCGTTGCTCGTAGGCGGCTTGGTAGGCTTTATCGAATGTTCTCTCGGCTTCACGCTCAGCGTTAAGTTTCCGCTTGCGGTACGCCCGCATTCGAGCGGCGGATGTGGGATCGGGCTTGACGCCTTCACGGTTCACCGTGGCTGCGGGTCTGTATTTACATGGTTGGGGCATTGGTTTCTCCCTTTGTGTTACAGACCTTCTTGGCGAAATCGACGGAACGCTTCATGCTTTTAGAGTTCCTTTCTTATGAGCTCCTCGCCCGTGTCCAAGCTGATGACGGCGACGATAGGGCGGTGGTTGGGGCACGTATCAGCGGGGTTCCCGTAATCGGGGTAATCGATCGCCAACGCGGTGCCGTTGCCTAAGTCATAGACGCTGTCGAACTGCCAGAGAGCGCCCTGTAGTTGTTGAGATAGATCGGGGAAATATATCGTTCTAGCCATTTGCGCCATGCTCCTTTAATACTCGATTTAGTTCGCCATCAACGGTAATCCAGGGCCGCGATGCCGTTGCCGGCGCTGCACCCTGCCCTTGCAGTTGGGTGCTGAAAACTTGTGGGGCACGATCTTCCGTGCCCTCACTCATTACGCCGTCGCAACCGATGGCTCTGGTTGCAACGGCGCGGCTGGCGCATTGACGGTGATCTCTTCCTCGGCACGATGCGCGGCAGCAATATGCCCGCCCGTGGCAACGTCAATGGCGAGTGCCTTGTACTTATCGGTGAGGCTTCTGCTGCAGCCTCGGACTCCTGAACTGCCCGCCAACGCGAAGCGTGACCTAGCGATCAGGAAGCCGTACGACCCCTGGTCTACGCCGACCTCAGCCTGCTGCTCGGCGACTACCTCGAGCCGGGGAACGAATAATCTACTGCTTCTGCACGCAGGTCATGCCCCACAGCCTGTCCATGCAACTGTCGCATATGTGGTGGCCGCCACAGCCCGTCAGGTAAGTCCAGCCACGGGCGGCATGAATGACTTCTGGGTTTTCCTTGCACACGACGATGTTCTCCGCTGGGCGGCCGCAGCGCTCGCTTTCCGCCTCGCCGCAGAGACCGCCCCATACCTGCATCTCAAGGTTGCCGCCCTTCTCAACCTTGTCCACGACTAGCTTCATCGTGTCCCACTTGATGTAGGCAGACCCGTCCAATGGCATCTGGCACTTGTGCACAATCACTCCCTCTTCGCCCTGCGACTTAATCGCTTTCTTCAATACCTCGTCGTGGTTCATATCGCCTCCCCTCGTTGCAGGTTGATTTTCTTAAGAAGCACTTCTGTTAGTCGCTTCTCTTCTTTGCTTCTTTGACATGTTTTCTTACCTCCACTTGGGTAATACTGGCTCCCCGCGAAACTGGAATGCCTTTTGTTTTGTGCCGGGGGATCGGACGGTTCGAAGATGCCGCCCCCGCGTGGGGTCGGACCGTGACTCTGTCACAGTCGGGTTCGGAGGCAAGGGGTCGTCGCACCCCTAAAGAGGTCTAAGCCGCCGGTACTTCATGAGCCGGACAATTATCCCAACAGGCCATCGCGGGATTTGCCTCCGCACCACAGCCGACGCCAAACTTTATGCCTGTTCCTCAAACACCAGATTTGCGCTGGTTTTGTTCCGTCCACAGGTTCTCGATTTGCACGTCCGTCCAGTGATTCTTTGCAGGGATGGGATTCCGTGGTGCCCAAGCTAGTCCGTGAGGCGCAGGGGGGAACTCGTGCCAATCGCGGCCTAACGCATTCACGCCGACGCCGCTATTAGGTGCCGTCACTTGCTTAAACATAAACGCCAGGCCCGCCGCCTTGGTCACATCGCGCAGGTTTTCCGCCCATTTCAGCATCATCGTGCGGCGACCCAAGACAGTCTCTTTCGCGGCTGGGACTTGGACTATTTTATAGTTAGGATTCAATGGCAGGTCAATATCATCGTTGTCCACACTTATCTTTCTCGTGACCATGCGCCAATCATCTTTAGGGTCGTACATATACTCTTCCCCGAAGCCGCTCTCCCCGCCTGTTACGACCCAGTGAAACCCATCGAAGTTGATGTCCTGTGAGACGTCTTCCAGCAAAGGCTCCGTGCTCACCCAACGCACCGCCGCAGGAATCTTGCGAAGCATATCCATCCTGTGCAGCGTCTTGTTGCAGCCCGTCGAAACGCCTAGCCAAACGTTGGGATACCCCTCGCCCCAATCCGCAGGTAGGCGTGATTCGATCAGCGCGGGACGCTTGGTGAGGATTAACCAAGCGAGACGGGACGATTTTTTGATAATGCGCCATGCCTCATCCCGCCATGCGTCAGCCTTGGCGTGGAAGAAGTCGCTTATCGAACAGGTGAACACCCGCTTGGCGTAGTTGTGGATGGCGCAATCAATTTCCCATTTGTGCGGATTGTCCCAAGTGGTCTTGGTGCGATTAACCGAACCAAATGCTTCACGCTCACCGTTGAAACATTTCTGGCGGTCGATGTAGCAATGGCGGCACTCAGGCCCAACCTTATCGCACCCCATCCACGGATTCCACGTATCGTGTGCCCAGCTTATACCCGTGTTTTCTGCCACGATGGTCTCCTAAGACTCCGCTGTCTGGGGTTGTGACCAGACCTCCGCGTTAAACGCTGTCTCTCCACAGCGTCCACTCCGCGTTAGATGGTGGCCTCAAAGCCATACTTTTGGTTGAGGCCATTGGCACAGACCACGGCGTCCGCCAGCGTGTCGAACTGGCTGGACTTGGCAGTGCGGATGCTTATCTCGACCTCGCCTTTTTCGAAGACGAAAAACTTATCGCCAAGTTTTTGCGCGATAAAAGGACGGGTGGGCTTGGTGGCCGCTTTATGCCCACGCTTGCCGTTGGCCTTCTTCTTTGCCTGTAGCGCGGCGGCTTCCTTCTTCGCGGCGGCGATCAACCTTTTGTCTTCCATCGCCTTCGCCTTCTTCGCGACGGCAGCTTCCCGCTTCTTCTTGGCACTCGCTACATTTCTTTCGTCCTGTGCCAATTTTGCGGCTTCCGCTTTTGAGAGGGTGTCCGTCCGTGTGAGTTTCTTGTTACCGTCATAACGGACTTCCGCACCGCCTTCGATGTCATCCAGTATGACCAGATCGCCAATCGCCAGATGCTTTTTAGTGATTTTGATTTTCTCGACCGCCGTCACTGGGACGGTATCCTTCTTTACCCCATCTGGCGTTTGATAGGCGATTTCAACCTTGCGATAGTCATTGGGGTTAGTTTTCTCGTGGACGTGGGTGACTTCACCAGTATAAGAGACTGGACGGTCTGTGCCGTTTGCCAACAGGATGGCCTTGTCGCCTTTGAGAAACTTAGCTTGCTTGCTGGGATTTTCCAGACCCGCATCTTTGATGAGTGCATCTAGCGTCCGTTTGCAACCCAGCAAATATTTGTTGTGGCAAAACATTGTCCACGTCATGACTGGGACATCGTTGAGGTCGTTGCGGACACCTTGTGACTTTTCTGTCAACATGGCGTGGATGCGGATGAATGCTGGCCTCACGGCCTGTCGTGCACGGATGATGCTTGCACGGTTGAGTGCAATACATTGGACGCCATCGTCGATAAAGCCGTCCAATTCTCTGAAGGACATGGCGACGATTTGGTCTGGTGTAACTTTTTCCAAATCAGCAAGTGTTATGGTGGGTTTCTCACTTCGTGCAATTTTGCACGAAGTCTCAAGTGTGACTGTGGTGGGTTGCAGCGGGGTTGTGGACATGCGCCACTCCAATGATCGCAGTCAGTGGGTCTCGATTAAAGACTCTCATCAGCATCGGGGGATCAAGTCCCGATGGACGCATGGCGTTTCGACTATTCTTGGAATTCGCTTCGAGAAATTTTCAGGACTGGCGTCCTGTTGCTGAGCGAGTCGCTCGTTATCAACCCCGTGATGGGATCTCTAAGATTACCGTCTATTCCGACGGCAAAATATGTAACACTCATATTATACCAAAGGGGAGCGGCTTTTGGGTAGGAATCCTGAAAAGTATTTTCGGCCACCGATGGGTAGTTACTGAAGTAACTGCTGGCGTCAAGTAGACGTATAACCTGCCATACCGTGCTGAGTAATGATCTCGCGCGCGCTAAGCGGCTTGCCTTAGTCCGCAACACATCATCCTCCATCGGTCTGACGGTCTGAGGCTCCACGCCAACCTAACTGTTCTGCGAAAAAATGTCCGAAATAGCAGGGAAGTTGTTCTAAAACTTGGTATTAAGGAAATGTGGGGCTTCGTAGGTCAGACTGCTTCCACGCTTTCCTGTTTTTGGCTTCCTCGAACGAAACGTTGTGGGAGTTAGCGGACATGACTGGCACCTCAAAGGCGACCGCACCGTCGAAGGACAAGTTGCTTGGAACATTGCCTCCACATTTCGGGTTCGATACCAACCCCCAGCGTGGGTGTTCTTATTTCCAGTGAGGGGCTTTTGGCGGTCTACGGGGAGGTCTGCCCTCCAGGACCCCCGGTACTGATTCCAGTCGGCAGATCGCAGTGGGGTTTGCCGCATCTGCCTCCCAATCGCATCGCAAGCCCCGGTGCTTTCCTGCCCAAAGGGCTGATTGAGTCAGCGACCAAAATATCAGCCAGATCCTCGTCAACACACGATGAAGGGCGTGGTATTGTTTCGACCGAGGCAAATCTCGGCAGGCCATCGAAGGGAGACTTTGAATCGATGGCCCGCCGGAGGTTTCAAGACCCGAGACCTAGGCGTCGCGGCAAGTGGTGGGAAATTCAAGTCCGCCGCGATGAGTTCGTCGGAGGTCGACTACAAAGAAGGAAAACGCGCGTGCGGATCGCGCCGGCAACCGTGCCGGAACGGGAGGCTCGCAAGATTGCGGCCGAGTACCTCCGTCCTCAGAACCAAGGACTGGAGCTAATCGGATCCGCCACCAACTTCAGCGAATACGTCGAAAACACCTATAAATCACTGCTCATGCCGCTGATGGCCAAAACGACTCAGGAACGCACTCGAGGCGTTATCGCTAATTATCTGGTGCCGGAGTTCGGGAAGTTTTCTCTTCGTGACCTGACACCTCTCACACTGCAGCGGTATTTCTCCGGGTTGGCGGCTTCGCCCCTAGCACATGAATCGAAAGACAAAATAAAGGACGTGCTCTCGAGCATTCTCGGCTCGGCAGTCCAGTACGGATTGCTGGTCAAGAACCCGGTCGAGGGAATCCGTCTCCCCGCAAACAAACGAGGAAAGCGCAAAACCAAGCCGCACGTTACCCCAGAGCAGTTCAAACAATTGGTTGAGCTGATTCCTGAGCCGTACGCCACCATGGTTTTCGTGGCCGTGTGGACAGGACTCCGCGTCAGCGAGTTGATCGGTTTGCGCTGGGAAGACGTAGGCACCGATTCATTGACCATCGATGAGCGGTACTGCCGCGGCGACTGGGACGCTCCCAAAAGCGAGGCGAGCAATGCCACGATCGGCGTTGAGCGCTGCGTTATCGAGCGGATCAGTCGCCTAAAGCAACTGACCGTTGATGTCAAAGCGGGACGCGCCGTCAGGCACTACAAAGTCGTGAAGTCCGATCGACCTGAGGATCTCGTGTTCCAGTCGGTCATGACCGGCGCCGCCATGCGTGACAACAATATCCTGACGCGGCATATCAAGCCGGCCGCGCGCAAACTTGACCTGCCCTGGATCAACTGGCGTTGCTTGCGAACCTCGCATGCAACCTGGATGGTCGAGGCAGGCGCCAACCCTAAAGACGTGCAAGGCCAAATGCGGCACTCCCGCATCTCGACCACGATGGATATCTATGCGCAGTTCGTGCCGGAGTCACAGCGGCGCGCACTGGCCAAGATGTCTGCGATGGTCGAGTCCCGCACGTCCAAGCCGATTGCGTCAAGTACACACGGTATTTCGATTCCACCGCAATCGCGGATGGTGAATTAGCTCGTTGAAGAGAATTGTGGAGCCAAAAGGTGCCAAGTGGAGCCAAAAACGGGCGGGACGATGGAGCTAAGTCGTTGAAAACATGGTGGCCAGGGACGGAGTTGAACCGCCGACGCCAGCCTTTTCAGGGCTGCGCTCTACCACCTGAGCTACCTGGCCACTTTTCTGCGCACATCTTGTCTGCAACAGCTCTGTCCACAAAGCGACTGACGGCCGCTTTCGCCGTGCACTAGGCGCTCTCACTGGGCGGGACGCCGCGAAGCAAAACAGCCGATGCGCTGGGAACCGTGCGGAACTCTCGAATTATAGCAACCCTGTGCCGTTCCTCAAAATTGTTGCCGGCGATTTTCACCATCCCATTTCTTGCTCACGTTCTTTTCCCACATTCTCTTCATGCTGGTTCTCACGACGAGAGAGGGCCGCTGGGCACGCCGTTCATAACGGTCATCTCGCAATGATTGGTGCCAAACCAGTACGGGATCTCGCGATAGTCGCTCACGTCAAACACTGACAGGTCGGCGTCTTTGCCCGCTTCCACACTGCCTTTGCGTTCAGCCAGGCGAAGCGCCCAGGCTCCATTGATCGTTGCCGCCACGATCGCCTCCGCAGGTGACATCTTCATGTGGGTGCAGGCCAGCGACATCGCCATCGGCAAGCTGAGGGTTGGAGAAGACCCCGGATTGTAGTCCGTGGCCAGGGCGATCGCGACACCGGAATCAATGAACTGGCGCGCGTTCGGATATCTCGCTAGTCCGAGAAAATAGTTTGCTCCCGGGACGAAAGTTGCGACTGTGTCACTCTGAGCGAGCGCGGGCAGGTCGTCATCATTTACATGGTCCATGTGATCGAGTGATGCGGGATGGTAGCGAAGCAACGGCCCGAGCCGCGTTTCGCTGAGTTGCCCCACATGAGCGCGGACGGCCAAGCCGTTTGCTTCCGCCGCCGCAAAAATCTGCGCGGTTTCCTCCGCCGTGAATGCTCCTCGATCGCAGAAGACGTCCACGAACTGTGCTAGTTTGCGCTTCGCGACTGGTGGCATCATCTTGTTGACGAGAACATCGACATATTCCTGAGCGCGGCCGCGATACTCAGGCGGGACCACGTGCGCGCCCAGAAATGTTGGGACCACGGTTCCCGGCCACTCCCGCGCGGCCGTCCGGATGGCCTGGAGCGACTTCAATTCTGATTCGAAACTGAGACCGTAGCCCGACTTGGCCTCGACCGTCGTGGTTCCGTGACGAGCCAGATCCGCCAGCACTGTGCCAACTCTCTGCGCCAGCGCACTCTTGTTCGCCTTCCGCACCCCTTCAATGCTGGAGCGAATCCCTCCGCCTGCCTCGGCAATCTCTTCGTAGTCAGCACCAGAAATCCGTTTCTCGAAATCCACCAGCCGCGGGTTCGTGAATACCGGATGAGTATGGGAATCGACGAAGCCAGGTAAAACAACGCGTCCGCGACAATCGATGTCGATGACCTTCCTGCGATTCTTCTTGAGCCACGGATCGCGAAGAGCATCTCTGGCAGTGCCAACGGAGACGATCTTGCCGCCGAGACAGAGCACAGCCGCGTCTTCGAGGATGGCTAAATCGGAAAGGGAAGACCGGCGCCGAGGTCCGCTCGCGGCGGAACGCAGCGTAAGAAGTTGTCCGATATCAACCAGCAGCAAGCCAGAGCGGCTAGGCATTACTGCTCCGAAGACGAATGAAGCCAAACTCCTCGTGCGTTTCCTTGTCTCCGCGGTGGGTGCTCACGATCGCGCCATCGGAATGCGAACGCCCGTCTTCGCCGCAAACTCCTTCGCCGCCTCGTATCCCGCGTCGGCATGGCGAATGATGCCCATGCCCGGATCGGTTGTCAGCACGCGCTCAATGCGCTTCGCCATCATGTCGGTGCCGTCGGCGACCGTGACCTGCCCGGCATGCAGCGCGTAGCCAATGCCCACGCCGCCGCCGTTGTGGATCGAAACCCACGACGCTCCCGCCGCCGTATTCAGCAGTGCATTCAGCAGCGGCCAGTCAGCCACAGCGTCACTACCATCTTTCATGCTTTCGGTTTCGCGGAACGGAGAAGCCACCGATCCGCAGTCGAGGTGATCGCGCCCAATCACGATGGGAGCCTTGATCGTACCTTTCTTGACCAGATCGTTAATCGCCAGCCCGAAGCGAGCTCGCTCGCCATATCCCAGCCAGCAGATGCGCGCCGGGAGTCCTTGAAACTTGATCCGCTTCCGGGCCAGCTCAATCCAACGGCGTAGGCTGCGATTCTCGGGAAAGAGTTCGAGCACAAGATCATCGGTTACGGCGATGTCCGAAGGCTCACCCGAAAGCGCTGCCCACCGGAAGGGCCCGCGCCCTTCGCAAAATAGAGGACGAATATAGGCCGGTACAAATCCGGGAAAATCGTAAGCGTTCTTCACGCCGCGCTGGAACGCGAACGTCCTAATGTTGTTGCCGTAGTCGAAGGTGACCGAGCCCATTTTTTGCAGACGCAGCATGCCCTCCACATGCTTTGCGATGGCGTCGAGCGACCGCTCCTGATACGCCTTTGGGTCGCGCTTGCGCAGTTCGAGCGCCGCCTCCAGCGCCATGCCATTCGGCACATACCCGTTCAGAGGATCGTGCGCCGAAGTTTGATCGGTAAGAATGTCGGGCACCACTCCGCGTTCGACGAGTTCCGGAATGATATCCGCGCAGTTGCCCACCAGCCCAACCGAAACGTTCTCCTTTTTGCGGACGGCATTCTTCAGAATGCGCAGCGCCTCGTCGAGCGTGGTCACAAGAAAATCGCAGTAGCCGGTCTTGAGGCGCTTCTTGATGCGCTCCGGATCGACGTCAATGCCAAGGAACGCGGCTCCGGTCATAGTGGCCGCCAGAGGCTGCGCTCCACCCATGCCGCCCATGCCGCCCGAGACGATCAGCTTCCCGCTCAGATCGCCGTTAAAATGCTTCTGGCCGGCCGCATTGAAGGTTTCGTATGTGCCTTGCACGATCCCTTGCGAGCCGATGTAAATCCACGATCCGGCTGTCATCTGGCCGAACATCATCAGCCCGGCGCGCTCCAGTTCATTGAACGTCTCCCAGTTGGAAAAATGCCCGACCAGATTCGCGTTCGCGATGAGCACGCGCGGCGCGTGTTCGTGAGTCTTGAAAACGCCGACGGGTTTGCCCGACTGCACCAGCAGCGTCTCGTCGTTCTCCAGAGCCTTCAGCGAGCGGACGATGGCGTGATAGCAATCCCAGTTGCGCGCCGCCTTGCCCGTGCCACCATAGACGACGAGATCCTGCGGCCGCTCGCCGACTTCCTCGTCAAGATTGTTCATCAGCATGCGCATGGCCGCTTCCTGCTGCCATCCTTTGCAGGAAAGCGTGGTGCCCCGCGGGGCGCGGATGCGGGTATAAGAAGAGACCGGAGTTTCAGTGTCAACTGGCATGGGTATATGGTAGTTCGTTCGGTGCGGAATCATCAATCATAAGGCCGGCCGCCAGCACCCCTTCCATTTCGTCATGCCCGCGTGATCGGTCATCCATGGTGTTAAAGATCACGACGTCGCCATAATCGAATTTCAGGTTCTTCGATTTTTTTCAGTCGGTCAGCAGACCACCGGTCAGTTCTCTAATGCGTTCAATGCGATGTTCGCGACAATAGCTGGTTAGATCCTCCACTAGCTTTTCCGTGGCTACCGGATCGAAGTAACTCGCGGTTCCCACCTGCACGGCGGTTGCTCCTGCCAGCATGAATTCCACTACGTCCGCGGGCGTCGCGATCCCTCCCATGCCGATCACCGGAATTTTCACGGCGTGAGCGGCGTCGTAAACCATGCGCAGCGCGATGGGCTTGATGGCCGGACCGGAGAGGCCGGCGGTTACATTCGCGATTCTTGGGCGGCGCGTTTCCGCGTCAATGGCCATGGCTAGAAACGTATTCACTAGGGAAACGGCGTCGGCGCCCGCTTCCTGCGCCACGTATGCCATCTGCGCGATCGAGGTGACGTTAGGCGAGAGTTTAACAATGATCGGCCGAGCGGATACGCGCTTCGCCGTCCGCACCACTTCGTCGAGCAAGTGGGGATCGCTGCCGAACTGAATGCCGCCTTGTGCGGTATTGGGACAGGATACGTTAATTTCGTATGCCGCAATGCCGTCGCCCTGATTCAGGATCTCAATCGTGTGTTCGTAATCCGCGCGGGTGTGGCCGAAAACGTTGGCGAACACGACCACATTCTTCTTTTCGCGCAAGGCGGGAAGTTTTTCGGTGAGGAACGCGGAGGCGCCGATGTTCTGCAGCCCGATGGCATTCAGCATTCCGGCGGCGGTCTCAAACAGGCGCGGCGGCGGATTTCCGGTCATCGGTTCTTTGGAGAGACCTTTGACGACCAATCCCCCGAGCCGGTCGAGATGCACGATGTCTTCGAATTCGATGCCATAGCCGAAGGTGCCGGCGGCGGCGATGATCGGATTCTTCAGGTCGATGCCGGCAAAGCTTACGCTCAAGTCCGGGTTGCCGATGGGCGTCATTCGGTTCCCCCGGCGGGCGCGGTGGCAGATGATGTGGCGGGTTGTACGGATGGTGGCGCCGCGGAACGGTGCGGCGGCTGCAGCGCCTCGGTCAGCACTCTTCCCGTGGCTTGGGCGGGTGCGTTGATTCCGAGCAACGAAGCGAGTGTTACCGCGAGGTCGACCGGTTCGGCTTGCGTCCGGTAGATGCCGGGTTGGAAAGCGAGGCCATAGAAGGCGAGCGGCACATGCGTATCGTACGAGAAAGGCGTCGCGTGGTCGGTACCCTTCGTGATTCCGACGTTGAATGGAGTGGGGATTCCGATCACATACCATCCGCCTTCGGGCGAGTAGCTGTGGGCGTAGCGGCGGCCGATTTCGGTGGCCGGAGTCTCTCCACGGGCCAGCTGTGATTTTGTGAAGTATCCGGCCAAGCCCGCTTGCTTCATGGCTTCGCCGGCCTCGGCTTCGGCCTCGGCTTCTTTGTGGCTGGCGAACGCATCTTGGTTCAGCCATGCCAGCGGGTAATCGAGATCGAGCAGGTAGTCGGCTTTCTTCGCATACTTTTTCGAGAGCAGGGAATTGATCTGTTCGCGCAATGCTTTCGCATCGAGATTGGCGGCGGGCAGGCGAAGCGTCTTCGCGAACTCTGGCAGCGGCGCGATGCCGTGGTCGGCGGAAAGCGCCATCCACACGTTGGCCATGCCAATCTGATGGCCGAGGAAGTTGAAGAACTCCGCCAAACTCCGGTCGAGTTCAAGCGCCATGCTGCGCATTTGCGGCGAGTCGGGGCCAACCTGGTGTCCGAGAATATCGTTGGCCGAGAGGCTGATCACGAGCAGGTCGGTCGCAGGGCCGGCGCCCAGCTTCTCGTACAAAACGAGTTCTTTGGCGAATTCGACCTGGTAGTCGTTGGCGAAGGGAGTGGAGCCGACGACCTCGTAGAAGCCCGCAGGGGCGCCGTCTCTACCGTTTCGTGGCGCGGTCGAGCCGAGCACGGTTCCGTCGCGGTCTTTCCACTCACGGTTTAAGAATTTCTCCGCGCGTCTTTCCGAAGGACGCCTGCCGTTGAAATTCCTCACCCACTCGGGAAGGTCGGGACGGTAGTAGGTGGAGGTGATCCAGTCGCCGCTCTTGGGATCGATCCAGTAGGCGGCGTCTCCGGAAAAGCCCGCGGGCAAGACGGCCGCGCGATCTTTCAGCGAGACGGCGAATACGCGGGCTTTGCCGCCGGTGGCCAGTTTCAGTTCGTCGCCAAGGGTATCGCTCATGAGATTGTGCGGCGACGCGCCGGGGCCGGTTTTGGCGGCGCCGATAAGCTTTGTGGTGTCGTCCTCAACCGAGGTCACGCGCTCCTTTTTCTGCGGGTCCCACCATTCGTTGGCGACAATGCCGTGTCCGCTGGTGTAACTCCCGGTGAACAGGGTGGCGTGTCCGGGAGCGGTGCGGGTGTTGGCGTAGTCGTAGTTGCACTCGGTGAAATAAGCGCCGCGCTCGAAAAACAGGCGGAAACCACCGTCGCCGAACTGGTCGCGATAGCGTTCCAGGTAGTCGCCGCGGAACTGGTCGATCACGATGACAACAACCAGCTTGGGACGGGCGTTGTAAGCGGACGCAAACGCGCCCGGGATCGAGCCGAGCAATACCAGCGCTCCGAGCGCCAAGCGCAGGATACGGGGGAATCTCATCGCGAGCTAGTTTACCGTAGAAAAGACGTTAACCGCAGAGGGCGCGGAGATCGCGGAGAAGAAATGGCAGAAAATCTCCGCGATCTCCGCGTCCTCTGCGGTTCAAGACTTTGGCCGGCGTGCACGGACCCGCCTCTTTCAGCTAAAGTTAATGCACAATGCTCGATCTGAACTTTGTGCGTGACAACCTGGCGCTGGTGGAAGAAAAGCTGCGACAGCGCGGCATGAACCCAGCAGAAGTTCTGAAAGACTTTCGCGCCATCGATGGCGAGCGCCGCCAGGCGATTACCGCAGCGGAAACTTTACAGGCACAACGCAACCGCGCTTCCGAGGAGATTGCCAAACTCAAGAAGAGCGGCGAGGACGCCGCAGCACAGATCCAGAAGACCAAAGAGTTGCGCGAGCAGATTCAGGACTCCGAAAAGAAGGCCGCCGAACAGGAAGGGCGCCTGCGCGAAATTCTGACGGCAATCCCCAATATTCCACACGCCAGCGTGCCGGTAGGGACAAGCGAAGCCGATAACGTCGAAGTGCGCCGCTGGGGCACGCCGCCGCATTTCGATTTCAAGCCCAGACCGCACTGGGAAGTGGGCGAGCAACTCGGAGTCCTCGACCTGGAGCGCGCCGCCAAGCTCACCGGCGCTCGCTTTGCCGTGTACTGGGCGCTGGGCGCGCGACTAGAGCGGGCTCTCGCCAACTTCATGCTCGATTTGCACACGCGAGAGCATGGATACACGGAGGTGCTGCCGCCGTACCTGGTGAACTCCGAGTCGATGTACGGCACCGGCCAATTGCCGAAGTTCGCGCAGGATCTGTTTCGCGTGCCGCACGGCGAAAAGAGTCTCTGGCTGATTCCGACGGCCGAAGTTCCGGTGACCAATCTCTATCGCGATGAAGTGCTCGACGCGGCGCGCTTGCCGGTTTCGCTGACCGCGTACACTCCGTGCTTTCGCAGCGAGGCCGGATCGTACGGCAAGGATGTGCGCGGAATCATCCGTCAGCACCAGTTTCAGAAGGTGGAACTGGTGAAGTTCTCGCGTCCGGAGACTTCGTACGAGGAACTGGAGAAGCTGACCCATAACGCGGAAACCGTGCTGCAGAAACTCGGCCTGCACTACCGCGTGGTCACGTTGTGCACCGCCGATATGGGATTCTCTTCCGCCAAGACTTATGACATTGAAGTCTGGTTGCCGGGGCAGAACCTGTTTCGCGAGATTTCTTCGTGCTCGAACTTCGAAAGTTTTCAGGCGCGGCGGGCGAATATCCGCTATCGTCCGGAAGGGAAGAGCAAGACGGAATTCCTGCACACGTTGAACGGAAGCGGGCTCGCGGTAGGACGTACCTGGGTTGCCATCGTGGAAAACTATCAGCAGGCCGACGGCAGCGTGCGCATTCCGGAGGCGCTGCAACCTTATATGGGCACGGACCGGATTCCAGTAGCTGTTCCGTAGAGACGCGGCTTGCCGCGTCTCCCACAGCCCCCGACCCGCTGCAAGCCGAGACGGTGCAGGTCCAGTCTCTACCGGGCGGTAACCGAAGATTTGATATCCCATGAATTCCCAAATACACTGGCAACAACCCGAAGCCTCGACGGCGCTTGAAAGAGCCGTCTCTCCCATGGGCGCGATGTGGCGCACAATCCGCGGATACATTCTTTGGTCGTATGAGCGGGGCAGCCTGCACTACGACATCATGGTCACGCTGATTCTCCTGTTTGTTTTTGTTTCGCCGCACTTCATCAATTACAAGGACAAACCGGTCGAGCGCATCCCGCATCTGACCGGCGTGGTGGTGGTTCCCGGCGCCAAGGGCGAGCTTATCTATCAGATCCAGGCCTCGGCGGTGAATGCGTCTGGGGGCGGCGACGTTAGCCGGCAATTGGAGCAGATCATCGAGCCGATCTCCGGCGCGGTCCGCATTACCAATGTCGAGACGGTCAAGGACCCTTCTGGGCATCTGCAGAGTTACAAAGTCTGGGTGGAAAAAGAGTAAGAGGAAGGTTTCATGGTTTCGAAGTTTCAAGGTTTCAGAGTTCACCGAATCAGAGGCGTGCTGAAAGCGCCTCTTTTCGGGGCCCTGGTGGTTGGCGGGCTGTTGACGACGGCCGCGTGGCCGCAGAGCGAATCTGCCGGGCTCGAACAGGTTCTCACGCAGATGGATGGCGTTGCCCGAAACTTCCGAACCACCGAGGCCAGCGTGGTCACCGACCAATATCAGAAGGTGGTCGACGAAACCGAGACCCAGAAGGGCAAGATTTATTTCCGGCGTGAAGGCGGCGAAATCCAGATGGCGGCCGACTTTGCCGAGCCCGACAAGAAGTACGTCATCTACAGCGGCGGCAAGGTTCAGGTGTACCAGCCGAAGATCGATCAGGTCAACGAGTACAATCCCGGCAAGAATCGTGGCGACGTCGAGAGCTTTCTGGCGCTCGGCTTCGGCGGCGGCGGGCACGATCTGCTGAAGTCTTACGACGTGAAGTTCTTGGGGCAGGAGACCGCTAACGGGGTTGCGGCCGCGAAACTGGAGTTGATTCCGAAATCCACCCGTTTGCGAAACAACATCGCGCGCATCTGGCTCTGGATCGACTCGGCCAAGGGAGTCCTGGTGCAGCAACAGTTATTCGAGCCGGGCGGCGACTACCGCCTGGCAAAGTATTCGGATATCCAGATCAATCAAAAGCTTCCGGAGAACGCGTTCAAGCTGAAGACCACTGGGAAGACGAAATTCATCTCTCCACAAGGCTAAGCAGAGGATCGGAGTGCTGCGGAGACGGGGCTTGCCCGCCTACGGAGTCGCGGCAAGCCGCGTCTCTACGGGTCAGAATCGTACAAGAATCCACGGCAAGAGAAACAAGCTGAAAAAGACTGGCCGGGACTATATACTGCACAAGAGTCTCCGAAAGTGGAGTTCGCATGGCTAAAGTGTTTACCATCACTGTTCCTCCGGACATGTCTCGCAAGAGGCGTGAACGCACCACCGATCCCCGCTACGTGGACGGTCAGAAGATGCTGGTGGAAGCGATGAAATATCTGGCGAAGGCCGATCCCGTGGCCAATCGCGATGCCGTCGAACTGCTCTCCGAACACGTCCGCACCCGTTTCCGCATGACCGATTCGCCGCTCGGTTAACCTCGTCTGGCCTCCACTGCCGCTGGCGGAAGACACCGCGAATTCCGCGGGCGCTTCACATTTTGTTGAGCGTTGTTGACCGCCAGTCACCGGATGTTGTTCTCCGATGGTGTTGACTTTCTCGTGATGAACGTTAAACTTGGTTCCCATCACTATCGAGCGTGACAGCCAGGACGTTCCGAGGAGGCATGACATGCAGTCGCGGTGGGGTCTTTCCGTCGTTGGTTCTCTGTTGTTGATCTGTTTGAGCCTGCTGAGTCTTGCGCAAACCATTACCGGCACGATTTCGGGCGAGGTCACGGACACGTCCGGAGCGGTCGTTGCGGGCGCCACGATCACGGTCGAAAACCTGGGCACGGCTGAGAAGCGTACCGCGACCACGACCAGTAGTGGCGGCTTCCGCGTCCCTGACCTGGCCATCGGCAAGTACAAGGTCACAGCCACCGCACCGGGATTTAAGACGCTGGTGCAAACGGCGGAAGTCCTAACCGGCGCGGTTACACACGCTGACTTCAAGTTGCCGGTCGGACAGCGAACGGAAACGGTGGAGGTGGAAGGAGCTGCTCCGCTGGTCGATCTTTCTCCCAACAACAACAACTATGTGGACAGCGAAAAGATCGAGAACGTCCCGCTCAACGGACGCGATTTCAATTCGCTGGTGGCGATCACTCCCGGCGTGCAACGAACGCCTGGCGGCGGCTTTCTTGCGGTCAGCATCAACGGGTCGCGTACTACCTCCAACAATTACTTCATTGATGGCTTGTACAACAACGACCGGTACTACGGCGACTCGGCCATCGGTCAAACCGGCATCGTCGGTATTCCGGCGATTATATTTCCTCCCGAGGCGATCCAAGAACTCAGTGTCCAGGAGACGCCGTCTTCCGAATTTGGCGTGAAGGGAGGGGCTCCCATCCTGCTCAATGTGAAGAGCGGCACCAACTCCTGGCACGGGTCGGGGACGTGGGTAAATCACAGCGGCTTGGGCGATGCCATCAACTATTTCGGGAAACACAACATTGATAACTGCGGGTCTCCGGGTGAATGCCAGGCGACCAGCATCCACAATAACCAGTTTAACGGCACGATTGGAGGGCCGCTCGTAAAGGACAAAGCATTCTTGTTCCTATACTACGAGGGGCAGCGCTACAAATCTTCTTCCGTTTCCGAACGGTCCGTGCCTTCCACTGCGGACGTGAACGCTGCGCTTGCGGATATCGCGGCGAACGACCTTACGGTCGATCCGGTTGGGCAGACTCTGTTGAACTACTTCCCGATCACGGATACAGGCAACTTTATTACCAGCACACCGACGGTTGCCAGCGCCAATAGCTTCGGCGTTAAGTTCGATTTAAAAGTGAATTCCAGCAATTCGATTGCGGTACGATACATTTTTGGGGACAGCTTCCAGAGCGCGCCGCCCTATGCGGGCCTGCCTGCCGCCGGCAGCAATCCGGATCTGTTCAACTCAGTCGCCCCCACGCGGGCTCAGATGCTCGGCTTGAGCTGGACCAAGAATTTCGGCACGGCGAAGATCCTGGAAAGCCGCTTTGGCTACACACGTTTTTCGCAAGTGCTGGGGCCTAACAATAAGATCGATCCCAAGAGCCTGGGCATCGATACCGGCCCTCTAGGCCCCGCGGACTTTGGCGTTCCGTACGTTTACATGTATCACTTGGGCTACGGCGGCTATATTGGCGGGGTTCAGGGCTATCCACTGTCGACCCAGCCGGACGCCACCTATGACTGGTCGGAGCACTTTTCCTGGGTCAAGGGAAACCACACCATCAAGATCGGCGGCAACTTCCAGCGAGCCGTGACCAACAGCATCCGCAATGAGGCGCGCACCGGGCTTGCACTTGGCTACTTCAGCTACTATGCGCCGATTAACTCAGGTGTTGCGGACGATGTAGAGCAATTGCTTCTGGGCAAGGCTGACCTTGCCGACCGGAGTTTTGGCGACACGCACCGGCACATCTACCAGAATTCGGTCGGGTTCTACGCCCAGGACGACTGGAAAATCAGGAAGAATTTCACGCTGAGCTATGGTTTGCGATACGACATCAATGGCACCATGCGTGACAAGAACAATCTGGAAGCGAACTTCATCCCCGGTAGCAGTACCGGCGTGGTGCAAGTGGGAAAGGGCACCAACGGAATCAGCAACGTAGACTACCGCAACTTTGGGCCGCATCTTGGATTCGCGTGGGATATTTTCGGCGACGGGAAAACCGCGTTGCGAGCGGGCTATTCATTGACGTATGACGTTGCGAACTTTGGGGCGTTTGCTTCCCCTTATAGTTTCGCCCATGCGCGCACGGGAGTGTTCACACAAGCGAATCTGGGTTTCTTCAATGTGACGAACTATTCAAACGTTGCCCTTGGAGGCGGGTCCCTCCTTCCTCCTAATCAAACGGATTACGTCCTGGGCAGCGGTTGCTTCGACCCCACCACCGGTGTGGGAGACTACAATTGTTTTGATTCCGCGCTCGTCGGCCCCCTCTACGGCCCGAGTCCGACGAATCAACTCCCGAACAATGCTTTTTCGGTGGTGAGGAATTTCAAGACGCCTCGATACCACAACATAAATCTCAGTTTGCAGCGGGACGTTGCGCGGAACAGCGTGCTGACAGTCGGCTATTCCGGACAGCGCGGGCGCGATCTGCTCATCTACCGCGATCTGAACGCTACGCCGGTGGGAACGGACTGCGTCGGAAACGGGTGCGACCCGTCCCGGCCGTTGTCGAGCGTCTACACAACCATCGTTAACGACGTGCCCGTTCCCACGTTCCGCCACGTGATTCAGGCAACCAATCTGGCATCGTCGCAATACGATAGTCTGCAGGCTTCGTTCAACCAGCGCGGATGGCACGGCATTGATACTGCGTACAACCTGACGTGGAGTAAGTGCTTCGACAACAATTCGGTCAACCGCGGCGGGGCTGTTGGAGATTATCCGCAACTCAACAACATCAATCCCGTGGGCAGTACGGCGCTGGCCACCGCCAACATCAATGATAATCGTGGCCTATGTGACCACGACGTGCGCCTCAACTTCAATGTCAGCGGCGTCTATGCATTGCCCGGTATCCGCCCGCTGGGTCATTGGTTCGGCCATGGATGGCAGATCAGCACGGTCTTAACCGCCATCAGTGGGCGACCTTTCACCCCAACCCTGAGCGGCAATGACCATTCGGGACAAGGTCTGAGTGGTACCAGTATCCGCCCGTCGTGGGATGGAACTCCCATCCGGTACCAGAAACGCAATCCAGACTTGTACGTCGTCGAACATTACTCCGATGGCTCGGCTCCGGATCCTTGTTCCCCAGGAGACACCCTGCCATACGGCGACCCGGCGTCTCCGTTCTATTTTCCCTGCGTCGGCACGGTAGGCAATGTCCATCGCAACCAACTGATTGGCCCGGGGTTGGCGCAGTGGGACATGACGCTGGCAAAGAACACGAAGATCTCCGAGCACCTCAATGTCGAGTTGCGTTGGGAGGTTTTTAACGTCCTGAACCGCGGGAATTTCTATTACTTTCCAAACAATACCCTCACCACGTGCGATGTTGTGACGGGGAATCTCTGCACGTCATCGAGCGGCGGCAACTTCGGCCAGATCAGTAAAACGTCTGACGTAGCTGCTGGCAATCCAGTGATCGCGCAAGGCGGCCCACGTAATATGAATCTCTCCCTCAAGTTTGTTTTCTGAGCGATGATCTGGACGAAATCCCGGGAGTCTGGCTATGCTAGACTCCCTTTTTCTATGCGGGTATTTCGGTTTCTGGTGGTGCTGCTGATTTTCGAGGTGTGCCTTGCGGCACAGGCGCCTCGTGTTCCTCGCAAGCCCGCTGTCACGCCGGTCGATTCCACGCATCCCAACATCATCCTCATCACGCTCGATACCACCCGTGCCGACCGCATGGGCTTCCTTGGTTCGAAGCGCGGGCTGACTCCGAATCTCGATGCGATGGCCCGGCAGGGTGTAGCTTTCACGCGTGCCTACGCGCACGTTCCCATCACCACCGCATCACATACCACGATCCTGACCGGGACCTATCCGCAGTTCAATCGGGTCAACGACTTCGGCATCCCGCTCTCGGCGCGGCTTCCTTACCTGCCGGATCTCTTGCGAGCGCAGGGCTATCACACCGGCGCTTTTGTCGGATCGCTGATTCTTGATCCGCTGGATGGGACAGCGCCTGGGTTCGATCGCGGATTCGAAGTTTATGATGCCGGCTTTCACCTGCGGCGGCATGGCATGGACCGCTACAAGTCGGTCGAGCGGCGCGCCGACGACGTCGTGAATCATGCGCTGGCCTGGCTCAGCCAGCTGCCGAACGGGCCCTTTTTCCTGTGGGTGCATCTTTACGACGCGCACGATCCCTACGATCCACCTGCTCCGTTCAGGGCACGATTCGCTGCGCAGCCTTATGACGGTGAAATCGCCTACGCCGACTCGGCCGTGGGGAAATTGCTGGATGAGATCCGCAAGCATGGTCTTTACGACGAAACGCTGATTGCGGTGATGGCCGACCACGGAGAGTCGTTGGGTGCGCACGGCGAGAACACGCACGGAATCTTCCTTTACGACGAAACGCTGCACGTGCCCCTCCTCTTCAAGCTGCCGGCCTCGCATGCGGCGGGCAAACGCGTCGACGCCCGTGTGCGTCTGGTGGATGTGGCGCCTACCATTCTGCAAGAGGCCGGACTGCCGGTACCAAAAGAAATGCAGGGCGAGTCGCTCTCCGCAATGATGAGGATGAGACCGAAGGTTGGCCCTCACGGCGGTGGGGCAACGGAGACTGGGGCGGTGGAGACTGGGGCGGCGGAGGGAGACCGGTCCGCCTACGCGGAGACCGACTATCCGCATCGCGCCTTTGGCTGGAGTTCTCTGCGCGCACTGCGCTCAGGAAAGTATCTCTACATTCGCGCGCCGGAACGCGAACTGTATAACCAGTCCCTCGATCCCGAGGCGGCGCACAACCTGGCGGGCGGGGCTAAGGCGGTCGCCGATACGATCGCCTCCCAATTGGACGACTTCCGGTCGCGAACCAGCCAGACGCTGGTCGAGTTGGCTCAGCCGGATGCCGAACAGATACAGAAGTTGCAGGCGCTCGGGTATGTGGGATCCTCCGCGGGTGCGGCGCGCGATGGTGAGAAGCTCATCGGCGTCGATCCCAAAACCAAGATTGAAGTTTCGAACCTGCTGCACGACGCAATGTTCGACGTCGAAGATGCTCGCTATCAGGAGGCCATTCCTCTTCTGAAGCGTGTGCTGGCGGAGGAGCCGAACATGCCCGTCGCCAACATGCAATACGGAATGGCGCAGGCGCGTCTGAAGAATTACGCCGAGGCGATTCCTCCACTACAGAAAGCGTCGCAACTGCTTCCCGACAACGGCATGGGACGCTACGAGCTCGGACTGGCACTGTTTGAGACGGGAGATTGGAAGGGAGCGGCGCCGCAGTTCGAGGCGGCAGTGGCGCGGGCTCCGAAGTGGGCAGACGCGCAGTTCTCGCTGGCCGCGGTCTACGCGCGCATTGACCGCGTGCCGGAGGCGATGGAGCATCTCGATACTTGCCTTGGACTCAGCCCCGATCACTACCGCGCGAACCTGCTTCGCGGACGGCTGCTGTCGTTACTCGGCAGGGCCTTGGACGCGTTGCCCAATCTGCAGACGGCGGCTGCAGTTGAGCCGGACTCACGGGAAGCGCACCTGTTTCTTGCCGATGCCTACGGCCAGTTAGGGCGGTCAGCGGAGGAGGCGGCCGAGAGAGCCCGGGCAGAGAAGGCAAAAGCGCCGGCGGCTCGCTGAGCGGGTGGCGAGCTGGCGCTCGCCTGGACAGCCGAGGGCGGCTGTCCCTACGCAGGTATTTTTCGCGGCAAGACCGAAGCGGCCAGCACAATGACAACTGGGTAACACTCCAGGGTGTAGCGCGGTTCCGGGTTTTCCAGCGTTCCCAGAAATGCCGAGCGCAGCAGCAGGAAACAGACCAGCAATCCGGCCCAGCGGATGGCCGACGGCCTGCAAGCTAACGCTAGTCGAATCAGCGCCCACAACGCCGCCACCACATAAATCAGGTTTAACAGGCCGAAGCCAACGGCCAGGACGGACTGTTTCGTGTCGTCATTAAATTCCCACCAGCGCACATCGGGAGGCAGGAGTTCGGTGCGCGGGCGCAACCACATGTCGGCTATTCGCAGCAGGGGCAGCTCAACGTAGTAACGAACGGGACGCGCACGAATGCGATCGGCGGCAAGTTTGCTGAACCGCGCATCGAGCTCAGGCGTCACAACCTGCGACTGGTTGTAGTCCGCGATGATGGCCAGGGTTGCGTCCCTTTCCGCCGGGCTGTCGAACGCCCGCGACGGCAGTTTCTGCGGGTCGATGGTTGCGCCGGGAATGTTCCAGTAGATCTCTTCCACCGAGGCGTAGTCGACGATCCAAGTCCTCACCCAGCGGTTGTAACCGCAGGGCACGGCTTCATCCGGTTCGGTGGCGTAACGCGGCGCAAGCGGCTGGAAATGATGGAGAGTCCGAAAATTACGAATCGTCCAGGGAGCGAGCGGTGCCAGGGCAAACACCGCGACGATGACCCCAGCCACCAAAACCTCCGCCACATTCTTCTTGACCGAGACACATTTCCAAGCTGCTACTGCCAGATAAAGTCCAACCGCCGCCAACAGGATGCCGCCATCGGGACGCAGCAGGATGCAAGCGGCAATCGCGGCGCCGGTCGCGGCCCAGAGCTTGTAAGCGCTTATCCCCCCGCCTGCCTCATGCATACGACCCAGAGCGGCGGCCGCGCCATCCAGAGCAAGGGCGGTAAAGAAGATCTCCAAGGTTTCGGTGAGCGCCGCAGCGGCGTAGTTTGCCAGGAATGGACAGAGCGCCGTCAGGACAAAAGCGATTCGCGCGGCGCGTTCGGAAACCACGCGGCGAGCGAGGTCGGCAACGATCAGGCAAGTGCCCAGGTCGAGCAGAATCTGCGTCAGCAGGACTGCCTTGAAGTTGCCAATCCCAAATAGCCAGAAGATTTTCGCCAGAAACATGGGATATCCCGGCAGGCGCGCGTCGGTGGGGACGATGTGAGTTTCCTGCTGCACGGTTTGCGTCAGACCGTAGACGCCGTGCTGCAGCCAGTTGGCGGCAAGGTTGGCGTAGACGCGCGAGTCATCGGTGATGGCCGGAAAATAGGCGAAGAAAAACAGTCGCAAAGCCAGGGCGGCCAGTATGATTCCCAGAAAAAACCTGCGATGTTCCCGGATCAGAGAGAGCACGTTGGGAATATAGCGCGAAAGGCCCGATTTTCCTCCTCTGCGGGGGGGTAACTTCTCGGCACGTTCTCCAAAGGGACTCGAAGTCACACTCGGGGAGGCAATGGACGCTGACAGCTGGGCCCTGAACTTCCCTCTTGCCAAGTGCAATCTTCCTGTTATGATCTTCTGCTTGTCAGCCGGACTTGGCTGGCAAGTGTGTAGCAGGATTGACGTTTCTGTGTCAGCAGTCCGAATCGCGCCTTCGTTATCGCGGCTCCACGGTATTTCGTCGCGGGCAACCGTTTGACGGAATTCAGGGGAGCCGTTTCTGTTGGTGGGGTTCGGGTCGCGAGCGGCGACGCCAGCAAAATTCTTGCCGTCCCTTGGAGGGGGTTGTCCCGGTAGCGGTGTCTGCTATCGAATGTCCGGTGGTGGTTGCCCCGTAGATGCGGTTGGGTCAACCGGGACAAACAAACAAGAGACGGAAGAATAATTCTTAGTGAAGAGGCGAAAGGAGTTTCTTGTGAGAGAGAAGGGTACTGTGAAGTGGTTCAACGGGGCGAAGGGGTACGGATTCATCCAGCGCTCCACGGGCGAGGACGTGTTCGTGCATTTCTCGGCCATCCAGGAGAACGGCTACCGCTCGCTGAACGAAGGCGAGACCGTCGAGTTCGATCTGCTCAAGGGCCCGAAAGGCTTCCAGGCGGGTAACGTCACGCGCGTGGCCTAAGATTTCTCCGACCAGTTCGCAAACCCTCTCAGATGGTCGAGAGGGTTTTTTGTTGGGCCGAGAATCCCGCCCGGAAGGGGTACCCCTTCGCCGTTTGGGAAACAGGCTAACCTGAAGTTGACCTGCACATCTCTGGGATTGATGCCGGCAAACGCCCTTGTATCCATGAATGGAGTAGTTCCCGGTTGGTCGGCTACCGGAATCCGACCTATCACGATCGCTTGCCTATTTTCCAACCGTCTTGATATCGAGGCTCTTCCACAGATACCAGCAGGCAATCGAGCGATAGGGCGCCCATGGTTTCGCGATCTTCTCCATCACCGGCGGCTTCGGCCACTTGCGCTTCTTGTAGTGCTTCTTGATGGCAGCCTGCACCCCATAATCTCCCACGGGCAGAATATCCGGACGCCGCAAGGTGAACATCAGGAACATGTGCGCCGTCCAAACGCCGACGCCTTTCACCTGGGTGAGATGCGCGATCACTTCTTCTTCCGGCAATTCCGGCAAGCGCTCGAACTCCAGCAGTCCCGCTGCGGTTTTCTCAGAGAGATCGCGGAGATACGCGGTCTTCTGCCGCGACAGTCCTACGCCGCGCATTTCGGCGTCCGTTAGTTTGAGAATGCCTTTCGGCGTCAGTGGATCGCCGGCCAGAGCGGTGAAGCGATTGAAGATGGTCACCGCCGCTTTGCCGTTCAACTGCTGATAGAGGATCGCCTCGGCCAGGGCATGAAACGTGGGCTCGCCAAACTGCATGCGGAATGGCCCCACGCTCTCGATGATCGCAGCCATCACGGGGTCGGATTTCTTCAAATGGTTGATGGCTAACTGGTGATTCGCTTTGCGCATTGCCTAATGCCTCCTCGTCGGAAGGGAAACCAGTTTAGCACAGAGGCGAACAAACAGCGAATCTCGCCGATTCTCTCACGATGGCCTTCCGATGACCCGACCCTTCACGACGGAAAATGGAAGTGCACGTCGTGCCGGGAGGCGACGGGTGTGCCGTCGAGCGTGGCCGGTTGGTAGCGCCAGCGGCGGAGGGTAGCTTCGATCTTTTCGTCGATCCCGTGGCCGATCGCCTGCACGATTTTCGTCTCGACCACGTTTCCCTGTGAGTCGATGGTGACTTCAATGACTACGTCTCCTTGCAGGCCGCGGGGAAGTTCGGCGCGGTTCACGGGAGGATCTGGATACACGACCGGATACGCGACGTGGACTTCATGCCCGGTAATCGGTCCGTCAATCATTGTGCCCAGCGGAGATCCGGCGCGGGAGTTGTGGTCGCCAGCTTCCGCATCGGCGGTCACCTGCCCAGGCTCGGGTGCATTCTTTGCCGGCCGCTGAGGGCGGGGGCGCGGCTTGCCAGCCTCTCGCGGGAACAGCAGCCTGGCCGCGTCTGGGGGAGTGTTGTTGTTGCTGGCGCCCGCCGGGAAGTAAATCAGTTTGTAGGTGTGGGCGCCGTTTCCATAGGCAAGCCAGGTGGGTGTCAGGTCGATCACCCTGGGATTATGAAAGGCGATCACCGCCAACACCGCCAGGTGCGCGGCCACTGATACCCCTACCGGACGATGGCGCCGGAACCATGACGTCGCCGGTTCAAGATTTGCGGGTTGAAACACGCACTACCACCTTACCTGATTGACGGGCAAAGAGAGAAAAGGTCTCCTGGGACCGGCATTGCCTCCGGCTTACTACCGATTGCATCCCTGGCAACAAGTTCATGTGTGCGTCGAACATTCGTCCTTCCCCGACTGCCCAGTTCCCACTATCATTTCAAGTTCGGATCTGAAATTGGCGCAGCGAGGAAACGCCTCCGCCATTTCCCGTCTCTTGAAAGGCACTGATGATTACCATTGTTTCGGGATTGCCTCGCTCGGGCACGTCGCTGATGATGCAAATGCTGGAAGTGGGCGGCCTGCCGGTTCTTTTCGACGGCGAACGCAAAGCCGACACCGACAACCCCAAGGGCTACTTCGAGTGGGAGCGCATCAAGCAGCTTCCGAAAGATCCCAGTCTGATTGCGGAGGCCGAAGGCAAGGTGGTGAAGGTGATCTCACAACTGATTCTGTCGCTGCCGCCAGCCCACGACTACCGCGTAATCTTCATGCTGCGTCCACTGCCCGAAGTGCTCAAGTCGCAGGAAACAATGCTGCAACGCCGGGGCAACGCGGATTCGATCACCGACGCATCCGCCATGGAAGAGGCCTTTCAACGCCACCTGATCGAAGTGAACCAGTGGCTCGCGGGCCAGGCGAACATGCGGGTCGCGCGCGTGCATTATCACCGAGTGCTCCGTGAACCGAGGCCCGTGTCGGAAGAGATCACCGCATTCCTGCAATTCCCGCTCGACATCGACGCCATGGTCCGCCAAGTGGATGCCACGCTGTATCGAAATCGCATGAAGTAGAGCCGCCCGCGGACCCGCCTGCTATTCGGACTTGCCCTGCGGCATCCAGAGGCCGATTGCGACCAGTAACAGGCTCGTCCCCAGGAACGCTGAGAGAAGCACGACGGCATTGAGGGCGACGCGAGCGTAGCCGAGCTTGCCAGCGTCAATAAAGGGGTAGAGGTAGATGCCCGTGATCGATCCGCGGATCAGGGAGTACCCGAGATAGAGCAGCAGGTACGCGAGCCAGACTGGAACACGGCTGAAGTGCAGGCTGTCGCTGTCCTTGCCCTTGCGCACAAACGCCAGCCAATACAGCAGGTACAACACCGGGATGGCATCGTGCAGAATCACGTCGGCGATTTTCTGCAAGCCTTCCGGGTCCCACAGATTCCTCAACACCAGCGAGTAAACGATCCCCACTATGGCAATGTAGACGGCGACGGCTGACTGCACCGTAGCGCGGCCCGCATAGACGCTCAGGGTCGATGGCGTTTTCCGGAGCGAGAAAGTCAATACCAAGGCGACGAGCAGATTGGTCAGGATGGTGAAGAAGCTGAAGTAGTTGGCAGTCGCAGTGATAACCGGCACACCGTTAGCTCGCGCTGTGACGATCACCACGAACAACTGAAGCAGCAGGCCGTACCAACCGAGCAGCGCAATCGCCGCTGCGGCGAGCCGCGCAAGGCTGGAGCGGGCGGAATCAGTTGGCAGACTGGAGGGTGTCGTGGGTTCCGACATGCGGGGAAGTTTACTCGATTTCGGACGCCTGGAGTTGTGCCGACTCTGTCTTACCGGCAAGGAGGTCGACGTAGGCTTCGGCAATCAGGTCCTCGGGGCCAATTTTGAATTCGCGAAGCAGTTTCGCCGCGATGCGCCGGCCCTCATTTTCGTCCTGCGCCGTGCTTTGTCCGGGAGGCAGCACGACCTCCAGCTCGAAAAAATCTCCAAGGCCCTGTACCTGGTCGATGTGAATACGCGTTTGGCCGACGAGGTACAGGGTGCGCACCTTCTCGACCGTGCCGGTTACACCGAGGGTCTGAGTGAGAATGTCGAGCAGAACCTGCGGGTCGGCAGTCCGCGCGATCGAGTAGCGCGAGGAGCGTGCCTGCGCAACGTTAGCTCGTTCGTAGAGGATTAGTTCTCCTCGATCGGGCGCGAAAATGCGAAGCTTCAGGCGTGCGCCGTCGCAGCGGAAAAAGATATCTCGCTGGTGAATGGTCTCCGGAGCCGCGCCGCTCAGCCGCGCCGCGGTCGCCTGCGCAGCAGCACGGTCCCGCAGGTAGGCCTTGATCTCGATATTCCGGGATACCATACGTCAATAATGTACTGGATCGATCCTTGGTTGTTCCACGGAATCCAGAACCTCCGGCCGCTGTTCCTGATGGGCGAGAATAGGGACGAGAAACTCAAATGGCAACTACCCCGTCCGTACCGGTGGGAGCGCGAATCCGATCTTGTTTCGGCCACGAGATGGCGGGTCATCAGCTTCTTGATGACGTCAAGAATTCCCTGTATCGCCCCATCATGTGTCCCGAGCTGTTCTTCCAGTTCTCCAATCCTGGCGGCGAGTTCTTTGTTTGCGGCCAGCATCTCCCGTAAGCGGACAAAGGCGCGCACCACAAAGACACCATTTCCACTGCCTGTTTCGAGTTGAGTACCGTGGCTGCCATAATTGCACCATGTTCGGTGAAGGCGTAAGAAAGCGAATGTCGGCCACCGCGGCCAATGTTTGAAGTCGCAAATTGCGACCTCAAAGATCGGTTCTCGCTGGGAGTAAGCTGGAACATGAAATCGGCAGGGAATCTCTCACGTTTACGTTTTGTTTGTTCATTCAAACGCTTTACCGGCACGTTGTAGAGTTCCGCCAACGCCGTGTCGAGAATGACCCGCTGGCGCCGCAGAACGAGGATTCGGAGATCAATCGAGACCGCAGCTGCCTTTCGTCGGATGCCAAGTGTTTGCCGCTCTGGTTTCGGTTTCAGCGAACGGATTTGCATTCTGTCATGGTAGCGGTCGCAGCGAGTCAGGGCTGTGACCAATAGGCGCTCCGATTGTGATGAAACAGAGGTCGGCCGAGCGCTCTTCTGCCGGGGAAGCGCACTAAACTCGGGAAGGAATCTTTGAGGTCGCAATTTGCGACCTCAAACAAGACTTACGTGACACTAACTTCCGTATACGTGCCGTACACCTGCCGCAGCGCTTCGCAGATCTCACCCACGGTGGCGTAGGCGCGCACGGCATCGACGATATACGGCATGGTGTTGACGTCGGAAATATTGCCATTGCTGCCCGCGGTCGGAGTCTTGGCAGCGGCCTTCTTCAGCGCATCGAGCCGGCGCTGAACTTCTTCATTCGAGCGGCGGGCGCGCAGAGCCTTCAGTTTCTTCTCTTGAGCGCGGGCCACCGATTCGCCGATGTAAAGAATGTTCGGCGGCTCTTCTTCAATGACAAAATCATTCACGCCGACCGTGATCTTCTCGTTGGCTTCAACCGCGCGCTGGTACTGGTAACTGGCCTCGGCGATTTCTTTCTGGGGATATCCGCGCTCGATGGCTTTGACCATTCCGCCCATCTGGTCGAGCTTCTCGAAGTAATCGAAGGCGCCGTGCTCCATGTCAAGAGTTTGCTTCTCGACGAAATAGCTGCCGCCGAGCGGATCGACGGTTTGGGCAACGCCCGATTCGAAGGCGATAATCTGCTGCGTGCGCAGCGCGATTCGCGCCGCTTCTTCCGTGGGCAGGGCGAGCGCTTCGTCGTAGGCGTCGGTGTGCAACGACTGCGTGCCGCCGAGGACAGCCGCCAGTGCCTGCAGAGCGACCCGCGCGATGTTGTTCATGGGTTGCTGGGCGGGCAGCGAGACGCCGGCGGTCTGGCTGTGGAAGCGCATCAGGCGGGTGCGGTCATTCTTCGCGCCGAAACGGTCCTTCATCAGTTGATACCAGATCTTGCGCGCGGCGCGGTATTTGGCGATCTCTTCGAAGAAATCGTTGTGCGCGTTGAAAAAGAAGCTAAGGCGGGGGCCGAAGTCATCCACGTCGAGGCCTCGGCGGCGCGCCCACTCCACGTATTCGACGCCGTCGTAGATGGTGAACGCGAGTTCCTGCAGCGCGGTCGATCCGGCCTCGCGAATGTGGTAGCCGGAGATGGAGATGGTGTTGAAGCGCGGCGTAAACTTCGATCCGAATTCGAACGTGTCAATCACCAGGCGCATGCTCGGCGCGGGCGGGTAAATGTATTCCTTCTGCGCGATGTATTCCTTGAGGATGTCGTTCTGAATGGTGCCGGAAATCTTTTTCCAGTCGGCGCCTTGCTTTTCCGCCACCACCAGGTACATCGCCCAGAGCGCGCTGGCCGGCGAATTGATGGTCATCGAGGTGGTGATTTTGTCGAGCGGGATGCCGTCAAACAAGATCTCCATATCTTCGAGCGAGTCGATGGCGACGCCGCACTTGCCGACCTCGCCTTCGCTGGCCGAATGATCGGAGTCATAGCCCATGAGCGTAGGCAGGTCGAAGGCAACCGACAGTCCTCCTCCACCGTGTTCGAGAAGATATTTGTAACGCTGGTTCGTTTCTTCGGGCGAAGCGAAGCCGGAGAACATGCGCATCGTCCACAGCCTGCCGCGGTAACCGGTCGAGTGAATGCCGCGCGTGTAGGGCGGTTGGCCGGGATAGCCCAGGTACTGATCGTAATTCCAGTCGGCGGGTAGATCGGCCTGCGTGTAGAGGCGACGGATCGGCCGGTTCGAGATCGTGCTGAAACGTGCGTGGCCGTGCTCGTCAAGATTGGCGCCGGTGGGAGCGCCAAGCGGTTTTTCGGGAGCCTTGTCGAGCGTAGGGGCCAGCGTCTTCTCGGCCCACTCTTTCTCCGACGGCGCTGGATGACGGCCTTCAAAGACGTCGGAAATCGGGCGTTCCGCCAGGGTATTGCGCGAATTGGCTTTCGGTTTCTCGGGCATTCAGTTGCACACTCTGGTTTTGATCATAGAGGAGCAGTCGCTGTGCTGCAAAAGAAGCGACCGACCGAGCGGTTGGTGGGAGTGAACGGTGCCCAGCGCCCTGCCGTGTTGTCTGGGGTGAGGATTTTCCTCTGCGGCGCTCGCTTGACGCCGCTTTTCGCGGCCACCTATTCTTGACGTTCGTCTTCTTCACGTTCGTCACAGCGGAGGCTTTCTGAAAGCGTTCCGGCGTTTCCTGCAGCGCACGCCGTTCTACGGCGTGTACAAAGCCGTGGGCCACTATCCCGACTACTGGTACTGGATCCTGCGCGGGCGGCCGTCGCGATCTCCGCATCTGTTGAAACAGAAAGTCGTGCGCGAATACGGAGAGAAGTTTGGGCTGAAGACCCTGGTCGAGACCGGAACGTACTACGGCGAGATGGTCACCGCGATGAAGAAGCGTTTCGACCGCATCTATTCCATCGAATTTGTGCCGGCGCTGGCGGAGCGAGCCACGCGCAAATTCGCGCGCGACCAGCACATCCGCATTTTTTGCGGTGACAGCCGGGTGGCCATGCCCGAAGTGCTCGCCTTACTACAGGGCCCGGCGCTGTTCTGGCTGGATGCTGGTTACTACGGCTGGGTGGGAGTTCGGAGTAATGAGCAGCGCCTTTCGGCGGAACTGGAGATGATTCTGAGCCATCCCTACCCACACATGATCCTGCTCGACGACGCGCGCGGACTGACCGGGCGCGATGGCATTCCTTCGGTCGACGACGTGAAAGCCTACGTGGAGTCGAAGTTCCCGCAACGCACGGTGGAAGTAAAGTACGACATCATGCGCATCACGCTGCGGGGATAGAGGACGCGGCGGAGACGCGGCAAGCCGCGTCTCTACGTTGGTTCGTTCTTGCGCGCGAACTCCCACGCTTTCGCGTATTTCCATGAAACGTAGGCGGCGTGATAGAGGTGCAGGAGCAGACCTTCGCGGCCGTCGAGAAATCCAAGCCGGAAGAAATAGTTGTAGATGAACGTCGCGACCGGGCGCGCGACGATGTTGAACAGGCTAAAGCCAGGGCGGCCTTTGGCGAACGCCATCTCCGCGCCGAGCGAGGAGTAGCGGTTCATGTGGTCGATGTAGTCGGCGAGGGTGGGGTAGGAGTGGTGGAGGAGGGCGCCACGGAGCTTACCACTGGGGCCATCGAGCCGAACATCCTCATGAACCGCGCGGTCTTCGAAAGAGCCTGCGCCACGACGAAAGAGACGCAGCTTCGGATCAGGCCAGAAGCCACCGTATTGGATCCAGCGGCCGAGAACGTGATTCTTGCGAGGGATCCAATAGCCGGTTGGCGGACCTTTGATCTTGTCGAGATTTCTCGATCCAGCGGATGCTTGCTCCATCGTGAGGCACCAGTCGCGGGAACGGTCCGCCGGATTGGCGGTACTGATCGCTTGGTGGATCGAGAGCTCAGCGGCGAGATCTGGCTCCAACTCCTCATCCGCATCCAAACTCAGAATCCAATCGCCTGTTGCCTTGTCGATCGCCGAGTTTTTCTGCGCGGCGTAGCCCTTCCATTCTTCAATGAAGACTTTCGCCCCGAAAGATTTTGCGATCTCGACGGTGCGGTCGGTCGAGCCCGAGTCGACGACGATGATTTCGCCTTTGCCGTCGGCAACGAGCGGTTGCACGCTGGCTAGGGTGCGTCCGACGTTGGCCTCTTCGTTGTGGGTGATGACGACCACCGAGAGGATCACACCGAACTCCTGCCGCTGCGGTCCAAGGGCCTGCCGAGCGTTGCTCGGCTTGGACGGGCGAGGGCGCCCGTCCCCACACCAGCCTGCTCCGCACTCGCGTTGCCAATGATCGAGAGCTCCACGCAGAGAGGATACGCGAGAGACGGCGTGCGGCAAAAGAAAAACGCTGTAAAAGGGAAACGCCGGACGGGGACGCCCGGCGCTCCACTGCCGATAGGTTTCAGCTCTACTGTTGCGGTTGGGCCGGAGGGTTCGTCGGCGCAGGTTGGTCTGCTGGCCGCGCCACCACGTGCGGAATGTTCGGCGCGTGTGTGACCTCGCCCCGCTCCGCGTCAGCGATCACGATGCCGGCGTGGTCGAGCAGCAGACCGATGGCGCGATCCAGTTCAATCTCCGCCTTTTCGTACGCCGCCTTGGCGGAGACGAGGGTCACCTCCGCCTGGGTCAGGAGTGCCTGGTTCTGCAGCACCAGAGTTGAGGTGGATGCGCCGAGTGCGTACTTCTTTTGTTCAGCGTCAAGCGACTGGCGCGCCAGGTCGACGGCGGCCTGCGCGGAAGCCACGCTGGCGCGATTCTGCTGAACGCCAAATTGCGCGTTGCGCACCTCGATGCGCACCTTGTTCTCGGTCTGCTGCAACAGCAACTGCGATTGCCGGTATTCCAATTCCCCGCGTACCTGTATGGATTGCGCCGCACGGTTGCGAAGCGGAATGCTGAGCGTCAAGCCTACTCCTTTGTCGGGAGCAGTTGAATCGCCCAGTTGACCGAGCGCACCGGAATAAGAGGTAGCGGGACTCACTTGGCCAGTGCATTTCGTTGGGTCCGTCGTACATAGGTAGCTCGGGTTCAGGGTGCCTCCCAACCCGGTCCCTTGGTAATAGGCGAACGCGTCCAGACTCGGCAACAGGGAACTGCGAATGGCCTTGTTGCTGATCGCGGTATTGGAAAGGTTGATACGTGATTCCGCCAACTCCGGGCGATGAGCGAGTGCATCATTCACCAAGTCCTGGATAGGAACAACCGGTTCCTGAGCGGGCAATTCCATGGTTGAAGTAGGAATGACTTCGGCATCCGCCAGTACCGGGTCGACCAGCGTGCGGCTGAGCGCATTCTTCATGAGCAGTTGCTGCAGTTGGAGATTGGTCAGCGCCACGGTCAGAGTTTGTTGGTTAGTGGCGACCGTGCTCTGCGCCCGAACCACTTCGATTGGTGCGAGGGTCCCAATTTCCACCTGCTTCTGATTGTCAGAGAGGGTTTTCTGTGCGAAAGCTAACTGCTCCTGCTGAACCCTGACGTTCTCGTAGGCGAACACCAAATCCCAATACATGTTTTCGATCTGGTCGACGGTGGTTGTGATTTGCAGGCGGAAGGCTACGTCCGAGAGTTCGCGGTCGTTCTTGGCGATTTGGATGAAACGGGTATTGGCCGCGAATCCGAAGCCTTGCAACAAGTGTTGTGTGACTTGAGCGCGAAAATTCGAGTTGAATTGGGTCTCGAACGCTTGATAAATCGAGAGCGGACTTGCCGTGCCCCGGGTGTTGTTGAATCCGACGGAAAGATTCGTGCCCCAATGGAACCCTTGCTGGTATCCAAAATCCCAGGTGGCCGTGTGACTATCCGTAAAAGGGGCAGAGAATGGACTCACCGTTTGAGTACGGTTCTGATCCAGTTGAAACGTGCTCGTGAATATAGGGTCGAAGCTGGTGATGAGCGGGCCGCTGCCCAGAGTGGATTGCACCAAGCCGCTCGACCCAGCACCGGCGCCACCTGCCGCGACCGACGTTCCGCCCGTGCCCGAGCCAACCTGTGCGCCGAGTCCGCCTACGCCGCCGCCCGGGGTATTCTGCACGACGCCGCTGTTGACGCCGAGAATGGTGTTGAAGCCAGCCTTGGCGCGCCAAACATCCGTGTCGGCGATGTTCAGGTTATAGCGAGCGATCGCGATGTCAAGGTTGTTTTCCAGCGCTAGTGCGACTGCGTCGTTCATCGAAATATAAAGCTTGCCGTCGCGCATAAGCTGGTCGATGCGCGGTGTGTTGGCCAGGTTCGGCGGCGCTATACGGCGCGCCTTGTACGGGCTAAGCGGGTTGGGAAACTGGGATTGCGGGTTCGCGTACTGCTTCACGTCAAACGGCTGCGGTTTTGATGGCACGGCCTTCTGGGTCTGCATCTGCGCCGACGGCGCGCTGGGCACGGACGCAGCATCCTGCGCCCCCGCGGCAGGTGCCATGATTACGGCAAAGAAGACGGCGGCAATAAAAAGGGTGGCAACCTGCTGAAACGCAGGAAACACTGTAGAACGTTGCATTCGCATCATCTCCATTGGTCACACTAAACTAGAGTGATCACACTCAAGCGCTTAGGTTCATGAGGACGTAGTGGTACGCATTCTTGCTAACACACTGCTACTACGTAGAACGACGGGCAAGAGTTCCTTGTAATCTTTCCGGTGCAGGTCTCTCGTTGCCAAACCGGAGAAAAGGCAATCTTCTTCATTTGCAAGTAAAAGTGATCGTAAGTGAAATAGTATAGCTGACGCGCCGCCGCACACTCGGTGACTGCGGCCGTAAAACTTTGTAAATACTAACGATGATGCTCAGGCCGTCCAGGACTCGAAAAAGAACGTGCGCAATCTCAAACTGATCCTCTCGTATGACGGCGCGGACTTCGCCGGCTGGCAGGTGCAGCCCGGCCGGATGACCGTACAAGGCACGCTGGCCTCAGCCATTGGACGGTTGACCGCGGAAAATGTACTGCCCCAGGGCTCCGGCCGTACCGACGCGGGCGTGCACGCACTGGCGCAGGTGGCGAGTTTTCGGACCGCGTCGGCAATTCCTGCGGAAAACTGGGTGCGGGCGCTCAATGACATTCTGCCGCCGGCGATCCGTGTGCTCGAGGTGACCGAGGCCGCGCCTGAATTCCACGCACGCAAGTCGGCGCGCGCCAAGACGTATCGCTATCGCATTCACCGAGGTGCGATCTGTCCACCGTTTTTGGCGCGCTATGTGTGGCATTACCCGTATCCGCTGGAGGAATCGGCAATGATCGCAGCCGCTAGCATGGTCGTCGGCGAACACGATTTCACGTCGTTCGCGGCGGTCGACCCGGAGCGCGTGGAGCGAATGGCAGCCGGGGAGAATACTCACACCACGAACCTGCGGACAATCTTCTCCTCCATCTGGACGCGTGAAGGCGAGGAACTTGTCTACACGGTGTGCGGCAGCGGATTCCTTCATCATATGGTGCGTAATTTGGTGGGTACCTTCATGTTGACGGGGAAGGGAAGCGTGACCCTGGAAGATTTTCGGCGCATTCTCGAAGCACGCGAGCGCACGGCGGCCGGGCCTACCGCGCCCGCCAGCGGGCTGTATTTGGTCAGGGTGGAATATTAACGCGAACTGCAGCGAAGCTTTCGCCTATCAATTGTCATCCTGAGCGAAGCGAAGGACCTGCTTCTTGCCAGTGCAGGAGAAAGCAGGTCCTTCGCTACGCTCAGGATGACAAATCATTAGGTGAACATGAAGGCTCTGGCGCGCCCGTCCCCTCCCGCGTAAACTTCTTCGCAGATGGCCACTAATATCGAATTCGCCGTCTCCCGCATCGCCTCCGTGAACCCGGCGACCGGTGAAGTTCTGGGCGAACTGGATGGCGCCGGACCGACGGAAGTGCGCGCCGCCGTGGCCCGCGCCCGCGCCGCACAGCCGGATTGGAACGCCTGTGGCATCCGCCATCGCATTCAGGTGTTGCGCCGCTTCCAGCAGATTCTTCTCGCGCGCAAAGCTGACGTCGCGCGGCACATCACGCAGGAAGCAGGCAAGCCCGTGGCAGAAGCGCTCGTCACCGAAGTTCTGGTTGTGCTCGACGCGGCGCGATTCCTCATCAACAACGCTTTTGCGATCCTGCGTGAAGTAAAGCTGCCGCACGGAAATCCCGCGCTCAAAGCCAAGTCCGGCCGCATTCTGCACGAGCCGTATGGGGTCGTCGGAATCATCTCGCCCTGGAATTATCCTTTCTCGATTCCGGCGAGTGAGGCCTTGGCGGCGCTGGTGGTCGGAAATGCCGTGGTACTTAAGCCCTCCGAGTTGACGCCACTGATTGCGCTTGAACTGCGGGCGCTTCTGCGCGAGGCCGGAGTTCCCGACGATATCTTTCAGGTTCTCCCCGGCGAAGGCGCGACCGGAGCGGCGCTGGTGGGAAGCGAAATTGACAAACTGGTCTTTACGGGAAGCGTCGCCACCGGCCGGCGCATCGCACAGATCGCCGCTGAACGCCTGCTTCCGGTGGTGCTCGAACTCGGCGGCAAGGACCCCATGCTCGTGCTCGAAGACGCCGATGTCGATGTGGCATCGAGCGGCGCCGTCTGGGGAGCGTTCGTGAACGCGGGCCAGGCCTGCCTGTCGGTCGAACTCTGTTACGTACATCGGAGTTTGTATCCCGCTTTCCTCGATGCTTGCTGCGAGAAGGCGCGCAAGTTGCGCGTCGGCAATGGCATGGATCCGTCCACCGAAATCGGCCCCTTGATCCACGAACGCCAGGTGCGTGTGGTGGAATCGCAGGTTGAAGACGCGAAGCAGCGCGGCGCCCGTGTGCTCGCCGGGGGGGCCCGATTGCACGAAATCGGTCCCACATTTTTTGCGCCCACTGTCTTGGCCGACGTCGATCGCACCATGCGCGTGATGCGAGAAGAGACTTTTGGCCCGCTGCTGCCGATTATGCCATTCGGTGACGATGGCGAGGCCGTGCGCCTGGCCAACGATTCCGACTACGGATTGGCGGCCAGTATTTGGACGCGCGATCGCGCCCGCGGCGAACACCTGGCGCGGCAGATCAATGCCGGCACCGTGATGGTGAACGACGCCGTGTCGTGTTTCAGCATCAGCGAGGCTCCCCACGGCGGCGTGAAGTCAAGTGGCCTCGGGCGCACGCATGGCCGCTGGGGCCTGGATGAAATGGTGCGCGTGAAGTACGTCGACAGTGACCTGCTTCCGCGCATGAAAAAAATCTGGTGGTTCGGCTACGGTGGAGGATTCGCGGCCGAGATGGAAAGCTTCCTCGACCTGCTGTTTGCGCGCCCGCTGCGAGAAAAACTGATCGCAGGAGTGCGCTCGGCCGGAGCGCTGTGGCGAAAAAAACTGTAAGCACTGGAAAGGTCCCTAAAATGTTTGTCATCCTGAGCGAAGCGAAGGACCTGCTTTCTTGTCAGTGCAAGAGACAGCAGGTCCTTCGCTTCGCTCAGGATGACAATTAGCCAATCATCGAGAAAGTGCAGCAATCATGAGCGACTCCCGCACCTTTCTGCGCCACATCCTCGCGACCATCGCCTATCGTGGAGCGAAAGCCATCCGCAACGCTGGGCCTAACTTTGCCGACTACCGCCCCGCCGAAACCTCGCGCACGCCGGCGAAAATTCTCGCGCACGTCGGCGACCTGATGGACTGGGGCCTCGCCATGTCCGAAGGCCGCCGCGAGTGGCACGACTCCTCTCCGCTCGCGTGGGAAAAAGATTGCGAGCGCTTTTTCACCGCCGTGAAAAAGTTCGACGACTACCTCGCGTCGGAAAAGCCGCTGCAAGTTTCCGCCGAAAAATTGTTTCAGAGCGCGCTCGCAGACGCGCTCACCCACATCGGCCAGATCGCAATGTTGCGGCGGATGGCCGGCGTCCCGATCAGGGGCGAAAACTATTACGTCGCCGAAATCACCTTGGGACGCGTCGGCGCGGACCAGGCGGCCCCGCGCAAGGAATTTGACTAGGGTGTTTTGTAGCAAGGCGACGTTAGATCAGTATCCGATATTTGGTGCAGACGCCGATTCATCAATCATGCCCAGCATAACCGCGAGTAGACGATTTGTTTCTGTTTTCGCTGTTCAGCCACGGTGCGAGCACGAATCGTTTTTCAGCGGTGCTATGCTCGGAGTGTGAGGTCTGGGAGCAAAGCAGTGGAAGGTCCATGGGAACGCGGGCGACAGGCGATGCAACAAAGTGTGGAGCTTGCAAAAACCGGGGAAATCGAGCAAGCACTCGGCGTTCTGGACAGCACCCTTGCCGAAGCGACACAGGAAAATCGCAGCCTGTGGATCAAAATCATATGCCGTCATGCCGCCGTTTTGGCTCACTTCATGGGAGACCGTCGCCGCGAAATACGCTACACCGAACAGGCGCTTCCGTATGCCAAGGACTATCGTTTCGCTGTTTACAATTTTGCACAGCTGTTATTGCTGGATGGGCAAGTCGGTCTCGCCAAACGGTACGCGACTGAGGCGTACGAACTGAGCATCGCAGAGGGAACCGAGGCGGATCGTGATCTTGCGGCAGCAATACACAAACAGTGGCCGAATATCGCTGAAAATAGTTAATT
The DNA here is from genome assembly GCA_020073215.1 of Terriglobia bacterium. Classification (GTDB taxonomy): domain Bacteria; phylum Acidobacteriota; class Terriglobia; order Terriglobales; family Acidobacteriaceae; genus Acidiflorens. The sequence goes on along the minus strand of JAIQFO010000006.1, from coordinate 83,343 downwards.
CGTGCTTACACTCACGACAGGTTCAATGAGCGCTATCGCCTTCCATGAGAAGGCCGGTCAGCCCGCGCCGCCACCAGTTGCGAGCTACGAGCTGCTGGCAACCGGTTTGTTCGAAGCTCGCAGCCTGAAGTTCGCAGCCCAGGAGCACGCAATTTAGACCACTACCGGCAACTCTGCGTCCTTGGTCGAAAGGCCGGTGCTGAGTAAAATAGCGGAAAGCGGCCTTTCCCAAGCCGCACAGGAGATGGAATGGCTTCCCCCGAAACGGCAACCGGCGTCACCAGCACGATTCCGCAGCTTCCGAAACACAAGGTCAAGATCAAGATGACGGGCCAGCGCGCCTGCAACGAGAAAAACGATAAGGGCAAGTTCTGTGGCGGACACCTGAAGCGCTGGTTCTACGCTGCCGACGTGCTGGAACATGAATGCGGTGACGTTGAGAAAGCCTGGGGAGCGGAAGCCGAAGTGTATCGCTGCGAATTTTGCCAGACGCTCTACCTGCCCAGCCCCGAAGATCCGCGTGGGGTGAACGTCGCCGGCCGTGGCCAGCGTTCGGTGTTCGGGTTGACACTTCCCGCCAAGGAAGAGAAGAAGGCGTAGAGACGCGATGGCCGGCGACATCGGCCCCATGAGCGGGAAATCCAATGTCCTGTTCTGGTTGGAGCGCCGGGGTTTGCCGATGAATGATGAGGTGGTGGACCGCATCTACAAGTGTGCCAAGTCGAGCGACCACACGCTGACCGAGGCCGAGATCATGGAGTGCGTGCAGGGGTTGTGAGCCCTCGCGATTTTGCAACCGTTGTTCGAAAGCGGATCATCAGGGCTACTCAACCGCCATTTCACCGAGGGTTCGGCCCAGCCTTGCGTACTTCGACCACCAGCCGGTAGGGATTCGGCTCCAAGCTCGCCGAGAAATCTGCGTTGGCCTTCGTCTCCAGCACAAGGCGCGTCATGCGGGTAAAGGGTTGGGCCACGCGGATTCGTTTGAGCAGCGCATCGCCCACCGCGATGGACTTTCCGTCAAGGTTGGAAACCAGCAGCGTATCGTGCAGATCGAAGTAGATGCGGTCAGGATTGACCAGACGGTGTGCTTCATACCGCACCTGATCTTCAAGATTGAGAACTACCGTACTCGAATCCGCCGACGACCAATGCTGGATTCCGGTGACCAGGGGAAACTTCGACAATTCCCGCGGCTTGGCAGGTGAATTGGCCGCCGGGCTTCCATGGGAAGTCGCGCCCGGATTGAGGTTGGCGGGATTCGCGTCCTTCGTCGCGGTGCCCGCCGGCTTCGGCGCCATAGATTCCATCCGCACCATCGGGTTGGCCCACCGCGATGGCTTCAGCTTCCACCAGACTCCTCCCGCGAATGAGGCGATAACAATGCACACCAGCAGAATGAGCATGCCAAGCCGGCGGATCACGCCGCTCCGCTTCTCGGCCGGAGTCTCCAGTTCAGCGACGGGAACGGCTTCGGGCGCGCTCGTAGCCGCTTCCAACTTCGCCGCTGCTGCCTCCGCGGACTCCGCAAAGCGGTAGTCATCCTCCGGCGTGAGCGCTCCCAGCAGCAATTCAGCCAGCCGGCTCAGGGTGCGGACATCGCTGTCGTTGAATCCGAAGGGCTGGGCTGAAAACGCTTCCAGCACCCCAATCCCGCGCCTCCGCCCGCACAGCGGCACCGCGACCATGGAGCGTGCGCCCAACCGCCGGCACACCCGCAGGTTGACGCGTGCATCCGTCGCGGTGTCGTCGCAACTTACGATCTGGGCCGTGCGGAAACAGGCGCCCGAGAAGGTCGAATCACGGTCGATGCGAGCGCCCAAGTCGGGCCGGACCGTGCCCGCCGCCGCCCGCAAAACGAGTTCGCCGTTCTCCGCCAGCGCAATCGCCACGCCGTGCGCGCGCGTGATCGCTACGGCTCTGTCTGCGATGGTTTGAAGCACTTCCTCCAGAGTGAGCTGCTCTCCCCCTTCAATCTCCGCCTCGGGAACAGCCGCATCGTTTCCGGCTGGGCGAGTTTCCAGGGCTTTCCTCCGGCGCACCTGCTCGTGCAGTGTCACGAACGCCAGCAACGCCTCCAACGCGTCGGGCTGCGATGGTTCTTGCGTGGATCCCGCAGCGCGATCGGTGGAGGAGTTCGAAGCGGTCTGCCCTGGCGGGCAGAGAGGCACTACAACCCCGGCCGATGGAGTCTTGCCTTCAAGGTTTAGGTTGGTGGCCTGTGTCGCCATGGCAACGCCAAGTATACATTTCAAGCGGTACGGTATGTATGCCGAGTAAGATGATAGCTAGCCAGCCACTTAGCATACTCCATCTGGTGGATTGCGCCATAGCTTTGATGAGCTGCAGGCGGTTCGGTAGGAATTCTCCTTCGGTCAGCGGTTACCAGGCTGGCTCGTCTCGCCTCTACTGCGGCCACCGCGCCAGTTCCGGACTCGGCACTGTCTCTCCCTCCAACCCCTGTGTCGCGCCGCCCGCTGTTCATTGAGCATTTTGGTCGCGGACGCCAACTCCTCCCGGCCTTTTTGCTCGCGTCCCATGCGCACCAGCACTCGCTTGACACTCGATTCATCGTCCTGTAGTGTCCGCCAGCAAGAGGCTAAATTCAAGGAGCCCATGGAATCCTCCGATTCGAAGCCTACGCGAAGCTCCTCGTCGTCGAAATCCCACGTTAAATCCGAGCCCTCCCGCAAACGCTCGCAGCCGGCTGCCGTCACCATCCGCGACGTGGCCGAGCGCAGCGGATTTTCTTCCGCTACCGTTTCCATCGTATTGAACAACGCTCCGCTGGCCCGCTACATTCCCGACACTACCAAAGAAAAAATCCATCGTGCCGCCCAGCATCTCGGATACCGTCCCAATCTGTTTGCGCGCTCGTTGCGCGGCCGCCGCAGCCATACCGTGGGCGTGATGGTGTTCGATATGACCGACCCTTACTGCACGCTGGTGCTGCGCGGCATCGAAAACACGCTCTTCCAGTCCTCCTACCTTCCCATCCTTACCGATGTCCACAACGAGCGCAGCCGCTTCGAGCGCTATCTGGAAATGCTGCTCGACCGCCGCATCGAAGGCCTGGTCGTCTTGGCCAACTGGCTCTTTGTGGATATCAACGTCCTCGCCGACCTGGAGAAGAACAATATCCCCACCGCGACCGTCGGTCGCGAGCTCAAGAACGACAAAATCAGCTCCGTGATCGTCGACAACGCCGCCGGCGCCCACGCCGCCCTCGAACATCTCCATTCGCTAGGCCATCGCAAGATCGCCTTCATCCGCGGACCGCGTCAGCTGTCCGACACCGAACCACGCTGGCGCGGCGTGCGGACCCTGGCCCGCGAACGTGACCTCGAACTCGATTCGCGGCTGATCGTCGACCTGCCAGAATCGGGAGACCCATTCTCAAGTTTTGAACAAGGATACAAATTAACGGAGGAATTGCTGCACCGCCGCCGTCCTTTCACCGCGCTCATGGCCTTTGACGACATGACCGCCTTCGGCGCTATCCGTGCGCTTGTCAAAGCCGGAATTCACGTTCCCGAGCACTGCTCGGTGGTGGGCTTTGACGACGTCGCGACCGCCGCCATCTACTCTCCGGCGCTGACCACCGTGCGCCAGCCCATGGAAGCGATGGGAACGGCGGCGGCCACCCTCGTGCTCGAAGCCATCAATGCCGGTCTGGAAAAGAAACCAACCCGTACCATTCACCGCCAAATTGTTCCAGAGCTGATCGTGCGCGAGTCGACCCGCAGCCTGAAGTAGCTTCCTGGGGGCAAGCCGTGCATTTCCCTTGACAGGGAGAAGAACCTGACGCAGTATTGATACGATTTAATAGAGGCATTTGCCCGTTTTCTGAGACGGGTGGCAGCGCTGGGAAGAAATTTGGGATGGGTATGAAGTCCGAGCCGGGCAGAAAATTCGGAGCACGGCGGCCCCGTGCGTCCGTCTTTTATTTCGTTCCAAATCCGTGAGGAGCCAGTTATGAAAATTCGTCTGCTTTTCGGAATCGTAGTGGGAGTATTAATCTTCTCGACGGCATTCGCGCTTGCCCAAGCCGGCAGGGGCAGCATCAGCGGCCTGGTCTCCGATTCTTCGGGGGCGATCGTTCCCGGAGCGCAGGTAACCCTGCTAAACCCGGCAACCGGATTGACGCAGCACACGGTCACCAGCGCTGCGGGGCTTTACAGCTTCATCTCGCTCAATCCCGGCGTCTATCAGGTCACGGCCAGCCACAAGGGCTTTGCCAGCGTCACCCAGGACAAGGTCACGGTTAGTGTCGATCAGGCTACCGAGGTCAACATCGCGCTGCGCGTGGGCGCCGCCACGGAGACGGTCACCGTTACCGGAGGAGTCGAACTGGTCGAGGCCACCAGTTCCACCGTCGGCTCGCTCATTCCGGCCGAGGCTATTGACCGCGTTCCATTGTTGACACGCAATGTTTTCGATCTCGTGCAGTTGAGCGCGGGCGTTACTCCGGCCAATGGTTCGCCCAACGCATCCAGTTCGTTTGCCATCGACAACATTTCGAGCGGGCGCCCGGGAATCGACGTGTCCGCCTACACCTTCAACGGCGCCCTCAACGGATCCGTGTACTTTATGGTTGATGGCAGCCCGATCGGAATTGCGGAGAACAATTCCTCCTCCATCTTTCCGGCGATGGAAATTCCCGAGGCCGCGGTGAGTGAGTTTCGTGTTGAGACCCAGAATACATCGGCGTCTTACCAGAGCGGAGGCGCGGGCGTCATCAGCCTGGTGACCAAATCCGGCAGCAACAAGTGGCATGGCGAAGCTTTCGGGGTATTCCGGCCCGATGTCCTGGCTGCAAATGAATTTTTCAACAAACAGAACCAGTTAAGCCTTGGCCAAAGCAACACACCTCCTGGGTTCCACCGCTATCAGGAGGGCGGCGCCATCGGCGGACCCATTAAGCGCGATAAACTTTTCTTCTTTGCGGATTACGAGCACACAGACCAGCAACTGTTCGACGGTTCGAATTTGTTTACTGTCCCAACCAGCGCCGAAAGGACCGGGGACTTCTCGAACTTTCTCAATAATGTCGATGACACCGGTGCTCCCAAACCCATCGTTATCTACGATCCGACCCAGCCCGACCCGGGCGGCACGCGGACGCCTTTTCCAGGTAACATAATTACCAACCCCAACCCCGGCGCTTTGAAGTTCTTATCGAACTTACCCAAGTGCAACGTGGGCGCCAACTGCGATTCCGCAACGAGCGATGTCGGCAACAATTTCTTTGCTCCGGGCCTGGACCCCTACAGAGCGCATAGATTCGACATCAGGGTGGATTGGAACAAGAGCGAGAGGCAGAGGATCTTCACCCGTTTCTCCTATGACCACCTGTTCTTCTCTACCTTCAACGCCTTCAACAGCATGTGGGATCCGAACTACGCGCAGAACGTGACCAACTCGCGCAACATCCTGGTGGCCGACGATCTGACCCTCAATTCCTCCACCGTTCTTCAGTTGCGTTATTCGTTCACCCGCCAACACTCAAATCAAGGAGGAGATCCCCGGCAGGTGGGCTTTGACATCACGACGCTGGGCTTCCCTGCATCGCTGGCTGCGGAGCAGGTCTACAAGCTCCTTCCGATCGTCGTGTTTAACGACCTTCCGCCCAACGGCAACCAGTTCGGCGGCACCGGCAACTACAACACATTTCTCTATGCCGGCCAGAACAGCGACTTCAATGCCACCATTACGAAGGTCTGGGGCAAGCATCAAATCTCTACCGGCTTCGAATATATGAAGCGGTATCTCAACGTCGGCCAGCCGATTTCGCCCGCCGGCGCGTACACCTTCGACCTCAGCGCTACGGATCAGTTCACGGGTGATGTGCTAAGCGGCAGCGATTTCGCCTCGTTCCTGGTCGGCATGGGGACAACGCCGGGCAACGAAGAAAATACCAACAACGGCTATCCCAATTTCTCCAAAGACATTTTCGCCGCCGAGGCCAGCCCCTACTATGCGGCCTTCGTCGAGGATACGTACCACCCCACCAAGAATCTGACCATCACCGCGGGTCTGCGCTGGGACATCTTCGGCGGGCGTACCGAACGTCATAACCGCCTGGAATACTTCGATCCCAGGGCAACTAACACCGTAAGCGGCGTCTCCTATACCGGCGCGGAAGTTTACGTCAACGGTGGCAATCGCTCTCCGTTTACGACCAGGCTGAAGGACTTTGGGCCACGCCTGGGTTTCGCCTGGCAGCCTGTCAATCACATGGTTGTGCGAGGCGGCGCAGGATTCTACTACGGCCCAAGCACGCAGATGGTCGCCAACGCCAGTTTGAATAGCGATGGGTTTACGTCCTATACGCAATGGGACGCAACCTGCTTTGACGGAAACGGCAATACGGTCTTTAACGGTACTTCGGCTTGTGCAGATGCGCCGGCGGGAAGCCCGCCACCCAGCCTGCCCGGGGTCTATACCGCAGACTACTCCATCAGCAACCCATTTCCCAATGGAGTTATTCCGACCCTCACCGCGGCACCATCCGGTCTCGCCAATAACCTGGGGACGCCGTTGAACACCGTGCTGCACTCCATTCGGACAGTGACCACCTACAACTTCAACTTTGGCCTGGAGTATGAGCTGCCGCATCAGGTTGTTGTGAGCGCCGCCTGGGTCGGTAGCCGGGGACTCTTCCTGCCCCTGGGCAATGCCGATCAGAACACTCTCGATCTGGCCACGATCGCGAAATACGGTGCTTCGCTGTGCGTTGACACGTCTGACGTGAGCTGCGTGACGGTGCCCAACACCTGGGCGGCCATTCAGCCGCCCACGAACGCGAACTTCGGCGCAGCCACCGTTCCTTTATGGGTATCGCTCCAGAAATACCCGCAGTTCGGCACCGGCAACTACGGGGATGGCAACGGCGTCATTGTGAATGGCTATCCCGGAGGCGACTCGATTTACCACTCCCTGCAGACCAAGGTGCAAAAGAGACTGACCAGCCATTTCACAACGTTGGCTTCCTTTACCTGGGCGAAACTGATCACGGACGACAGCCAGCCGCCGTTGAGTTTCGTAGGTTCTCACGCGGGTTCACCTCAGGATTGGAAGAATCTTCGATTAGAACGCTCGGTCAGCCCGCAGGACGTGAAGTATCAGTTCAATGCGCAGGTATCCTACGACCTGCCGGTTGGCAGGGGCCAGAGGGTGAATCTGAATGGTGTGCCGAACGCCATTCTGGGTGGCTGGACTATTAATGGAATCCTCTATCTCAGCACGGGCATTCCCATCGCCTCACCCAGCGTGGGGGCGTTGGGCGTCGTTTCGTACTTTAATCAGCGGGCCGATCTGACCTGCAATCCGGCAAGCGGGGCTCCGCATACGATAGCGCAATGGTTCAACCCCGACTGCTTTGCGGTGCCCGCTAGTCCATTCGTTCCCGGGACCGCGCCGGCTTATCTTGACCACGTACGCACCATGGGAGCGCGGGATCTGGATCTCTCGCTATATAAGGCACTCTCTTTCGGAGAGAACAGGGAACTCCGCTTCGAGTTCTCCTCATACAACGTAACGAATAAGGCGCAACTTGGGATGCCCAACGTGCCGTCATTGGCGGATTTTGAGTCGGGACAACCGTTCTCACAGATCACGAACACTCTCAACAACCCGCGCCAGTTCCAGTTTGGCGCGAGGTTTACGTTCTGATTCATTTGCGGCTAGCCCACTCATCGCGTTCTTTGCGATGAGTGGGATCTGCCGCGAGTAGTCGACTACTTAGTTTGTCAGTCCGCGACGCCCGCGCGCACGTGTTCCCGAGTAAGCACGCCGAGCCCCTTTTCCAGATCGGCAATCAAGTCCTCGACATGCTCCAATCCCACCGACAGGCGGATCATCTGCTCGGTGACACCCATCTTATTCCGCAACTCGGGATCGATCATGTAATGCGAGGTCAGCACCGGGATGGTCACGAGCGAATCCACTCCACCGAGGCTCGGCGCCAGGGTAAACAGTTTCAGCGCTTCGGCGACGCGGCAGGCGTCGGCGCCGCTGCCTTCCACCTCGAATGTCAGGACGCCGCCCGCTCCCGCCATTTGTTTCTTCGCGATCGCGTAGTCCGGATGCTCCCGCAGCAGCGGATAGTGCACCCGCGCCACCTTGGGATGCCGGCTCAGGAACTCGGCAATTCGCCGCGCGTTTTCGTTCTGGCGCTCGACCCGGACGGCTAGCGTCTTGATGCCGCGCAGCAGTAGAAACGCCGCGTGCGGATCCATGCAGCAGCCGAGCGTGGTGCGCGTGTGATGGATCTGCTCAATCAAATCGCGGCGCCCGGCCGCGATGCCGCACATCAGGTCGGAATGCCCGCCAAAATATTTTGTCCCCGAATGCAGCACCAGGTCGATGCCCCACTCCGCAGGACGGCAATTGATAGGCGTGGAGAAAGTCGAATCAATGGTTGAGATCAGGCCGTGTTTGCGTGCCAGGGCTGCAATCTTCTCCAGATCGACAACCCGCACCCTCGGATTCGTCGGCGACTCGATGTGCAGGAGTTTTGTGTTGGGCCGGATCGCACGCTCGTGCTGCTCGATGTCATTGGTGTCGACGAAAGTCGTTTCAATCCCAAGTTTCGGCAGCCACTGCGACAGGAATTTGATCACTCCGCCATAAATATCGCGCTGGGCCACGATATGGTCACCCGACTTGACCAGCGCCAGAATCGACGTGGTGATCGCGGCCATGCCGGAAGAGAACAGGAGCGCCGCATCCGTGCCTTCGAGTTCGGCGATGGCGTTTTCGGCAACCGTATTGGTGGGATTGCCGTAGCGCGTGTAGTAGCTGTCGGTAGGAGTGACGCGCAACTGCTCCTGCATGTCGGCGACTTCGAAGGTCGAGGTCTGATAGATGGGCGTGGAAAGCGGACCATTCTTTTTGTCGAGGTTCGTGCCGCCGCGTACCGCCTCGGTTTCCTGGCGAAAATGATGCTTCTTCATTTCGGAATCTCCTGTAGAGACGCGGCTTGCCGCGTCTCCCGCTGCGGCCAAAGCAGACGGGGCAAGCCCCGTCTCTACACGAAACCTGCTAGCTCCGCACCGCCGCCGCAGTATTCAGCGCGGGCACCGGCGCTAGCCACCCTGCCGAGCGCGCATGCCTGCCTCTCACCACTTTGTCGAACTCGTGTTGCAGAGCGCGGGTTATAGGACCAGTCTTGCCGTCGCCGATGACCCGAAAATCAATTTCGCGCAGCGCCACCACTTCCGCAGCCGTGCCGCTCACAAACACTTCGTCGGCGATATAGAGCTGATCGCGCGAGATGGGCTCCTCGACTACGGCGTAGCCCAAATCCCGAGCCAATGCAATCAGGCTGTCACGCGTAATGCCTTCCAGAATCCCAGCCCGCGGCGAGGTGTAGATCACCTGGTTGCGAACAACGAAGAGATTTTCGCCAGTGCACTCCGCGACATATCCATCGGGCCCCAGCATGATGGCCTCATCGAAGCCGGCGCGATGGGACTCGGTCTTGGCCAGGATCGAGCTGACATAGTTTCCCGAGACCTTGGCCTTGGTCATCATGATGTTCGGATGCAGCCGCGTGAACGATGAAATATTGGCGCGGATGCCGCGCTCCTTCGCCTCGGCCCCCAGAAATGCCTTCCACTCCCACGCCGCAACCACGAAGTGGGGCTGGCCGGCTTCGACCGTCAGGCTCATCGCGCCGTCGAGGTAGATCATCGGACGGATATAGCAGGATGAAAATTCGTTGGCCGCAATCGTCTGGTTGATGGCTGTCGTTACCTGCTCGGCGGTCACCGGCAGATCGCGAAAGCCCACGATGTGGGCGGAGTCAAAAAGGCGTTCGACATGTTCGTCCATCCGGAACACGGCCGGCCCTTGATCGGTCGAGTAGCAGCGGATGCCTTCAAACACGCTGAAGCCGTACTGCACCGCGGCACTCACAAACGGGACCACGCCTTCGCTGGCGGGCCTCAAGGAATCGTCAATCCATATGTAGCGAGCGGCTCCCATGTTGTCCCCAAATCAAGCTGGAATCTCTTAAGATTACCTGCGCCGCCCCAGACGCGGCAAGCCGCGTCTCTACGATGCTGTGAGACAGGGTTGCCTGCACACTCTATAATGGCGCGCTTATGGAAACCGGACTCAAGAACCGCGTCGCCATCGTGGCCGCGTCGAGCCAGGGAATCGGCCGGGCTACCGCCGAAGCGTTTGCCGCCGAAGGCTGCCGCCTGGCCATCTGCGCCCGCAACCGGGATGCGCTCATCGACGCCGCCGAGAAGATTCGCCGCCAGCACAATGTGGAAGTGCTGGCCGAGCCGTTCGATGTGACCGACGCCGGCGCCGTCCGCGATTTCGTTAACGGCGTGGTTCAGAAATTCGGCAGCGCCGATATCTGCGTAACTAATGCCGGAGGACCTCCCGCTAAGGGTTTTCTCGCCACCACAGCCGACGAGTGGAAGGGCGCCGTCGAAGTAAATTTCATGAGCGCGGTTTACTTTGCGCACCAGGTCATCCCGCACATGCGGAAGAAGAAGTGGGGACGGATTATCACCGTCACCTCCATCACCACCAAGCAGCCTGTGGCCGACCTGGTCTATTCGAATGCGGTGCGGGCCGCGGTTGTTGGACTGGTCAAGAGTCTGGCCAATGAGTTTGGCAAAGACGGCATCCTGGTCAACAATGTCGGCCCGGGCTACACCGCCACCGACCGCCTGAAGGAACTCGCTCACTCAAGTTCCGCGGCGCTCGGCAAGAGTGAGAAAGAAATGTTCGAAAGCTGGGCGGCGGACACTGCCCTGAAGCGTTTGGGCGAACCGCGGGAACTTGCCGACACGATTGTCTGGCTCGCCAGCGAGCGCGCTTCGTATATCACCGGGCAGACCATCCTCGTGGATGGCGGCTTGTATAGAGGGTTGTAATATAGTTCTTTGAGCTACTGCCATGAAAAAGAATAAGTTAAAAACGACGGCACGAAAATCATCCGCGAAAAAGAATACGAAGATCGCGAAAACCGCGCGCCCAGCCAGTAGAGTGGCCGTCGCCCTTAAAGCCACGGTTCTGAAAGGCAAGCCATTTGCGGCCGAGTTACGGCACATCCCGTGGAGTTCGATCGAAGTCGAAGCCCTGAACCCCCTGCTTGGGCGCCAGTTTGTAGTGGGGAAGAATGTGATGCTTGCCCGCGTCCTGCTGAAGAAAGGATGCATCGTGCCCGAACACAGCCACCACAACGAGCAGATCACGTACATTCTGGAAGGCGCGCTGAAGTTCGGGATCGACGGCAAAGAGATTGTGGTGAATGCGGGCGAGGTCCTGACCATTCCTCCCAACATGCCGCACTGGGCCGAGGCGCTCGCGGATACCGTCGACCTCGACATCTTTGATCCGCCGCGTGCCGACTGGATCAACCGGACCGACGCCTACTTGCGGTGAAGAAATCTCACCGCGGAGTTCGCAGAGATCGCGGAGAGGTTCGTAAAGCAAAAGAACCGGAAAAACCTGCGATCTCTGTGGTTAGCCCGTATGATGTACTTATCTCTATGCGCTGATCTTCCGCGCTGGTCTTGGTGACAAGGCGAAGTGCCGATCGGTCAAAATACGGAAACCGCCGCGAGACTTCGCTGCATTGCCTGCGGCGCCAGCCCTGACGACGCGGGTCAGGATTTCCGTTGCAGCGCGTGCGGCGATCTGCTGGAATTCTTTTTTCCCGGATGGAATCTCGATCAGCTGGACGGGGCAGAGCCCCGTCACCACCCGGATCCGGCGGCGCTGAAAGCTCTCTGGCTCAACCGCCGCGCTTCGCACGAAGCGCTCGACCAGAGCGGCGTCTGGCGCTTCCGCGAACTTCTTCCACACATAGCCGCGGAACACGCCATCACGCTCGGCGAAGGAAACACGCCGCTGTACCGCCTGCCGCGGTGCGCGCGCGCGGCTGGAGTTGAGAATCTCCACGCCAAGCACCAGGGAATGAACCCGACCGCGTCGTTCAAAGACACGGGCATGACGTTCGCCGCCTCGTCCGCACACGAGCGAAATTTTCGCTGGGTTGCCTGTGCCTCCACCGGCAACACGTCAGCGTCCATGGCTGCCTATGCCGCGCGCGGCAACATGCACAGCCTGGTGCTCATCCCGGAAGGCAAAATTTCCTGGGGTAAGCTCTCGCAAGCGCTCGACTACGGGGCCCTCACCTGCCAACTCCGCACCGATTTCGACGGATGCGTTCGCGTCCTTACCGACCTCGTTCGGCAGAAGCCGGTTTATCTTCTGAATTCGGTGAATCCTTATCGCATCGAAGGCCAGAAAACTGCCGCTATCGAACTCATGGAGCAACTCGGGTGGGAGCCGCCGGATCACATCATTGTTCCTGGAGGCAATCTCGGAAACAGTTCGGCGATAGGCAAGGCGCTCATTGAAATGCGTGAGCTCAAACTGATCTCGCGCCTGCCAAAGCTTTCCATCATTCAGGCGCAGGGCGCGAATCCGTTCTACCGCAGCGTGCGCGAGTTCGGCGGGAAGAAGCTGGAACCGATGACCGCCTACACCCTCGCGACTGCCATACAGATCGGCAATCCGGCATCGTGGAAGAAGGCCCTGCGGGTGCTTGATGCTACCGGCGGTGAGGTCGAGCAGGTCACGGAAATGGAAATCGCCGCCGCCAAGGCTGAAATCGGCGCCGATGGCGTTGGGTGCGAACCGGCCTCCGCCGTCACGCTGGCTGGACTCAAGAAGCTGCGGCGGAGCGGCTTCGTCAAGCCCGGCGAGTCCGTCGTCCTCATTCTGACCGGGCATCTGCTCAAGGATCCCGATTTCACGATCAAGTTCCATCGCGGCGAGCTCTTATCCGGAACCTCCGCGGAGAATGCAGCTGCCGAGGCAATATCTCTGCAGCGCGCCCCGGTTGTGCTCGATGCCGATTTGGGGGCCGTCATTGCCGCCCTCGATGCAGCCGAGAGAAATTCGTAGCAGTTCGCCTCCAATTCGTGTATAAAACACAGTTCAACGTCTTGACGATTGTACGGGACTCTGCTTAGTCCCTATCTGGCTAACGTCTTTCATTTCTATCGTTTCGGATGGCTTCACCGCCGAGGAGTGTGCTCTCTAATCTATGCCGTCTCGTCCCACATCGTTAGATCGCTCGTTGCGTCTGGTGCTGCCGGCGACCTCCGCCAACCTGGGTCCGGCTTTTGACGCGGCCGCCCTTGCCCTCGATTTCCATCTTCGCTTGCGGGCTGAGCGCGCGCCCGACTTCTTCGTGACCGCCGAAGGCCGCGATGCACAGATCTGCGCCCGCATGGAGAATCACCTGATCGTCACCACCTACTGCGAGGTCCTCGAATCGGAGAACCGCAAGATCGCGCCGCTGCGCATCCACATCGAAAACGAGATTCCCATCGGCCGAGGTTGCGGATCGTCCGCCGCTGCCCGCCTGGCGGGCATCGCGCTGGCGGTACATTTCGGACATCTGCGCTGGAAAAACGACCGCATCGTCGGCGAAGCTTCCATGCGCGAGCACCATCCCGACAACGCCTCTGCCTGCTGGATGGGTGCGCTCACCGTGGCTCGCATGGCGAATCAGGTGCAGGCGCAGGTGGTCGAAGTGAAGCCGAAAGGGAAGTGGCCGCTGTTGTTGGCTGTCCCCGACGCCCTGCTTTCGACCGAGCAAGCCCGGCGGGTGCTGCCCTTTCAGTACTCGCGCGCCGACGCCGTCACTAACATTCAGAACTCGATGCTGCTGTTTGCGGCGTTCACGCAGGATCGTCCCGACCTGCTCTCGTCAGCGCTCGAAGACCGCATCCACCAGCCCTATCGCGCGCCGCTCTGTCCGCTGCTGCCCGCGCTCAAGGAACTCAAGGGAGATTCCGGCATTCTCGGCGCCGCCCTCAGCGGAGCCGGCCCGTCTGTGCTGGTGTTCCTCGATCCCAAGGTTCCAGCGAAGAAGGCGAAACAGAGAATCGCCGCCCACCTCACCAAGCGCCACCTCGCCGCCGAACTCATCCTCACCCAGATTGCGCTCCACGGCGGGCGGGATGGGGCGGACTGGCGCAAGCACCACGGCAACGGAAGAAAGTAGCTTCCCTATTTCCGGCTGGCCGGTGGCACGATGCCGTTCATGCGCAGATATTCCACCATTTGTCCGTAGTGATCGTAACCATGCCATGCGAACAGCATGGCCAGGCTGAGCCGCGTGGTCGTTGACTTGCCGTCAAAACTGGGAATGGGCTCCACGACATTCGCCTCGGTAATGGTCGCGACGGCCTTATGCGCGTAGGCGTAGGAATCTTTCAGATATTTGAGGATTTCGGCCTTCGATTTCACGCTGTCGTGGCCTTTTTCGTCGTTAACGTCGACGGGCGGTTTTTCGCTAAGGATCAAGGATGCAACCAGGTAGTTGGTGGCGGCGACGTGCTTGACTTGTTCGGCGAATGTACGAACGCCTTTGAACTCGCCGCTGGTTGGCGCGAAGCTATACTTATCCTCGGGCATGGCTTCGGCGGCGGGAACAAAATCGCGTTCCACTCTTTTGGTCGCACTGTCGACTACTTCGCTTATGGTTTTCTTTTCGTCTTTCGTTGGCGTTTGCGCCGACGCTCGTGTTGGTCCGACGCTGCACGCTAACGTCGTCAGAAGAATCGCAGTGATCGTTTTCATGTTGTCTCCAAGTAAAGTTGAGCGCTGCATCAATCTCTCACTACCGCGGGAGTTAGATCCAACTCACTTGCCGTGATGCGGTGCCCGCGCAGCGCGAAGACTCCCAGCGCCAACGCTCCTGCCGCCACGCCGAGCGCATTTGGAACCCCAAGCCTTTTTGCCAGCGCGCCCCACAGTGTTGCTCCCACCGCCATACCTCCCTGCAACACGAGCAAGTAAAATGACAGCGCCCGGGCGCGAACATAGGCCGGACACATGGTCTGCGCCGCCACATTCAAGCAAGCTAGAATCCCGATCCACGCCGCGCCCGCTAACAGCATCACCGCACATAGAGGCGCAAACGACTGCGCTCGTCCCGCGGCAAAAGTCATCCCCGCAAAGATCAGGATGGCGATGCCCACCACGCCATCCACCGACAGACTTTCTCGCAGTCGCGGCAACGCTAATGCTCCCAGCAGCGCGCCCAGCCCAAAGCAGCCGAGCAGTACGCCGTATCCACTCGCGCCGTACGGACGGGCGATGATCGGCAGCAACGCGAGCATGGCCACGGCCGCCACGCTGAACGTTCCGGTTCGCAGCAGCACTGACTTCGCCAGTCCGCTCTCGCGCACATAGGTGAAGCCGTCGCCGATGGCCGACCACACGCGCTGAGTTTTCGGTCGAACCGCCATCGGGCGCTTCCAACGGTAGAGAAACAAGATCACGCCCAGGAACGAAAATGCATTCAGCAAAAATGTTGTACCGCAACCGACCGCCGCCACGATGATGCCGCCGAGCGCCGGTCCCACCGCCCGCGCCACGTTGAAGCCCGCTGAGTTCAGAGCCACCGCCGAAGCATGTTGCTCGGCCGGAACCAACTCCGGAGTAATGGCCTGCCACGCCGGATCGTTCATCACCGCACCGAGGCCCAGCAGAAACGTGAACAGCAACAGCACCCACGGCCCCACGCAACTGGTCAGCGTCATGATGCCGAGCGTTCCAGAGGCGAGTACCATCCATCCCTGGGTCAGCAACAAAAAGCGCCGTCGGTCCACCATGTCCGCGAGCGCGCCCGCCGGCAGGATCACCAGAAACACCGGCAGTGCCGCGGCTGCCTGCACCAATCCCACCATCAGCGGATTCAGCGTCATCTGCGTCATCAACCAGCCCGCGCCTACGTTCTGCATCCAAGTGCCGGTGTAGGAGATGACCGATGCAATCCAAAGCGAGCGAAACAGCGGCTCCCCTAAAGGAGCCCAGGCCGAGGCCGGACGCCTCCCGGCGATCGGTGCAGCCATCGGCATTTTGATCATTTCCGCCATGAGTAATCCGCCACGAGCAACCACAAGTCCCGGAGGGGCGACCGAACTTAGCCCAGCGCTCCAGCGCTGGGTACAGATGCAAGCAAGATCAAGTCCCGGAGGGACGGCCGAACTCAGTCCGAGCCACTAACGACCAACGACCGATCCCCAAACGGCCAATCGCCTCTTCGCCACGCCCGCACTCCGTAAATCGCCAGCCCCGCCACCAAAACCACTCCTGCGTACCGAACCTCGCGGAGAAAATCTCTGCGCGAAATAAGAATAAAAAGAAAACTTGCCGCCGCCACCAGCGCCGGGATCGGATAGAGCCACATGCGAAACGGTCGCGGCATGTCCGGACGCCGCACCCGCAGCACAATCACCCCTATGCTCTGCACGAGAAACTGCAGCACGATGCGAATCACAATCAGCGAGGCAATCAAATCCGCCAGACGCAGGAAACAAAACAGCGCTGCAACACCAGTCAGAGCCAACAGTGAAACATAGGGAAACTTGTAAATTGGGTGCACACGCGCAAACGCCCGGAAATAGTTCCCATCGAGCGCCGCCGCGTAGGGCACACGCGAATACCCTAACGTCAGCGAAAACACCGACGCGAATGCCGTCCACATGACCAGCACCGAAATCATCGAAGCCGCGCCGTGCCCATACACGCGCTGCATCAACGTCGAAACTACGTACAGCTTGCTGTTCGACGCTCCCGACTGAGCCAATTCCCGCCATGGCACCACGCCGAGAATGCTGACGTTCATTACTACATATAGACACGCGACCGCCAGAATGGATAGCAACAACGCCCGCGGAATATTTTTTCCGGGTTCCTTGACTTCGTCGCCGAGGAAACAGACGTTGTAGTACCCGCCGATGTCATAGGCGGCGATCAGCATCGCCCCGCCCAGTCCGTGAAAGAAGTCTCGCGAAAACGAAAACGCCCCCGGAGGTAAATCAAATGCCTGATGCGCGTTGAAGTGGGTCAGGCCGGCGAAGATGATCCACCCGATGGTCGCCATCACCCCGGCCCATAGCACCTTGGTAAGCCGCGCGATCGCGGTGATACGCCGATACAGGAGGAACCCCGTCAACGCGCAGACGCCAATCGCCAGCAACGTGGCCGGCATCGCGACCCACGTCAGCTGCAGAGTTCCGAGGAAAGGGAGATGCAATGCCCAGGTGCGGGTCGACCAGACAACTTCCAAGCGCGGCCAAAAGAAAGCGGCGTACTGCGAGAGTCCCACCGCGCCCGACGCAATCGAAAGCGGAGCACTAAAGGACAATTGCCAGATAAAGAGAAACGAGATCAGTCGCCCCAGTTTCTGGGGCCCGTAGATCTCTTTCAAATAGCGATAGGAACCGCCCGATCCCGGCATGGCAGCGCCCAGTTCTGCCCAAACCAGTCCATCGCAGATAGCCAGCACCGCGCCGAATATCCACCCCAGCATCGCCTGCGGACCGCCCATCGCGCTGACGATCAGCGGGATGGTGATGAACGGTCCCACGCCGATCATGTCAATCATGTTCAGCGCAGTAGCGGAGCCGAGGCCAATGCCGCGGACAAGTTGCGGCTTGGCGTCGGATTCGGCTTCGCGCGGAATTGTCATGAAATAAAACGACTAACGACCAACGACCAACGACGTCCTGCGAACGTCTAACGGCTGCCGATCAGATTCACAAACAACCGCACCGCTCCCGGCACGCCCGCCGGCAATTGCCGGAAGAATGCATAGCCCG
This sequence comes from Terriglobia bacterium, assembly GCA_020073215.1. Taxonomy (GTDB): domain Bacteria; phylum Acidobacteriota; class Terriglobia; order Terriglobales; family Acidobacteriaceae; genus Acidiflorens. Next base: position 65,689 of record JAIQFO010000006.1, on the reverse strand, counting down.
TGTAGATATACGTCCCCTTGCCGTAATGCGCCACCAGCAGTCCGCCCTTTTGTTCGCGTTCGCCCGGATCGTGCGATTCGAGCAGCGGAGTAAAGTTCGAGTCCCACTGCGACATGAAATACAGGCCGCGCTCCTGCACCCACCCCTCAAAATCTTTCTGTGTAATTTCATTTGGAGAATGAAAGATCGGGTTCGCCGGATCGAGAATCACAACCGGCGCCTCTTCCACCGAAACCCGCGCCCGGCTCAATGTCGCCGGATACGGCGTGTACTTGCCGGAATTGAAATCGATCGGCACTCCAAAGGATCCGAACGTGTTGTATTGCACGACCAGACGTCCGCCATTCTTGACGAAATCGAGCAGACGCTTGTTATTGTCAATCACGTTTTTCTGCGTGTCATAGGCGCGGATGCCGAGCACGATCGTCTGGTACTTGCTCAGATCCTCGGTGGCCAGCTTATCAGCCGGAATCATCGTGACGTTCATCCCGATCTGCTCGAGCACCGTCGGAATGTCATCGCCCGCGCCCATGATGTATCCAAGTTTTAGGTCCTTGGGGACCTTCACATCCACGATCGACACGCGCTGCACGGCCGGCTGGTAGTAATAAAAGGTGCCGAGGTCTTCGCGCGTGACCACCGTATATCCGTCGCCGTAGGCCTTTTTGCCGCTGGTGAGCTCAGCTCGAATGTGAGTTTGGCTTTCCTTTAACTCGGAAGGGAAGACCTGAAATGACGCGTCCTTCGACTCATCTTTGGGAATCTCAACCGATTCATGCGCCGGCTCCGCGCGCCATCCGTTCGGCACATTCAACGCAATCTGCGCTTCGGAGCCACTGCTCTGATCGCGCGCCGTGGTCTTGACGCTCGTGCTGCCGCGCTTGTCTGAGGGGATGACTGAGTTCGACGGTGACAACGCAATTGAGAATTCCGGGCCAATCGGCAGTGGATGCTCGCCCTCGCTTCCGTCCGGCTGTTTGAACCGCAGCATAACGGGAACTTCGATTGATCCAGCGAGCCCTTCATATTGATATTCCATGCGCACGTGAAATGGCGGCGGCGGGAAGGGAAGCGTTTGATACTGTGGCTCGTCAATCGTATTCAACGCGTCGCGCTCCGGATCGTGTCGATGCCAATATGGCCGTGCGTAGCCGGCCTTGGCGCACGGCGTCATGCGGAAATCGAACTCGGCTACAGAACGTTTGTCGGCCACCTTTGCTCCTTGCGCGCTCTGTTGACAACTCGGAGCGTCGAGGATCAATTTTGCCGAAACCGCTGTCCCTCCAGGGGCATTACCCAAGGACTTCACGGCGATACTGTCTCCCGGAACGGCCATCGCCGCCGATTCGGGAGATGACGCGGGTGGGGCGTCGTACGTTGCTGTCAACTTGACTCCCAGTGCGACGTTCGCTGCTTGCTGAAACTGATCGCGCTTCGTCTCCAGTTCAATGGTCAGCAACTTTTTCGCGTCTTCCGACAGCGATGATTGTCGAACGCGTTGCAACAGATCATCCGCTGCCTTCCGTCCGGTCAGGAGAGCCATTGCGCTCTTTGCCGAATCCTTGTCGGCATTTTGCTCCCCCTCCGTAACTCGCGGTTGCATCTCAGCCAGCAACTCACGCAGCCACTGTGCCTTTTTCCCTTCATCTCCCAGCCTCGACGCCAGCCCCGGCAGCGTAGTATCAATGCCATCGAAGAAGTCCTGCTCGTGTCCGTCTTTGTCCTTCGGCGATGCAACGACCGAATCCGCCAGCTTGTAATAGGCAAACCGGTCGCCCTTGGGGATCGAAACGCCGCCCAGCGCTTGCGATCGCTGATGCCGCAATCCCTCGACCGCAAATTGCACGTACGATTCGCCCAGCAGCGGATCTTCTTTTCCCGTGTTCAGTTTGACCGTGTAGTTTCCCGCATCGCAACTGGAGGCTCCGAAGCCGCACACGTTCCCGATGTACAGCTTCTTCGGCTGCCAGGGCTGCAATCCTTCTTTGATCTGGTCCGGAAAACGCTTCGGATCGGCAGCCGCTCGAAAGGCTTCCTTCGTTAGAATCGCAGATGCCTGGTGATGCCCGTGCCCGTCGCGCTCCGTACCTGAGAAGCGCGCAATCAGCACATCCGGACGAAAGGTGCGGACTACGCGCACGATATCAGCGAGGGCGACGTCATGCCCTTGCCATTTCTGAAAAGTCTCTTCTGGAGTTTTCGAATATCCGAAATCCGCGACTCGCGAAAATCGCTGCTCCACGCCGTAGTAGCGGTCCGCTGCCAGCACCTCCAGCGTCCGCACCACGCCCAGCACGTCGAACAGATTGCTGCCCAGTTCGTTCTGCCCGCCTTCGCCACGCGTCAGTGTCATCAATAAGGTCGAAACTCCCCGGCCGCGCGATTCGAGCGTCAGCATACCGCCGTCTTCGTCATCGGGATGCGCATCCACCTGCATCAGCCGCCCCGTGGTGTTCAGGCGCCGCAGCATCAACTTCAGCCCCGCCGCACCCGTTTCCTGCGGCAGCGGCTCATAATAATGATCGACGGCGTGATTGGCGTTGTGGTCGGCCGGAGTCGTGTCGGCGGGCCGCGCCGCGGCTGGCACCACGATTGAAGCCGCCAGCAGAACCGGCAGCGTTGCCGTCGCAAGCCTTTTGCACCGCACTCCAAACCCGAGCTTTGTCAAGATCGCAAACATGACCATCTGATGGATTTTCCTCAAAGAAAGGAGCAAATATATTCCGTTGGGTGTGGCGCGGGCACTCCTGCCCGCGAACTGTTCCGAGCGAGCACCTGCCGCCGGAGTTGCCTGTGCTCTTCGTTTCTTACACACCTCGGTTTGACTATCCGCCCCATCGTCGGTGAGCAACCTGCCGCCTAGGCCTATCGCCTCATCCCCTGCGCGGCCGCGAACTTCTGCTGGCAATCCGCCGCCGCCTGCACTATCTGCCGGAACTCCGCATCCTCGCGCACGCCCGCCAGCAGCGGATCCGACAGCAATGCCTCGTGCGCGCAATAATTCTCGACCACCGCCTTGCGCAGAAACGTGTAAGCGATTTGCTTTTCGCCGCAAGCCGCCAGCAAGGTACCCTGGTAGTACTTCAACTCCGAATCCTGCTCCGGCAATAATTCGTTCTGTGCCAGCTCTGCGAAGCGGTGGATCTCCGTTGCCGCCGCCTTGTTCAGGCAAGCCTGCAACACTCCCCGCATCCACATCGCATTGTCCGTCATCTGTTGCGCCGCCTGCTGCGCCTCCGTCGCCTTCCCCTGACGCATCAGCACCGAAACTCGCACCGCGTTCGACCACTCCGAGCCGGCATCAAGGTTCAAGTATTCCATTGCCCGAGCCGACTTGCCCTGCTCAAAGAAAGCGAACGAGCACGAACGCCAGTTGAAGTTCTTCGAATCGATCGCCAACGCCTGATCGCACTCGCTCTGTGCCATGTCCAGCAACCCGGCATAGCGCAGTACATAGGCCACCGAATAATGCGCGAACGCATTATCCGGCCGCTTCCGCACCAGCGCCCACGCATCTTCATAAGCCTTGTCCAGGTTTCCGGCTTCTACTTCGTTCGCGGCCAGAAATCCAGCCGCGCTTACCCGCCCCGGTTCCAGGGAAAGCGCCCGCTGGTAGGCCGCATTCGAGCGCTGATACCCCGCCGTCCCGCCGCCCGAATAGATGGCGTCGAAGTAACGCCGCCGTCCCAGCGCTTCCCATGCCGGAGCGTAATTCGAATCCAGTGCCACCGCCCGCTCCAGCATCGCGATCGCGTCCTTATTCGCGGCCCCATCGTGCGCCAATGACACGCTGCGCAAATACAGCTCATACCCTTCGCGATTCGCCGGAGTGCTGCTGGTTTCCACCGCACCGCGCGCGAGGCCCAACGCGGGCACCAGTTCCTGCCGCACTCTTTTCGCCATCTGATTCTGCAGGGCGATCAAGTTATCGGCCGACGAGTTTAGCCTGCCGCTCCAGATCACCTTGTTGTCTTTCACGTCCACGGCCTCTAGCGTCACCATCACCGTCTTGTCTTGCCGCAGAAAGTGGCCCAGGACCACCGTGCCCACACCCAACTCTCGCCCGGCTTTTGCCGGGTCGGCTTCGGCGTTGGCGTATTTCTGGGTTGCCGTCGAGGGCCGGATTTCCAGCGAATGCGCATAGGTCAGCGCATTCGAAATCTCGTCCGCCAGCGCAAACCGCAGAAACTCGCTTTCCGCATCGCTATTCATATTCTGCAGGGGCAGCACCGCGATCGATCGATGACTCGCCTCGACGGTTGCCATCCTATGTTTCAGCCACCACGTCCCCGCCGCCACTACCGTCAGCAGCGCCGCCGTCAGTCCAACGGCGATCCATCTCAGCTTCGAACTCGGCTTCTGGAACGTGTGCGGCACCGCGTGCAGCCCGGTCACCTGGCGAAACCCGCTGCGCAGCGTCGGATCCGTTGCTTTCTTCAATCGCATCAGGTCGGCCTTCATCTCCGCCGCGTTCTGGTAGCGCTGGTTGCGGTCTTTCTCCATTGCCTTTCCGATAACGGCTTCGAGTTCCGCCGGTACCGCCGGATTGATGGACCGCGGCGATGCCGGCTTCGAATTCATCACGGCATGCAGCGTCGTCACCACGTTCGACCCGGTAAACGGTTTCTTGCCGGTTGCCATCTCGAACAGCACCACGCCAAACGAGAATATGTCGCTGCGCACGTCCAGATCTTCCGACCGCGCCTGCTCCGGCGACATATACACCGCCGTCCCTGGAATCACTCCCACCTGGGTCAGCGATTCCTCCAGCGACGAGTCCGTCGACGTGCCCACACTCCCATCCTTGGCCAGCTTTGCCAGCCCAAAGTCCAAAATCTTCACTTGCCCATTCGGAGTCAGAAAAATGTTTGCCGGCTTGATGTCGCGGTGCACAATCCCCTTGGCATGCGACGCCGCCAGCGCGTCCGCAACCTGCACTGCGATGTCCAGCAGGTCGTCAAGGTCTAGGGCATTGCCGTGGATCCGGTGCTTCAGGCTTTCGCCTTCCAGCTTTTCCATGACGATGAACGGGTGTCCGTTGTTGTCCTCAATGTCGTGGATGGTGCAGATGTTTGGGTGGTTGAGCTGCGATGCGGCGCGCGCCTCCCGCGTAAAGCGCTCCAGCGAGCGTTGGTCGGTCGCCAGATGTTCGGGAATGAATTTCAGCGCGACATGCCGGCCCAGGCGGGTGTCTTCCGCTTCGTAAACCACTCCCATGCCACCAACGCCCAGCTTTGATAGCACGCGGTAATGGGATACTGTCTGCCCAACGATTTCCATAGAAGTGTTGCGAGCAGGTGAAGGCGTAATGGTAGGCTGTCATCCCGGCCGGGTCAACCAAGTTTGGGGAGAGATCGGGCAGACCACATGTAAGCAGGAAATTTGCGAGAGGCTGAGAACATGGCCACTGACCCCTGGCCTAATGTTCCGGAGGCGTCGACCGCGGATTGATCCCCAACTGCTTCAGCTTCGATTGCAGAGTGGTCCGCTTTAATCCCAACCGCATGGCTGCGCCTCGCGGGCCGCCAATTTGCCCGTGACTCTCCCGCAACGCGCGCAGAATATGGTCGCGTTCCGCCGCCTCCAGGCTTTCATCCACGACTTCTTCTTTCGTCGCGGTCATGGGCTTCAGTTCACTTAACGGCGCGACCAGCACCGAACCTTGGGTCAGAATCACCGAGCGCTCGACAAAATTCTCCAACTCCCGCACGTTCCCCGGCCACTCCCAACCCATCAGGGCATCCACGGTTCTCTTGGGTATGCTAGTAATCGACTTGTTCATCCGCTGAGAGAACTGCCGCACAAAATGCTCCACCAGCAACCGGATGTCTTCTTGCCGTTCCCGTAATGGTGGCAAGCGGATGGGAAACACATTCAGCCGGTAATACAAATCGCTGCGGAACTCGTTCTCACGGACGGCATCAGCCAAATCGCGGTTCGTCGCCGCAATCAAACGAAAGTCGACCTTCAGCGTGTGAATTCCGCCCAACCGCTCGAACTCCTGATCCTGCAATACCCGCAGCAGCTTCGGCTGCAACGCCAGCGGAATCTCTCCGATCTCGTCCAGAAAGAGCGTGCCCTTGTCGGCAAGTTCGAGCCGCCCAATTTTCTTGTTCACCGCCCCGGTGAAGGCGCCCTTTTCGTTGCCGAACAACTCGCTTTCCAACAGCCCCGACGGAATCGCCGCACAATTCAATTTGATGAAACTGCTGCCGGAGCGCAGGCTCAGCCGGTGGATGGCCCGCGCCACCAGTTCCTTGCCGGTTCCGGTTTCGCCGAGCAGGAGCACGGTAGCATCGCTGGCCGCCACTTTTCCCACCTGCCCCATGACCGCCTGCAAGGCTTTGCTCTTTCCGATGATTTCCCCGAACCCCAGTTCGGTATCAATTTCCTGCTCCAGATAAAGCTTTTCTTCGGCAAGCTTCTTCCTGGCTTCAGACACTTCTTGCACCAGGGCAACGATCGCCTCCTCCGACTGCTTCCGTTCGGTGATGTCCTGCACCAGCCCCATGTGCCATCGGCCCCTCTCTCCTTCGCCCCACATCGGCGCCACCTGAACCTTTACCCAGCGCACCGATCCGTCGGGGCGCACATACCGTTTCTCCATCTCGTAACTTGCCAGTTCTTCTGCGGCCAGTTGGCGCAACTGTTCACTGGTTTGCCCAACATCATCGGGATGGGTAATGCTTCTTACGTCGATCCCTACCAGTTCTTCTTCGCCACGCCCGGCGATCTCGCAGTACTTCGGATTGACTTGCAGGATTCGTCCGTTAGCTGAATCCACCAGAGCAATGCCCATCGGGGACCGCTCGTACACCGCCCGGAAGCGCCGTTCGCTTTCCCGTAAGGCCTTCTCCGCCTGTTTCCGTGCCGTGATGTTCCGCGACAGCGCCACGTCATACTCGCGGTCCAGTCGCACCTTTCGCAAATTTACCTCGACCGGAAACGTCGTTCCATTCTTCCGCCGTTGTACTCGTTCCATGATTATGAAGCCCGACTCACGCAACCGCTTCTCCACTTCCGCCCGCATACCTTCGCTGGGGTCAGTGTCGATATCAAGAACCGACATCGACAAAAGCTCTTCCCGGCTGTATCCAAGCTCCACGCACGCCCTCTCATTCACGTCGAGAAAACGCAGCGTCTCGGGATCGACTACCTGAATGGCATCGTTCGATTGGTCGAGCAGCGTCCGGAACAGCGTCAGGTCGCCGAGCATCCGCTCCCGTTCCCGCGCCGTCTGCAGCAGTTGTTCGTTGCTCGCGCGCAGCGCCTTCGACGCCCGCACCTGTTCCGTGACGTCGTGTGCGATCCCGCGCACAATTGGTCGCTCCACTCCCTCGGTTCGGAGGGTGTTGTGATACTCCCAGATCCGCCGCTCTCCCGAGCGCGTCAGCACCGCCATCAGCCCGTGCGACTCCCCCGTGCGCGCGACCTCGCGCAGATAGGCATCGAATTGTTCGCGGAATTGCGGATCGATAAGATCCCGCATCGGCGTTCGCAGTATTTCCTCTACCGTGTAACCCAGCAGACGCGCGGGAACGGGATTAACCGACAGGAGTCGGCCTTCCAGGTCGTGGACACACAGCAGGTCTTGGCTGTGCTCGACCAGATCGCGATACCAGTCGTTGTCTTCTTCCAGGTCCCGCCGGATCGGGTCCCAGGCGACTGGCGACTCCTCCGCCGAATGGCGCTTCTGTTGCCCAGGGTGTGATGCCATGGCTGCACCCCAAAGAGCGCCGCTTGGAATCCCAAGTTATCGATCGGCCAGATCAGGTTCCCGCGGCGGCCCCGAATTATATCCCCCGAGGCTTCGCAAAGCTCCCCTAAAATGGGCCCATGGAGTCGTCCGAGTTCAGCAACCTCGCCCTCGGTCTTGGGTAGATTCTATCAGAGTCCCGTGGCCACCAATCGGCCGCCTGCAGCTTGCTTTTGGTAACCCTTATGGCTGCTATGCCTTAGACGCCCTTAGGAGTTACCACCTTCGGCGTACTCCACCGACACGCCGGATGGGGTGCGCGAGTGCTCTCGAACGATCAACAGTCCCACCAGAATCGCACTGACCAGCATGACAACTCTTAGGTAGAGGCCGGCGTGAAATGCCTGGTCGCCGGCCGCGGTTCGCAGCAGGCCCGAGGCGGCGCTGACGGTGCAGAGTCCGAAATAGAATTTTTCCATCCATCCGCAGGAAATGACGAAAAGCCAGAGAAGAATTACGGAGACCAGGGCAAAGATCCCGCAAAGAATCCACGTGCCGCGGGACACCGTGGATGCCACCCAGAGGCCGGCGGCAGGCTGGACGGCAATCATTTGCCGGACCGCAATCATCAGGAACACTACGGAATGCACCAGGGCAACGATGGCGCGTTTGCGGTTAGTGAGGATGGAGAATCCGCCCATGCGTGTCCACACTGTAACGGAAGCAGCGGACATGAGGCTGTGACCCAGATCACCCGTATTTCCGGGTACATCGGTCAGACGCAGATCCAACGCCGCGGGCGTGGGCGCCCGCGCCACACGAACCTGTTGTCACGCTGCGATGCGTTTGACAGTCGGTGGGTGGTCAGGGACAATGGCGAAAATCCGTGAGTGCTGGGAAACCCTAATCCACAGCTTTGAAAGGAAAATTATGACCAGAGCGATTGCGGTTGCCGTTCTTTCCCTGTGTCTGTCGTTTGTTGCTGGAATTGCGGTCGCCGACAAGGTCCGTGACTGGGCAGACCTGGAATCGGCCCATAACCATGTGCAAGAAGCGATCCATGAGATGGACCGGGCCCGCGCCGCCAACCACTACGATATGGCCGGGCATGGCGTGAAGGCGGAAGAGCATCTGCGGGCGGCCGAGCGCGAGCTGCACGAGGCAATCGAAGCGGCCAAGGCAGCACGCTAGGAGCTTTTCAGCGATCAGCGATCAGACATCAGCCATCGGCCGTCAGGGGGAGCCTGACTGACGGCGGATGGCTGTTTTTTCTTTTGCGGACAAGAGAGTTCCCACTACACGGGAACCCCGCAGACTATTTGCGGTTGTCGGCGGTTTGAGCTTCCATCCGCGGTGTCATGGAGACGACGACGTACTCCCGCTCTTTGTTGTCGAGGTCTTCGACGCGCAGCTTCATGTGGTCCTTCTCGATGCGGAGCTGCGCCTTTTCGCCGACGGGCAGCAGGACGGGATGCTTGTCGTCCTTGGGGCGAATGCGGTAGATGATGCGGTCCGTCTGCAAGAGATATTCCTGGCAGAGCAGGGTGTGCATCTTCTGATGAGCATTGTCGGTGCCGATGATCTCACCGCCGAAAGTCTTGGCGCTCTTCTGGTCGGTGCCGCATTCGACCGAGTCCATCTGCAGGAGCGTGCCCGACTGCGCGGGGCGCTGGTCCCGCGCGTAGGCAACAGAGGCGCAGAGCAAGGCGAACAACGCGATTCGTTTCATAAAGTCTCCTCGAAGTGTCTTCAGGGGATGTGTGATTAAAACCGATTTGGGCAGAGGTGGGGAATGTTACGGAGGTATTGAGACAGTTCGCAGCCCATCGTGAAAGTAGGGTTCGTAGGCGCTTGCGCGCAGATCCTGGGTTGGACCCCTCCTAGAGCGGTCTTTTGGAATCAAAGACTTAGGGTTGGTGGTTGGCAGGTCTTTGAGGAATAAGGACTTACTCGTAAGATATTTATAAATCAATAGGTTAGGCAGGACTTTTGGTTGGTTTTTCGGTCGTTTCCCGCCAAGTCTTTGAGAAATAAATACTTTAGGGGTCATGACGGTGGAAAGAGCGAAGGCCTGCGCGGACAAGAGTGTCCGCGCTACACGTTCCTGACTTTTTCCGCAGCCTCTCCAGGCGGCTCTCGGCGTCACCACAGGGCCCTTACAGGTATCGAAATCACAATCTTGAAACCGAATCGAGAATCAGTACACTGGTCGGCATGGCGCGAAACTTCAAAGACTTGACGGAGCGCGAGATTCTAGCGCTGGCTGTTTCCCTCGAGGAAGAAGATGGCCGGGTGTATGCGGATTTTGCCGACGGACTGAGGGAGACGTATCCGGCAACGGCGAAGCTGTTCGATGACATGGGAGCGGAGGAATCGGAGCATCGGTCCTCGCTGATTGCGACGTATCGGGAGCGTTTTGGGGAACACATTCCGCTGATCCGGCGGCAGGATGTGAAGGGGTTTGTGCAGCGGAGGCCATTCTGGCTGACGCGTCCTCTGAAGATTTCGGAGGTGCGGAAGCAGGCCGAGATCATGGAACTGGAGACGCGCCAGTTCTATCAGAAGGCGATTGGGCAGGTGACGGACGCGGGCATCCGCAAACTGCTGGGCGATCTGGAAGAGGTCGAGCGCAAGCACCAGGTGGCGGCGGAAGCGATGTCGGAGAGCATTACTCAGACGGTGCAGAAAACCGAGGAGGAAGCGCAGCGGCGTCTGTTTGTGTTGCAGATTGTGCAGCCGGGACTGGCGGGGTTGATGGATGGTTCGGTATCGACGCTGGCTCCGGTGTTCGCGGCGGCGTTTGCTACAAAAAGCAGCGGCGATGCGTTTTTGGTGGGCCTCGCGGCTTCGATCGGCGCGGGAATCTCAATGGCATTTGCGGAGGCGCTGTCGGATGACGGATCAATGACGGGGCGCGGGCGTCCGATGCTGCGTGGCGCGGTAACGGGATTGATGACCGCGGCGGGCGGGATCGGGCACACGCTTCCCTTCTTGATAAAAGACTTCCATGTTGCGTTCATCGCGGCGGTAATTGTGGTGGCGGCGGAGCTGGCTACGATCGCCTGGGTTCGGAATCGATATATGGATACTCCGCTGCTGTCGGCGGCGTTTCAGGTGGTGGTGGGCGGCGTGCTGGTGTTCGCGGTGGGGATTTGGATTGGGAGCTCGTGAGGGAATTTGGTAATTGGGTAATTGGGTAATTTGTAATTGGTAATTTGAGGAGTAATAATTTGAACTCGACCCTACGAACAGTGGGACGGGCCGCCAGTTGTCAGACAGCGAGCAGGATTCCTGGTCGGAATTCCCAACTTCCGGCTAGCCGACCACTCGATCAGAACATAGCCGAAAACCCTCCACGATCACGCTAAGTCCCATCAGATGAAAACTCAGTCTGACAATAACTGTTGCGTTTGTCCTTGGAAAAACGAACTACGGAAAACCACTGGGTCCGACACGCGCAGGGACTCCCCGGCGCGTGCCGGATCTCGAGCTGGCTAGTCGCGGACCAAGCCCAGAGGCATCCGGAGTGCTGTCAGCTCGAAATGAAGGGCAGCGCCCTGGGTCGCTGCCGTTCTACCGATTCCTCGGCGTTTAGCTGGTTCGCTTACAGCTCGACGGCCTATAGAACGAAGCCGTGATAGCCGCTTGCGTCCTTGAAGTAGCCGACGATGGTGCCCGCGGTATTGATTCCGAGCGCGTGCGTAAGGTTCGCGCCGGCAACGTTAATGGTTGTGAACTGGCCGTTCTCTAACAGGAAGCCGTGGCTCGTGCCCGCCCCAGCGTACCAGCCCACCACGGCCCCGAAGTCGTTGATGCCATAAGCCTCAGTATCAGCCGAGCCGGGAAAAGCGACATCCGTCTTTCCCGTGCCGCTCAACACGAAGCTGCGGATGCTGGCCGGGGCGGCGTAATACCAGCCGGCGATGGTTCCGGCATCGTTGATCGCGTTATACATCGCATAGGCGGGACTGAGCGAAACGAAGGCGCCGTTCTGCCACACCCAGCCATGCATCGTGCCCGGGTTGTGCATACAGCCAACGATGGTGCGGGAAGAATTGATTCCTAACGGCATAGTGTTGAAGCGTCCCAGGCGATCAATGGTGGAAAACTTTCCATCAGCGGTGCGCAAGAAGCCGTGCATCAGGCTGTCGGCGACATTGCCGTAATAGCCGACCACGTCGCCACCCTGATTGATGCCCGCAGCTTCGGTCCAGACGGCCTTGGGGACGTCGATGTTGGTGAAGCTTTGCCCGTCGGAAACAAAGCTGTGTTCAGAACCATCGCTGTTGTAGTAATTGCCGACAATGGTTCCCGAATCGTTGATACCGCTGGCGACGGTAGCCGCGGCGTTCGGGTAGTCGAGTGTTTTCTGCGCCGCCGCAGGTGCAACCGATGCGAGCGATACGAACAGCAACAAAATCAGCACTGCAGTGGCCGCTCCGCGTGCCTTCAGGTGTTGAGTCCTTGATCCCTTCATAATGCCTCCTTGTACAAGCGATTTGGGCTTGGTTATTTCGGTTGGTGCCGAACGCAGCGGACTATGGAGCAAGCGCAGAAGGGGATCAAGGGCCGGTTGGTTAGTTGTTGGTGAGCGCCTAAGTTGCTGAATCGGAGTATCTTAACTTCTCACATCTACGAGGTCGCCTTTGGACGTATAATGCGCGCGACTTCCCAAGAGGGAACCTTGCGGTGAGTATGGCCCCTTCGCCGGAAGATGGCGTGTTGCATTTCGGCGTCTTTGAACTCGACCTGCACAGCGGCGAGTTGTGTAAGTCGGGGCACAGAACTGCGCTGCGCCCGCAGGCTGCGAAGGTTCTTGTCCTGCTCACCACGCGCCCCGCACAACTGGTCACACGCGAAGAGCTCAAAAACGAAATCTGGGGTCCCGACACCTTTGTTGATTTTGAGCACGGACTGAATCTGTGCATCCGGCAAATTCGGGCGGCACTGGGCGATGATGCCGACACGCCGCGCTTTATCGAGACGCTCCCGCGGCACGGGTACCGCTTCATCGCTCCCGTTCAAAACGACAACGGGCAAACAGAGCCGAGCAGTAATGAGATTGAGCCTGATACGCGGCGCGACGCGGCGGCTCGGCCGAACGGTTCGCAGCGGCTGTTATGGACCGGGCTCGCGGTTGTGGCGGCCATCATCGTGGGCTTTGCCGGCACGCTGGCAATCACGACTCCGTTGCATTGGCGCGCTGTTTTGCTTGGCGATCACAGCTCTCCTGTCCCCGCAACGACCGCTTCGGCAGACCTGGCGCGACGCATGCTCGTTGTCCTGCCCTTCGATAATCTAGGCAGTCCCAAGCAGGACTACTTCAGTGCCGGCCTTACAGAAGAGATCACTAGTCAGTTATCCGGGCTCGTGCCCGCCAGGCTCGGCGTTATCGCGCGCACCTCGGCCGTTCGCTACAAACAGAGCGGCAAGCCCATCAGCGATATCGGGCGCGACCTCGGGGCGGAGTACGCGGTGGAGGGAGCCGTGCTGCGGGCCCGGAATCGCGTACGCGTCAACGTGCAGCTCATTCGAATCCGCGACCAGTCGTCGGTGTGGGCGGAGGAGTTCGAGGGCGACCTGCGCGATGTAGTCATTCTGCAGGCGAAGATCGCGCAGGCAATTGCGCGCGGGGTTGGAGTGACCCTGACGATGCCGGAGCAAGCGCGGCTGGCAAGCGCGCGCATCGTCAATGCCGACGCTCTTGAGGCTTATCTGCGCGGCGTGTACGAACTGCGGAAGAATACCGCTGAAAGCCTTGAAAGTGCGATCCAATATTTTCAACAAGCACTCGCCCGCGAACCGGACAATGCGATCGCGTATGCGCGCCTTGCGGAGGCTTATTACTACCAAAGCACGATTTACAAGCCTCCGCTTGCCGTGATGCCCCAGGCAAAAGCCGCCGCTGCGCGGGCGATAGAACTCGACGAAACCCTCGCCGATGCGCACGCTTCGCTCGGCAAGATTAAGCTTAGTTTCGACTGGGACTGGGCCGGTGCCGAACGAGAATTCCGCCGCGCGCTAGAACTGAATCCCAACCTTTCCTCGGCCCATGCCGGGTACGCGGAGTACTTGCAAACGCAAAACCGTGGGGATGACGCCATTCGCGAACTCCGTCGCGCCCAGGAGTTGGATCCTCTGCTGCCGGTAGCGCACGGAGCCTTGCCGTTATACCTGTTCGAACTGCGGCGATATGATCAAGCGATCGAGGCGGCGCAAAGATCTACACAGACGGACGAAAGTGCTCTCCCGCTGGCGTTGGCAGAGCTCGGCCGGTCGGCAGAGGCGATTGATGCGGCTGATCGAATCGCGAGGTCCACTTCGAATCCAGTCACGATCTCTCATGTCGCAGCTGCCTTTGCGCTCGCCGGAAGAAAGGATAAGGCCGAGGAATTGCTGCAGCGGATCGAACGACAGGCTGCGCAACGCTACATTTGCGGAGTGAATTTAGGCGGCCTTTATGCCGTGCTTGGAGATAAGGAGCGAGCGCTGACCTCACTGGAGCGAGGCTATCGTGACCGCTCAGATTGAATGCCTTTTATCGGGGTGGATCCCCGATTCGACTCGCTGAGGAGCGACCCTCGGTTTGAAGACTTGCTGCGCCGCGTTGGATTGCCGCACTGACCAGTGCTGAGCCTTCAGCCTTGACTCTTCTGGGGAGTCGTTCCGCCACGTGCCGGTACGTGCGGCATGATCGCATTTCTCGTTGGAAGGGCCGGGAAGGGCGGGATAAGAGGAGATCGCGCCGCGAAGCTATGGGAAGTCGGGAATTCCTTTGCTGCTTGCTGCGGGTTGCGGGCGAGTCACGGGCAAACCGGAAATTACGAAGATGGCGTAGCGCAACCGAAACGTCTTGCCTGGTCCGAAAGCAAGGCGTGCCAGGCCAGTCTGGCGGATTCCATTGAAGGATGGCGGACTGAAAATCTCTGCGTCCCCGCAGCCCCGCCGACGATCTATTTCCTATGGAAGCCACGGTTAGTCCGCCGGCATGGAAGACCGTGCTGGCGTTCTCCATCATTTATTTTGTGTGGGGCTCGACCTTCCTGGCCATCCGCGTGGGGGTGCGTGAAGTTCCGCCGCTTCTTCTTGCGAGCATGCGTTTCTTCATTGCTGGAATCGTGCTCTTTGGATGGTTGCGGCTGAAGGGTACTCCGTCGCCGTCGCGCCGCGAGTGGGTCTCCGCTTCCGTTCTCGCGATTTGCATTTTCGTGTTCGATTACGGCCTGCTGTTCTGGGCCGAACAACGCGTGCCTTCGGGAATTGCCGCCGTCATGCTGGCGACCATCCCGGCTTTCATGGCGCTTTCGGAGATCGTTTTCCTGCGCTCGCAGCGCCTCACGTTGCGGCTCGCGTTCGCCCTTTTGGTCGGGATCGGCGGGGTATCGGTTCTGGTCAGCCGCTCGCTCGGCTTGGGCGAAGTCCCGATCGATCCTCGCGGCGCAGTGGCTCTGGTGGTCGCTGCCATGAGCTGGTCCGTCGCTTCCGTTCTTACTCGCAAGCTGACGCTGCCGACTTCAAAAGCCATGAGTTCCGGAGCGCAGATGCTGGTAGGAGGAATCTTGCTTGCCTTGGCCGCGGCCATCTTCGGAGAGTTTCGCGGATTCCACATGCAAACAGTGTCACGCGGCGCGTGGTTCGCACTCGCCTACTTGATTGTCGCCGGCTCCATCGTCGGATTCACCGCCTACGTCTGGCTTATCCATCACGAATCGCCAACCAAGGTTGGTACCTACGCGTACGTCAATCCGGTCGTAGCTGTGATCGTCGGCTATTTTCTCGGCGGAGAAACCGTGGGCCCGAGAACTCTGCTCGGAACGCTTCTGGTGCTGGTCAGCGTGATTGTGATCACCGCCACCCGCGCCACCAAGCCCGCCGCCCCGCCCCTGATGAAACCCCTGCAAGAATTGGCCGACCGCTAGTACCGGTTTTCACCTCTACAATCTGCCCTCTGCCCTCACTTCGATCCCAGGATGCGCTCGATTTGCTGGATATGGTTGACGTCGTGTCCGGCTACCATGCGGACGATATGCTCGATCGATTCCTGTCCGCGCTCGGAGTGCTGGCCGTAGAGCTTCCATTGATCGGGGGAAAGCGACTTGAGGAGCGCAAGATTCGCTACGCGTACGGCGCGGTGCAGTTCGAGGGACTCACGCGGATCGCGTTTGTCGTAATGTCCGGCAATGACCCAGGCGTTCTGATCGTAGGCTTGAACGGGGGTTCCCGGGGCTCCGAGGATGGACCGCATGCGCCAGCCGATGACGATTTCGACGTCGGCGAGGTGGGCCAGGATTTCGGCGATTGACCACTTGTCGGGCGCGGGGCGCTTGCGGAGTTTGGCAGCGGAGAGGCCTTTGACCAGACGAGTTAGTTTCTTATTGGTGCCGGATTGGAGTTTAACCGGATCCTGTCCCTCGGCGTTGGCCAGGATGCGTTGGGTGTACTGCTGAGCGGTTTCGGACATTTGGAATTTCCTTTCGCCTTTCTTAGAGGTCGGTCCTTCCTTTCAGGACTAAGTATTTTTGGCCCCGGTAGAGTGTGGCCCGGATGCGAAACACGTATTGCTGCGATTTTGGGCGGCTTGGCATGCGGTTGACCTATGGTCAAAACAACGCGGGGTCCAGTACAAGAAAGTGACCAAAGCCCGTAAAAAAGGCATTGAAAAATGCTTCCGGAGTGCTGTATGTTTTGTTGACCGGCGGTCAAAGAGTCGCGAAGGGGTGGGCCATGGAAGGAATCACAACCAGTCTGGCGAAACCAACGCAAATGAGGCGGGACGGGAAGCCGCGTCCGCGCTCGGAAGCGAAACGGGCGCGGATAGTCGAAGCCGCGATCCGGCATTTTGCCGAGCGCGGGTACAGCGCGGCGCGGGTGGAAGATATCGCGGCGCAGTTGGGCATTGCCAAGGGCTCGGTGTTCCAGCACTTCAAGAGCAAGGACGGTTTGTTCTTCGAAGCTTACAAAAAGGCGGTGCAATCGTTTCCCAAGTACATGCAGGCTCCCGCGGCGGCGCAGGAGCGCGGATTTTTTGAAGTGCTGCGCTACTGGCTGGGGCGCACGGAAAATATGGTGCGGGATAACTGGTCGTCCTACCGGATTTATCTGGTGGGGAATTATGGGACGGATCTGGCGCTGCGGCGGGAGATCAACCGGTTCCTGGTGGCGGAGGATCCATACGGCTGGCGTGACTTTGTGGCCTTCGGCGTCAAGCGGGGAGAGTTGCGGCCGGACCTGGATGTGGACATGATCGGATCGATCCTGGAGTGGACGATCGACCGCTTTCAGGATGCGTTGCTCACCGAGGAACTGGATCCGGGATTGTTCCGGAAATCCGGACCGGTCCCGGAGGAGAAAGAAGCGCGGATCGAACAGTTTGTGGAGTTGTTGCGGCGGGCGATTGGGTCGGAGAAAGTACAAGGTAAGGGGAAGAAAGCATGAAGGTGGGCGTGGGGCAGATTGTTGCCAGTTATGACGACGCGGCCCCCTTGCCCGAAGCGTCGACCATCCCGGCGCCATGGTATGTGGATGCGCGGATTGCGGAACTGGAACGGCAGACGGTCTTCTCGCGGACCTGGCAGGTGCTGGGGCGAGTGGACCAGGTGGGGAAGCCAGGACAGTTTGTGACCGCGACAGTAGCGGGTGAGCCGCTGGTGGCGGTCCGCGGAAACGATGGGGTGCTGCGGGCGTTTTATAACGTTTGCCGGCATCATGCGGCGGCGGTGGTGACCGAACCGTGCGGGCAGGCTTCGATTTTGCATTGTCCGTATCACGGATGGAATTACGGGCTGGATGGAACGCTCAAGGGTATGCCCGAGTTCGACGGGGTGAAGAACTTTGACCGCAAGGACCACGGGCTGGTCCCAGTAAAGGTCGAGTCGTGGGAGAAGTTTGTGTTTGTGAATCTGGACGCGGACGCAGCTCCGCTGGCAGAGTTTCTTGGTGGATTGGTGAAGCGCGTGGCGCCGCTGGGGTTGAGTAAGCTGCACTACTTTACAAGTAAGAGTTATGACATCGACTGTAACTGGAAAGTATTCGTCGATAACTATCTGGACGGTGGCTATCACGTCCCGCACCTGCATAAGGGACTTAGTTCGGTGCTGGATTACAAACAGTATACGATCGAGAATGAAGACCGGTATTGCTTGCAGTCCAGTCCGATGGTGAGCTCGGATGAAGATGCGGCTACGGGTACAACGCGGCGCGGCGACCGGGCCTGGTATTTCTGGCTGCATCCGAATTTCATGTTCAACTGCTACGAGGGTTATCTGGATACGAATCTGGTGATTCCGATTGATGTGGATCATTGCCGGGTGGTTTTTGATTTCTACTTCAGCGACGTGAGCGAGGCGGCGCGCGCTTATAACGAGCAGAGCGTGGCGGTGGGGAATCGGGTGCAGGATGAGGACTTGGGGATCTGTGAGGCAGTGCAGCGAGGGCTGAAGTCGCGGGCTTACGGAGCGGGACGGCTTTCGGTGCGGCGGGAAGCGGGGGAGCAGTTGTTTCATCGGTTGCTGGCGGCGGATTTGAAGAGCGGGTTGGGACTAGAGGCGGGCGCTCGCGGTGAGATTTGACCGCAGAGGGCGCGGAGTACGCGGAGAAGGCTTGAACCACGGGGGGCACCCTTCGACTTCGCTCAGGGCAGGCTCCGGAGCACAGGGGACGGCGGTGCAATTCTGGCCTCTAACTTGGGGGGACTTTGAAAAACATTGTTTTGATATTTGTCGCAGCGCTCGTGCAGTTGGCGGGAGCGCAGGTTACGGTGGTTCGGGCGGGGCGGCTGATTGATCCGGATTCGGGAACGGTGCTGACGAATCAGGTGATCATGATTAAGGATGGCAAGGTTCAGGCGGTGGGGAAAGAACTGGCGCTTCCGACGGATGCGAAGGTGATCGATCTTTCGGATAAGACCGTGTTGCCGGGGCTGATTGATTGTCACACGCATGTGGCAGATGGGCAGGGGGACGGAGAACCGTTTAATGTGCTGCGGAAGACGGCGTCGCAGATTGCGCTGGAGTCGGTTCCGAATGCGCGGGCGATGTTGCTTTCGGGATTCACTACGGTGCGGGATGTGGGGACGTATCGGGCTTTGAACGATATCGCGCTGCGGGATGCGATTGCGCGGGGAGATGTCATCGGTCCGCGGATGTTTGTGGCGGGAGCTTACATCACCATTACCGGCGGCGCGGGAGCTATGACGGGACAGGCTCCGGATATTCAGTTGCCGTGGGACTTGCATTACGGCGAGGCGAACAGTCCGTGGGAAGTGCGGCAGAAGGTGCGGTTGCTCGCGCACGACGGCGTGGACTTGATCAAGATGCTGTCGACCGGAGCGGTGCTGACACATGGGAGTAATCCGGCGTCGATTGAGTTTACGGAGGAGGAGTTGCAGGCGGGAGTGGATGAAGCACGCCGCTTCGGATTGCGGGTAGCTGTGCATGCTCATGCGGCGGAGGGAATCCGGAATGCGATTCTGGCGGGCGCGGCCTCGGTGGAACACGCGGAATATTTGGATGGCGACCTGATCGCGCTGGCGAAACAGCATGGCACCTATGTGGTGATGGATATTTACGACGATGAATGCATCCAGGCGGGCGGAAAGACGGGACAGACTCCGGTGGACTTCCTGCAGCACGAGGTTGGACTGGCGCAGGTGCAGCGCGATAACTTCGGCAAAGCGGTGCGAGCGGGCGTGAAGATGGCCTTCGGTACCGATGCGGGCGTATGCCCCTACGGGACGAGCGGCAAGCAGTTTGTGTTCATGGTGAAGTACGGGATGACGCCGATGCAGGCGATTCAGGCAGCGACTTCGAGTGCGGCGGACCTGCTGGGACATGCGAACGAAGTGGGGTCGATCAAGGCGGGGAAGTATGCGGACTTGATTGCGGTGAGCGGGGATCCGCTGAAGGACATCCGCTTGCTGGAGCAGGTCGAGTTTGTGATGAAGGATGGGAAGGTTTATAAGTCAGGTGAGGCGGCGGTTGGCGCGCAGTAGTTACTCACCGGGATGGCGGAGCGTGCAAACACACAGCCCAATCGAAAAGCGCGAGAAGCGGGGCGCCCGCCTAGGGATGGAAATTGAGTTCTATGATTTCTCTGGTTTCCTGAGGAGCCGGCGCCCATTTCCATTTTTCGATGGCATCGACCGCAGCGAGTGCCAACACCGGGTTGCCGCCCAGCACCGTGGTGGACTTCAATTTTCCGTTGGGTGCCACGACGGCTTCCACCCTGACAGTTCCAACGCTTTGCATTCTGCGCGCTAACTCTGGATACACCGGGAGCACTTTGTTCACAATCTTGCGCTTGGCTTCCGGCTGATCTTGAGTGTGGGCGAAAGATGGGGACAATACAACCGCTCCCGAAAATAACGCCAGGAGCGCGGTTGCGGCAAGACTTCGCATGAGTAACCTCACCGCGACTAGCCTACCGCTCGGTCGGGAGCTTAGAAAAGTGACCGAAGTAACGGCACGAATTCGCTTTTGGCATAAAGTACAAGAACAGCACTCAAGCGGTGCTGGTTAAAAGGCCCGGAGTTGCCTGTCACTTGTGCTGCAGGTTCCTAGGGGTGAAAACTGAGTTCGATCAGTTCTTGGGTTTCCTGCGACGCCGGTGTCCATTTCCAGTGCTCGATGGCATCCACCGCGGATTGTGCCAACACGGGATTGCCGCCAATCACTTGAGTCGTCTTCACTTTTCCGCCGGGCGCAATTACAACTTCCACTCTGACGGTTCCACTGAGATGCATCTTGCGGGCTAGATCTGGATACGCTGGGACCACTTTGTTCACAATCTTCCGCTTGGTTTCCGTCTGGTTTTGAGTGGAAGAGTCTTGCGCCAGGGCCAAGGATGGGGAGAATGCGGCCGCTCCCAAAAGTAGGGCCAGGAGCGCGGCAGCGGTACGGCGTCGCATGGTTGACCTCCGTTAGCAGCGTATCTTGCGGTTCAGAACGACCGGAAGGTAACTGAGGTAACGGGACGAATTCGGTTTTGGGCAGCGTATTAAAGCGGGCCTTCCCCAGAGTGCTAGGACCGTGATCGCGTGGAATTATCTTTGCCGTGGGTTATCGGTCCTGTCGTGCTGAGCGAAGCGAGAGGGTCCGCATGGCGGACCCTCTCCCGGAGTCGAAGCACCCCCCCGCTTCGTTCTTTCTTTTCTGCAAACACTGCGCCATGCATCGCAGGAGAGGGACCACGGGCGGAATAGGGGCCCTGCGACTCCGGCGGCCGCTCCCTTCGGACGCGGCCACCTCCGCTCAGGGTGACAGGAAGTGAAGATTTCACGCGGTCGCGGTACTAGTGCGGTTTCTTCGGAGCCGGGAGTTCGGCTAAAAGGGCTTCGAGGGCGCCGGACGGATCTGCGGACCCCTGCCAGTTGGTCGTAGAGATCTCGAAATTTCAGACGCACTCCGGCCAACATTTCCTTGTCGTCATTTCCTGGTGATCCAGGAGGCTCTCAAGCAGTCTTTGCCAGTTGGGGACGGCGCGGTATTCGAGGACAAAATTTGAGCGCGATGTTTTCCAAGGAACAGGTACTCGGTCGCGCGAAGGACTGCGGATAGGCGGTTCTTCGCTGCTTTGGTCATGGGGCAAGCCCGCTTCAGGAGGCAATACTCTAACCGCTCATTGACCCGGTCAACGAGTGAAATCGGGATTATCAACAATCATCCGAACTAATCATCACCTTTTGGGAAAGCGGCGACTGTATTGCGAGTGGCATCTGGCACACCCTCGCAGCTCTTGACTCTGTCCTGTTCGGACCAGCCTAATATGGGAGCGTGGTCTGGGCTGCCCCTAATCGGTCCCCATATCACCTTGCCCGAAGTGTTTACGTAGCCGAATGCTCCGTCTTTCGTCCAGAAGCGCGACACGTCGGTGTCCCCGTCTATGCCCCAAAATCCGGGCGAGTACTCGAACGCGATGCGAAACGCAAACTTGCCCGAGACTTCAATAAAGCCCGACTCACGTCCAATTTTAACCGGCGCCAACCCACTGCCGAATACACCAGCCGAGTCGAATTCTAATGGGATTGTTGTAGCTCCATTTCTATCTATATAGCCCCACTTTCCATATTTCTTCACCGGGGCCAGTCCCTCGCTGAATGAGTCGGCATCGTCATACACCAAAGGAATGGCGATGGTGCCGGTTACGTCTAAGTATCCGTACTTCTCATCCCTGCTTACCGGCACACGCCGTTCCGCGGTTACGCCCCGAAGTTGCTTAAACCCGCGTGCGAGCACTTTTCCGGTTTTGTCGATGAGCACTTCGGTCCCCCCAGTCGTCGCGATGGCTACTCCCTCGCGGAAGTAATACGCAGCCTCAAACGCAGGGGGAATAACTACGCGACCAGTCGAGTCGATGAAGCCCCATTTATCACGCAGACGAACTGCGGCCATTCCGTCAGAGAACGGCAACGCATCCTCGAACGCGGCGGGTATCTTGAACTGTCCTGAACCGTCAACGAACCCGAATTTGCCGCCCACCAGCTTCGGTCTAAGCTCATGTTCTGGCCTAGCTCGCAGCGGCACCAGATTCCCGCTCGCATCGACGGAGACCACACGTCCACAAACGTAGACCGCACCAAACCCATGCTCGAAATCTGCTCCCCACCAAAACTGCGGCGGTATCAACATCGCGCCGTTGTGGTCGATGTACCCGTACTTTCCGTCTTGGACAACAACAAGGGGCTCACGAACGCTAGGATGACCATTTTGGGCGCGTGCGAGTAGGGGCAGGACAGCCACGATTAGACATCCAAGAATGAATGCTGCTTTCATGCCAGCACTTTACGCCGAAGTTGGGCGGTCTTCCATAGGCTTGCGCTAGTTGACGAAATCAGATTTCACTCATCGCCTCCGTTGTGACGCCTGAGTCTCACTGGTGGTCTCGCGGAATCGTTTCCTGCCAGGTTTTCTCTTTGATCTGCTGGCCGTCTTTGAATAGCTGGCGGGTGTACTTGTAGTAGAAGTTCTGGGCATCGCTGGTTAGGGTTAGGTGGCCTTGCCAGGTTAGGGTTTGCTGCTTCAGGGCCATCACGATTTTGGCTTCGCCTTCGACGGAGCTAGTTTCGGGGTGCTTGTCATCGGCAACGTAGGTCAGGTCTTCTAAGTCGGTTTCTTTTCCCCAGGGGTAAATCTCTTCGGACTTTCCCTTCCACGTCACTTTTGTTTTACCGTCGAGCTCGTCGCGTTCGGTTTTCCAATCGCCGGGCCAGGGGAAACCTACGGACTGAAAGTCATTGCGCTGCTCGGAGGGCTCGGGAGGCGCGAATTCGGGAGCGGCGTACATCGAGGGTGGGACTAGCGGCACGGTCAAGCGTGATCCGGTGTCGCCGCCCAGTTGCAGGGTGGTCGTCATCGCATAGGGAGTTGGCCAGATCATGGGCCAGAGCGCGTTCGAGATTGCGAGGCGAATGCGATGGCCTTTGGGGAAGGTCCAGGTGGTGAGATGCATTTCTATATCTAGCGAGTAAGTCTGATTCGGGACCAGGTCCTTGGGGTCGGAGGCGTTGTCGCGCTGCGTGCCGTTCAGTCCCGCTCCCGTAACTTGGGTTGTGGTGCCGTCGGGAGCTACATCGGAGAGGCGCACGAACCAGTTGGCGAGCGGGGCGGACGAACTTGCTTGAAGCAGGGCGTGGGGGCGTCCTAGGATGGTAAGTTCTGTTTTCAGCGGGGCGGAATCGTAGGTTAGGCTGAAAGCGTCGGCGGGGCGCTGGTCGGTGAGCAACTCTCCCCACCAGAATCCGGCTTCTACGCCAACGCTTGGAATGTAGCGGAGTTGATGGACGGCGGGCTTGGCGGCATCGGTGTAGAGGGCGTGAGTATCGTAGAGGTAGAGGGTCGTGTTCGCCACGTTCCTGGGTGGCCACCCAATTTCACCTCGCCATTTTCCCGGTACGGTTTTGAGGTGCGCGTCGGGGGCGTGCCAGTCTTGCATATAAATGGATAGCGGCGGCTCTTCCATGATTCCGGTGTTGCGGTTTTTGAGCCAGTAATCCCACCAGCGGAGGGCCTGATCTCGCCATTCGATTTGGGGGCCGGGTTCGGCGTCGTGGGGGAAGGTGTGATTCCATGGGCCGATGATGGCTTTGACCGGAGCTTTGACTTGCTCGAACATGCGGGGGATGGAATCGCGATAGCCATCGAGCAGGCCTCCGATCAGGAAGCAGGGGATTTTGATTTCGCTTAGCGGGCGGACGGGGGCGCGCCAGAATTCGCCGTCGCGCTGATGCTTGAGGTAGAGCAGGGACCAGGGCGCGGAGTCGAAGCGCGGACCTAGAACTTTTTCGTCGAGCGAGTAGTCGGGGGCTGCGGTCATGGCGGGGGCGAGGTCCATGTTCAGTTCGAACTCGTCGAAGTGCATCATGCCGTCGATGTAGTGGATGTCATCGTGGAAGAGTTGCTCGGTGGCGTCGACGGCCAGGATGGCTTTGAGCGCGGGCGGATGACGCATAGCCATCTGGATGGAGTTGAAGCCTCCCCAGGAAATGCCGAACATTCCCACTTTGCCGGTGGACCAGGGCTGAGCGGCCAGCCAGGCGATGACTTGCTCCCCGTCGCGTTGCTCCTGCTCGGAATATTCCCGGTCGGTGGGCCTACCTTCGCTCGCGCCGAAGCCTCGGATATCCACTCGGACGCTGACGTATCCGCGGGCGGCGAACCAGGCGTGGATGGGATAGTCGCGGGCGGCAGTGGCATCGTCTTTGCGATAGGGGAGATATTCGAGCAGGGCGGGAAATTTTTCGCCGGGCTTGGCGTCGCTGGGCATGTAGAGCGTGGCAGCGAGGTGGACGCCGTCGGGCATGGGGATCGATTGCTGGACCAGGCGGACGGGGTGCGGCGCCGGCGGCGGCGTTTTCGGGGCGGGGAGGGCTTGGAGGGTTGGGGAGACTGCGAGCAGAAAGAGGGCAAGAGCGAGTCCAGAGTTACGGTGGCCACTGGCGGCTGCCGAGCTCCTCCACCCCGTCAAGCCAAAACCGGGCTTGACCGGGACCCCGGTTCGCTCGGCTTGGACGGGCGAGGACGCCCGTCCCCACACTCGCACCCGTCCCCACAATTCCAGATGAGAATTTCGCAACATGGGCGCGCACATCATAACAGGACGGAGTGCGCGGTTCCATCTGCCTTGACAAGGTAGAGCTGCGTTCCTATTGTTAGCGGCCATGAATATTGTTAAGGCTACCCAGAAGTATGAGGATTGGCTGGGGTCGCACATCCGAATTGTGGAGCCCGATCTTAAGTTCAAGCACGAACAGATGGCGGGGGGTCCGTTTCCGTTCCTGCGGGCTACGTTTTACCGGTGGTTGCAGCTGTGGCCGGAGGTGTGTGCGAAACTCGACCAGGCGCCTCGTCTTTTGTCGGTGGGCGATCTGCACGTGGAGAATTTTGGCACCTGGCGAGATTGTGAGGGGCGGCTGGTGTGGGGGATCAACGATTTTGACGAAGCCGGTGTGTATCCCTACACCATGGATCTGGTCCGGCTCGCGGCGAGCGCGCTGCTGGCGATACGGGCGCATCGCCTGGCGATGAAGCCGAAAGAGTCAGTGGCGGCGATTTTGGCGGGATACGAGCGCAGCATGGAGTCGGGCGGGCGGGCATTTGTGTTGGGCGAGAATCATGAGTAGTTGCGGGCGATCGCGGAGAGCAAGCTGCGCGATCCGGCTGTGTTCTGGGGGAAGATGGATCGTCTGCCTACGGCCAAGGGAGAAGTTCCAGAAAGCGCGCGCGAGGCGATTGAGCATCTGCTGCCGGAGCGCGGGATCCCGTATCGGCTGGCACGGCGAAGGGCCGGGCTGGGAAGCCTGGGACGGGTGCGGTTGGTAGCGATCGCGGAGTGGAGGGGCGCGCGTGTGGCGCGGGAAGCGAAGGCGCTGTTGCCCTCGGCGTTGCACTGGGTGAATCCGAAGCAAGCGACGGCAGAGATTCTGTATGGCGCGATTCTGAAGGAGGCGGTGCGCTGTCCCGATCCGTACGTGCAGATGCGGGGAAGCTGGATTGTGCGGCGGCTGTCGCCGCATTGCTCGCGCATCGAACTGGATGAATTAAAGACGAGCAAAAGGGAACTGCGGCTGCTGGAGGCGATGGGCAGAGAGACTGCGAATGTTCATCTGGGAACGGCGGAGAAGCGGAAGGCAATCCTGAAAGATTTACGGGGGCGAAAAAGGGGCTGGCTGGCGGGAGCGGCGCAGGCGATGGCAGACGCGATGGAGAAAGACTGGCGAGTGTGGAAGGAGCGCCGGCGGAGCTAGACTCCGCCGGCGCCTTATTGGAGGGATAATTCGTGCCGAGGCTTGGGTGGATCGAAGAGCTGAGGATGGAACTTCAGCGCGCGGGGTTCGTTCTCCTCTCCGGGGGTGACGAGGGCGTCGAGGATGCATTCGAGGGCAGCGGGAGAACCGGACCAGCCGCTGGAAAAGGCTTCGCGATGAACCGCTAATTCGCCGATCAGGCGGCCCACCGATTGGGGGCCGAGATCGACATCGGTGAGAACCGGGTCGCTGCCGATGGGCATGGGAAGACGGTTCGCTGGAGGAAGATGAAGGCTGGCTTCGGTGAGCCAGTGGGCGATGAGCGTTTTGAGATGCCGCCGGCAGCAGACGCTGTGCACGTCTTTGTGCTTGGCGAGCGAAGGATGCCAGGAAAGGATCTTGAGACGGTCGAGCCAGCGATTCTCGATGACGAGGAACCATCCAGTGTGGCGGAACGAGTCGCGACCGCAAACCAGGCAAGGACAATTTTTTCGGATTGGGTTATCCATCACAGGGCTCCCTGATGATCAACTCGCGCTGCCAGCGGCGCGAGTGAGGTAGCGCGGAGCGGAGCGGATGCTGAGGGGAACGGTCAACATCCCAAGAGTGTTGTCGAAGCGCAGCGTGAAGTGAGCGGAGCAGGCATCGCAGAGCCAGAAGTGCTCGCGCTGGCGCGGCTTTCGCCGGTTGCCGTTGAATGCGAAGCCATTCTGGGAAGGAAAAGTTTCGGCTAGGAACAGCTTCCCTTCCCGAAGGGAGAGGAAGGGCGCTGAGCACTCGGGGTTGGCACATTTATGCAGCATGGCTGGGTCCAGTCTTCTCTTCTGTGAAACTTCGGCCAGAGAGATACCGAGGGCATAGCACGCGACAGGCCGAAAAGAACACAGAGATACCAGAAGTTTATGACCCGTAGTTACTGTGAGTTAGACGGTTGAGACGCAGCTTCGATTTGACTACGCGGAGTTATGCTGACGGAGAGCGGGCGCGTCCGACGAATGCTCGTCCGTCACTCCCCACCGCTGCGGACGTGATGTAGATCACAAGCGAGTTGGCGATCGAGAGGAAATCATGAGAAAATTCCCAAAGTGAAAATGCGCAAGACTACTTTGCGTTATCCTCCTGCGTAGTTCGGATGTGATCGAAGCAAAGAATCCCCGCATGGTTGGTGCAAGCCCAGCGGACAAGGCGTATCCTTAGAGGGAAACAGACGCCGATCCGTAGAATAGACAACTGACCCCCAAAGTTTAAGACAGGTAAGGAAAGAGAGAAGGCACATGCCCGTCACCGAAGAAAAGAACCAGACCCAGGAATTCATACAGCTCGAAGAACAATACGGAGCTCATAACTACCATCCGCTCGATGTCGTCATTGACCGCGCCCAGGGCTGCTGGGTCTATGACGTGGAAGGCAAGAAGTATCTGGACTGCCTGGCCGCTTATTCCGCGGTGAACCAGGGCCACTGCCACCCCAAGATCCTCAGCGCCCTGGTTGATCAGGCGCACAAAGTCACGCTCACTTCGCGGGCTTTCCGCAACGACCAGCTGCCCTTGCTCCTCCAGCAACTGCATGAGCTTACCGGCTTCGAGATGACGCTGCCCATGAACTCGGGCGCCGAGGCGGTAGAGACCGCGGTCAAGGCCGCCCGCAAGTGGGGGCACAAGGTCAAGGGCATTCCGGACGGCAAGGCCGAGATTATTGTGTGCGCCAACAATTTTCACGGACGCACGGTAACGATTGTCGGCTTCTCGACCGACGAGCAGTACCGCGACGGCTTCGGCCCGTTCACGCCCGGGTTCAAGATTATCCCGTACGGCGATGCGGCGGCGTTGCGCGGCGCGATTACTCCGAATACGTGTGCGTTCCTGGTCGAGCCCATCCAGGGAGAAGCGGGCATTGTGATTCCGCCCGCCGGATTCCTGAAAGAGGCGGCGGCCATCTGCCAGCAGAATCGCGTGCTTCTGATTGCCGACGAGATCCAGTCCGGCCTCGGCCGCACCGGCAAGCTGTTCGCCTACATGCACGAGGGCATACGGCCTGACGCCATCATCGTGGGCAAAGCGCTTTCCGGCGGCTTTTATCCGGTGTCCGCCGTGCTTGCGTCCAAGGAAATCCTGGGCGTGTTTCATCCCGGCGACCACGGCAGCACCTTTGGCGGCAATCCGCTGGCCTGCGCCGTGGCGCGGGCGGCGCTGCGGGTACTGATCGAAGAAAAACTGCCCGAGCGCTCGGCCGAGCTGGGCGGCTACTTCCTGGAGAAACTGTGCACGTTGCGCAGCCCGGATCTGAAAGAGGTGCGCGGCCGCGGCCTCTGGATTGGCATCGAACTGCACAGCCCGGCACGGCCGTACTGCGAGGCGCTGAAAGAGGAAGGCCTGCTCTGCAAGGAAACGCATGACCGCGTGATCCGGATCGCGCCGCCCCTGGTCATTACGCGCGAAGAAATCGACTGGGCGTTCGAGCGCATCAAGAAGGTAATCGAGAAGCGATAGGCACAGGGAAGCGATCGGCAGGCTCCGTCCCCTCGGGCCTGCCAGTGGCGAAGGCTCGCTTACGCGGGCCGAGAGAGCGCTGCCGGGTCTCGATCCTGCACCCCAATGTTCAGCGGCCGGCTCGATAGGCGTGCAGCGGCGCTTTGGCATGGGTCTCCGGCAAAGGTTCCGATCCTTTCATCATGCTCCAGAGTATTTCATTGAACATGGCGTCATCGACGCGATCCGGTGCGCTGAAATCCAACCTCGCGGACGCTCGGGCCGCTGCCGTTGCGGGGGCGTTGGTCTCGTTCATATCTACTTGAGGAACAATCGACGTCCACGGAGTAAGGTCCGGGGTCCCGACAAAGATGTCGGATAAAGGTCGGCTGAAGTAGTCGAACTTGGAGAGCCGCTCCAATCCCAGAATGTCTTCAATCGCGGCTACCACGTCCGTCGTATTGACAAAGCGGTGGATGGTGCCGGCGCGGCTGTAAGCGGAGATGGCGAAGAAACACGAGCGATGGGAGTCGATGTGGTCTGGTCCTGACTGCGAATCATCCTCGAGCACAAAGATCACAGTGTCTTTCCAGAAAGGCGATTTCGAGAGCGCTTCGACAATCCTGCCGAGCGCTAGATCGTTGTCGGCCATGAAGGCGCGGGGGGTTCGATAGCCCGCGCGTCCGCCGGCGGTGTGATCGCTGGGCAAGTGCATGACTTCGAGCTTTGGCATTTCTCCCTTGCGGACAAACTCTCCGAGTTCGGCGATCCAGGCATCGGCCCGCGCCTGGTCGGGAGTCTTCAAGTCAAAGGCAGGGTACGTTGGACTGACGCTAGACGCTACCTCCTTCTGGGTTACCGGCCACCCCTCGGGCACTTTGACCATTTCGCCGTAATCACGAAAACTGATTCCCTTTTTCCTGGCCAGCGTCCAGAGAAAGCCGTTGATGGGTTCGTCGATTTCCTCGCCATCCACACCTTCACGCCTGTCGGAGTAGGCGGAAGGGATTACCTTCTCTCCGAAATCGGTGACGTAGGCCGCCGTTGACCAGATGTGACCTTGCGAGCTCACCTCCGCATTCGTAAAAAACCGGTCGAACAGTCCGAAACGTAAAGCGAGGGCGTGATGATTGGGAGATATGGCTTGTCCGAAAAAGACCAGCGAGGGATCACCGTCGCCTTCTTTCATGTCACCTAACACCTGGTCATAGGTGCGATTCTCCTTGATGATGTAGACCACGTGTTTGAAAGGCGGATAGTCTTTATGTCTCCGCGGGGCCTGCCAGTTGTTCGCTTCCGCAACTCGCCGCGAGTACCCGGCCAACGTACTGGAAGAGAGTTGGTCCGGACTCGAGCGCAGGGTCCCATTGAGCTGCCCTAAGTCATAACCCAACGGTCGCTTGAGCCCTTCCCCTGGAATGGGGCCGTCAGGATTGGCATGACTTCCGTGGCCCTTGCCATTGAGCACGAGAAGTTGGCCCCCGGCATCGAGGACCGCGGTTGGGTACCAATCGGTTGGTATGCGGCCCTGCAATAGCGACGGCACGGAGCCCGAGCGCTTTTCAGAAACGTCGAAGACGGCCACGGCATTGTTGTCGGCCTCGGCCACGAAAAGCTGCGACTCATCAGGCGACAGAGCCAACGCATTCGGTGTGCTTCCTTCGGCGGGCCCGGCAGGTGCGGCATCGCTCAGGTAGCGCAGGACCGTCCTACGCGCGGTGTCGACGACGGCGATCTGATCGGTACCTGCCAGCGCGGCAAACAACCGGGAGCCGGACCGATTCGAAAGCAGAGCCGAGGGGCGAGGTCCAACCTTCAGCTTGCCCATGGGAGTCAGCAGCCCGTCCGGCTTCGTCTGAAATTCCGCGACCGTATCGGCTGCCCACGCAGAAACGTACACTTTTCCGTTGGCGGCAGTTTCGACGGCATAGGGGTAATGATCGGTCGGAAACCGCTGCACGACTTTTGCAGTGGCGAGATCAACCACCGCAAGGCTGTCCGCCACGTTCTCGGCAACATACAGGTAGTTGCCCGTTCGCGAGACGGCGAGGCCTGCAGGATACCGGGAACCAGGCTTCTCCGGCGCTTTCTCGGCGAGCACGATCTTCCGTTGCATGGCTGCGGCCCCATCTCGCCACGAGTAGCAGAAAATCGTGTCATCATTGCCGCCCGATACGAAGAGTTCCCTGCCGTCGCGAGAGAACGCAATGCCAAAGAAGGCCGCGGGCTGGATCAACGTCTGCAGGACCTGACGCGATTTCAGATCGACGATCTGCACGCCCTGCTCGCGCCAGCCACTGAGAACGACGACGAGTTTGTCGCCGCCGGGCGCGAGGGCCATCGCCAGCGGCATGCTGCCCAAATCGATCGCGTCTCCAACCGCGTCCAGACGCACTCCTGTGGGCAAGAGTGCGGTGTTGGTTGCGAGTTCGGCGGCGCCTGCCTCAGCCCCAGTTGGAATTACGGCCGCCGAGAACAAGACAACCAGGAGAATGCAAGGGAACATACGGTGGGTCTTCATAGTGCCTTTCGAAGGGACAATTGTAGCCCGAGGTTCACGACATCAAGATGTCCTCCACGGCGGCCCCTTGAGCACTAGAGGTTCTGGCCACGAAAAATGCCACGTCAGATTTGGTTAACGATTCTGTTGCAGTAGTGTGGGAGCGCGACCTGCCGGAAATCAATATCCACTTAGCGGAGCAAAGAAATACCACTTTCACTGCGTGACTCAGCGTTGCCCGTAAGGCCAAGCCGAGTACAAATCAAGAACTGTCTAGTCTTTATCCAGCAGCATGGTGAGCAGGGCCATGCGGACGTAGAGGCCGTTGACGGCCTGGCGGAAGTAGTGGGCTCTGGGATCATCGTCGACGGTCTTGTCGAGCTCAACCGTGCGAGGAAGCGGATGAAGGATCATGGCATCCGGTTTCATGCGCTGCAGGACCGCTGAGTCAATCGCGAACCGCTTCAGAGCTTTGACGTCGTGTACCCGCTCGGGTTTGACTCGGGTCTGGTAGACCACGTCGACCTCGCGGATGACACGGTCGAGGTCGGACTCAAGTTCGTAGCGGACGTCATGTTCGTCCAGGTATTCCAGAATATCGGGCTTCATCTGGAGTTCGGGGGGGCTGACGAAAAAGATCTTTACCCGTTCGAACTTCGCCAACAGGTAGGCTAGCGAGCGGGCGGTGCGCCCCTTATCCAGTTCGCCGATGATGGCCACACTCAAGCCGTCGAGAGGCCGCTCGCGGTAGATGGTGTAAAGATCGAGGAGAGCCTGCGTGGGATGCTGGCCGCCGTTGCCGTCCCCGGCGTTGATCACCGGAACCGGGGAAACCTGTGCGGCACGCTGGGCGCCGCCTTCTTCATGGTGGCGAATGACGATGAGGTCGCAATAGCTGGCAATGACGCGGATGGAATCCTCGACTTGCTCGCCTTCGATCTCTGAGGAGAACACTTGGGCCTGCTCGGTCGAAAGCACATGGCCGCCCAAACGATGCATGGCAGCTTCGAAGGAAAAGCGCGTGCGCGTCGAGGGTGCGTAGAACACCGTCGCCATGATCCGGTTCTGGTAATCGAGCGAGCCTCCCCGGGCTACCAGCCGCTCCATGCCGCGGGCGCGGACAAAGAGCTCCATCAACACGGGGACGGTGAACTGCTGCGACTCCACCACATGTCTCAGTTTCATCGGGTCCGGTCCCATGTCTGATTGTAAACGCTCGGGATCAGCACCTTTGGCAGAAGCGGAATTCGAGATTTTCATGCGCTACCGTCCTCTCGTTGGGAGGTCAGAGGAAAGGCTAGAGGCGTTACCAGCGGCGGTACCGGATCAGAAATGATACGAGTGCCGGCGGCGCCGTCGAGGGCGTCGCACAGATGAGCGTAGGAAGTGATGACGGCTTCTTTTCCGCCGCCGCGCAGGAACCGCAGCACGGATTCGACTTTGGGTCCCATGTTGCCCGGCGGGAAATGCCCAGCCTTGTAATAGGCTTCCATCTCGGACGCGGTGGCCGACTTGAGGGGCCGCTGCGCTGGCTTCTTGTAATCGAGGTAGACGTAATCGGTGTCGGTGGAAATGGCGAAAACGTCAGCGCCGAGCTGAGTGGCCAGAAGAGCCGACGCGCGATCCTTGTCGATCACCGCCTCTACACCTCTTACACCTCCGTTGGAACGTACGACGGGGATGCCGCCACCTCCGCAGGCAACCACCAGAACTCCAGCGTTAACCAGGTCGCGAATCACTTCCAACTCGACGATCTCAATAGGCTCGGGCGAAGGCACGACCCGGCGATAGCCGCGAGCGGCGTCCTCAACGATTTGCCATCCCAGCAAACGCCGGCGTTCCTCGGCATCGGCGCGAGAATAAAAAGGGCCGACCGGTTTTGTGGGGTGCTGCATGGCGGGGTCGTCCTGGGAGACGAGGGTCTGCGTGACGACGCTCACCACGGGCACCCGCAGACCTGCCGCTGCGAGCTCGCTGTTCAGTGCCTGGGACAGCAGGTAGCCGATCTCGCCTTGCGTCGCCGCGCCACAGACATCCAGAGTGTGGCCGGGTACCTGGCTGGAAGCCGATTCCGAACGGAGCAGAGCTGCGCCCACTTGAGGACCGTTGCCGTGAGTCACCACCAGCCGATAGTCGCGGCGGATAAGGCCGATAATGGCGGCGGCGGTGCGGCGGGCGTTGGCCAACTGCTCGTTGACCGTTCCCTTTTCGCCTGCGCGAATCAGGGAGTTGCCGCCCACGGCAATCAGCATGGTCTTCATGGTAGTCAGTCGCCAGGAGCCGCTGAAAGTAGCGCCGCCGTCCCGGCGGCTGTCCGGCGGGCGTCCTCGCCCGCCGCACCGAGGGCGAGACGCCCTCGGGACAGCCGGCAGGATGCCGGCGCTACTTTTGGTTCCTACTCTCTCTTTATACGTGCACCGATTCTGCAGCGGTAACACCAGGAGTGGTAGCGCTCCCGTGCTCCATCAGTTCCAGCATAATCGCCTTCTGCGAGTGCAAGCGGTTCTCGGCTTCCTGGAAGACGACCGACCGGGGAGAATCGATCACTTCATTGGTGACCTCGTCGCCGCGGTGGGCAGGCAAGCAGTGCAGGAATAAGGCATCGGGCTTGGCGCGTCCGAAAAGAACGCCATTCACCTGGTAGGGCCGGAATATCTTACGTCGTTTTTCGGCCTCCGCTTCCTGGCCCATGCTGGCCCAGACGTCGGTGTAGATGGCGTCGGCGCCCTGGGCTGCGGCAACCGGATCGTTGGTGATGGTGCAAGTGCCGCCCGTCTCGGCGCCACGCTTCTGGGCCCAGTGGATGGCGTCGGCTTTGGGCTCGTAGTTCGGCGGAGTTGCCACCCAGACGTGAGCTCCCAATTGCGCACCGGCGAACATCAGGGAATGGGCCACGTTGTTTCCGTCGCCAATGTAGGCTAGTTTCAGGCCCGCTACTTTCCCTTTGATCTCGAGAATGGTCATGTAGTCGGCCATAGCCTGGCAGGGGTGGCTGTAGTCGGTGAGGCCGTTGATGATCGGGATGCTGGCGTACTCGGCCATTCGGTCGACGATCTCGTGGGCAAAAGTGCGGATCATGATGCCCTGCACCATGCGCTCGAGATTCTTCGCCACGTCATAGACCGACTCGCGCTTGCCCAGGTTGATTTCCGCAGGCGAGAGGTAGAGGGAAAACCCCCCAAGCTGGTGGATACCGACATCAAAACTGACCCGCGTACGCAGCGAAGGCTTCTCGAAGATCAGGGCCAGGGTCTTGCCCTTGAGCTTCTGCACGTAATCATCGGGGCGCGCCTTAATGTGGCGGGCGAGGTCGAGGAAACTGCGAATCTGCTGGGGTGAAAAATCTTTGATGGAGAGAAAATCGTTCGGGGTCATTTATTAGTCACCTTGCGAGGCAGCGATTTTGTTCTTGCGGTAAACGCGGTAAGGATTTCGTGAGTGAGCGTGGGACCGTCTTCCACCACCCGCACGCGGCGTCCCTGGATGGATTCGGGCACGTGACCCGGGGCGCGCGGCAGGCAGTTTTGAGAATCGTTGCCTTAGGATTGCGTTTGCGAATGTTTTCGCGAAGAAATTTTACATCGCGGGCGGCGGCCATGTCGACTTGGTCGATGAAGCACCCACGGCTTGCCAGCTTGCGGAAAAATCCAGTTCAAGCAGGTTTTGGGAAGGGCACGAGTTTACTCGTGCCGTTAAGCCTCTGAAAATGTGTCCGCGCTTCAGCGCCCGAGGTTAGCTTTTTGCGCCCTTCCTGACTTTTTCCGCAGCCGGTTGCGCCGTGGGCTGCATTCTTACGCCGCTTCGCGGCTGGAGTGATTGAATCCGTACGCTTTTTCGAGCC
Organism: Terriglobia bacterium; assembly: GCA_020073215.1. Taxonomy (GTDB): domain Bacteria; phylum Acidobacteriota; class Terriglobia; order Terriglobales; family Acidobacteriaceae; genus Acidiflorens. The sequence continues at coordinate 30,946 of JAIQFO010000006.1, read as the reverse complement.
GGCCGGGGTTGCAACACACACTCGCCTTGCCCGTCCCAGCCGGGCGGGGACGCCGGCACTCCACGACGGGTTCGCGCGCGATCGGTTAGTGGACGACCCAACCGGAGGAGGCTACAACAATGCCGGCGACTGCCATCAGCAGGCCGAGGTGCCAGAATATGCGGCGGCCGGAGAGCAGGGTGATTGAGGTGATCACGAGGGCGATCTCCAGGAAGACTTCCCCCAGGTCGAAACGATCAGCTTTACGGCGGGTAAGATCGCCTTCGTGTCGGGTCAGTTTGCCTTCATTCTCCAGTTCGCGTGCTTTAGCGTCGAGCTCTTTTTGCTCGTCTTTGTAGCGATCCGCTTCGGCCCGGTATTTTTCCCTTAGCTTGGCGGCACCTTCCACATCCTTAGTGGCAACGACGGTGGCGAGATCGGCGAACAGTTCGTCGTTGTGGCGGCGGATGTTCTTGGCTTGGTAATAAGCCCACTGATCCGTGACCTTGTTCTGCAGAAGAACTTCTTCGTTTTTCAAGATGATTTCTTCAGTATGGGTGCGATGGCCGAGCAGTGACACGGTGGCCACCAGGACGGCCAACACCGCCATGGTGAGCGTGACGGGGGCGAGATCGGGATGCTCGCGGGCGTGTTCGGCGTGCTCGTGCAGTTCGCTGAGTTCTTCGGTCATGGGTGCGAGGCTCCGGTTGTTGGCTACTAGCTACTGGCTACTCGCCTTGTTTCGGCGAGCTTTGAGGATAAACCAGATTCCTATTCTCCCATCACTTTAATGAGCACTCTTTTGTCGCGCTGGCCGTCGAATTCGGCGTAGAAAATCTGCTGCCAGGGGCCGAAGTCTAGTCTTCCGCTGGTGACGGGGACGATGACTTGGTGGTGAATGAGGAGGGATTTCAGGTGGGCGTCTCCGTTGTCTTCTCCGGTCTGGTGATGCTGATAGTTCTGGCGGAAGGGGGCTAGCGTTTCCAGCCACTGGTCGATGTCTTTGATCAGGCCGCCCTCGTTGTCGTTGACGTAGACTCCGGCGGTGATGTGCATGGCGGAGACCAGGATCATGCCATCCTTGATTCCGGACTTTTTCAGGGCACTCTCTACCTGCGGGGTCAGGTGAACGTAGGCTCGCTTGGTTTTCGTGTGCAGGGTCAAGTATTCGGTGTGGAATATCATGGGTCTTATCTTAAACACAAAAAGCGATAGCCAAAGGGGACACAGGGTAACGCGGGGAAATCCTTATCTCACCACAGAGTCACAGAGACGCAGAGAAATTCTTGATTTTTAAGAACACCTTAGGTGTTCTCCGTGTCTCTGTGGTGAATTGGGTCTCCATGGGGCCCAGCGCTATCGCATCGACTCTTCGATTTCCGAGATCCAGTCGGGGCGCTTCAGGACTTCGCGAGGTTTCGGACCGTCGGCCGCGCCTACGATGCCGTCTCGCTCCATGAGGTCGATGAGGTGGGCGGCGCGTCCGTAGCCGATGCGGAGGCGGCGCTGCAAGAGCGAGGTGGAGGCTTTGCCGAACTCGATTACCAGGCGCACCGCGTCATTGAATAAGGGATCGTTGTCGTCGGCCGAAAGTTCTCCGGAATCATCGGCGGCGCCGGCCGATAGCTCGCTATCTTCTTTCGGAGTTTCGAGGAATTTCTCCTGGTACTGCACCACGGCCTGCGCCTTCCAAAATTCGACCACCGCGGCGATTTCCTTTTCGGTCACATACGGAGCATGCAGGCGGTGGACGCGGGCGGAGCCGGCGGGGAGGTAGAGCATGTCGCCGCGTCCGAGGAGCGATTCGGCGCCGTTGGCGTCGAGAATGGTGCGCGAGTCAACTTTGGTGGCGACGCGGAACGAGACACGGGCAGGGAAGTTCGCCTTGATTAAGCCAGTGATCACATCGACCGATGGGCGCTGCGTGGCTAGCACTAAGTGAATGCCTACGGCTCGGGCCATCTGCGCGAGACGAGTTATCGACTCTTCCACGTTGTGGCCGTCGAGCATCATCAGGTCGGCTAACTCGTCGATGATGATGACGATTTTGGGAATGGGACCATCGTCGGAATTGCCATTCGTTTGCTCGCTGAACAGGCTGGGTGTGTCGTCGAACAGGCGGTTGTAGCTGTCGATGTTGCGGACGCCCTTGGCGGCCAGCAGTTTTAAGCGGCGCTCCATTTCGCGGACGGCGTTGCGCAGCGCGTTGGCGGCGAGTTTGGGCTCGGTGATGATGGGCGTGTAGAGATGCGGAACTCCTTCATAGTTGCCGAGTTCGAGGCGCTTGGGGTCGACGAGCACGAGCCGTACTTCCTCGGGGGTCGATTTGTAGAGAATCGACATGATCATGGCGTTGATGGCCACGCTCTTGCCCGTGCCGGTCGAGCCGGCAATGAGCAGGTGGGGCATTCCCGCCAAGTCGGCGGCGGCTATGCGTCCGTTGATGTCTTTGCCCATGGCAACGGTCAGCTTCGATTTGGAGCCGAGGAATTCCTGCGACTCGATGTTCTCGCGCAGCCAGATGATTTCGCGCTCGCGGTTCGGTACTTGGACGCCGACCGTGCTCTTGCCGGGCATGCGTTCGATCAGGATGCTTTCGGCGCGCAAGGCGAGGCAGAGATCGTCGCTGAGGCTGACGATGCGGCTGTATTTGATGCCGGCTTCCGGCTTGAATTCGAAGGTGGTGACGACCGGGCCGGGATTGATCTGCGTGACTTGGCCGTGGACTTCGAATTCCGCGTACTTATCGGTCAGAACCTGGGCGACAACCTTGAGCTCTTCTTCGTTCACCGATTGCTGCTCGTCGGGACGGTGCAGCAGGCTCGACGGCGGCAGTTTGTAGCTGCCGGCAATTTTCGGGAGGGTCGTTTTTGGTTTGTGCTCGGAGTCGGCGCGGTCGGTGACAGCGACTTCGGAGCCGGCGGCGGGCGCCTGCGCATCCTGCTGCGGCGGCGCGGGAGCGGAGTGGTCCTGTGGCTCGGCCGTCGTTTCCTCGGCCATCATGCGTTCGATGCCGGTGCGGGAAAGAGGAGCCGGGGACTGCACGCCGGGGATCTCCGAATCCTGGCGCGAGGCTTCCGGGCGCGGCGGCGCGGGACGAGCGGGCACGAGTTGAGCGGTGACGGTCGGCTTTTCGGCGCGCCGTTTTTCCAGTTCCTTTTGTTGACGTTTGCGCTCGCGCTCAAGCTGCCAGTCTTTGAAGCGATCCTTGAGGGCCACGATGAAGGCGAAACGGGTCGGCGCCCAGACTTCAATCGCCGCGAACGAGAAGGCGGTGGTGAGGTAAAGGGCTACGGCCAGAACCGTTGTGCAGACAATATAAGCGCCGGCAAGGTTAAGGTAACGGATTAAGACGTCGCCGACGATGCGCCCGGCGAGGCCTTCGACGGGGATCGAGCCCATCCAGCGGAAGTGTCCGGGCAGAATAGCTAGCAGCGCGGGCACGAACATGAGCAGCCAGATTCCGCCGAGGGTCTTCGCTACCGGAGATTGCACGGCTCGCGAGCGAAACCAGCGCACACCGAGCATGCCCATGAAGATGGGGAGGAGAAACGATCCGATCCCCCAGAATTGCAGGACCAAGTCGGAAAGATAGGCTCCGAAGATGCCGATCCAGTTGCGGGCAGCGTGCGATTTGGTGAGGATGGAGGCGCTGTTCAGCGAGGGATCGAGCGGCGAATAGGAGGCGAGCGCCAGGAAAAGGAGGAGCGCGGAGACCGACAAGACGAGTCCGACGAGCTCGTTCAGACGCCGGTTCCGGGTGGGCGCAAAAATCTTCGAGAAAAATGTCATGTGGCAACGACGGCGTCGGGTCCATGATACCCGCAGCGCCGTATCGAAGCCAGAGCTTCATCATTATGACAAGGAGCGGCGGTTCGGGCAATGCGGGAAAGGGGGCGGAGTGGCGAGTTGGGTACGGGCAAACCCGCGAGGATCAGTGAGTGTAATCGGGAGTAGGTGTTGAAAAAGGGGTGCTCACACTCACCAACCTTCGCTTCTGAGCACCCCTTTTTCAACACCCACAGGCGATCTCACTCACAACCGGAATCGTCTGCCGAGGTCCTGGCCAGAAAGAGGCGTGCCCTACTCCGGCTTCGCAGTGAAGATCAGAAAATAGTCCATGCCGTCGGCTTTCACGAAATCCTGCGAGTCGCGCAGTTCGTATCCGGCTTGGGCGGCCTCGCGAACAACCACGTCTTTACTCACGCCATGATTTTCTCCGTTGCCATTGCGATCAATGATGCCGATCTTGGCTCCTGGTCTTAGCGATGAGCGAAGGTTCCTGAGTAGTACAACCGGATGGGCTACCTCGTGGTAGGTCTTGAGCAACAACACGGCGTCGATGCTGATGGGTGGGACCTGTGGATCGTCGGGCGTGCTGAGGATCGTCTTTATGTTCTGGAGTTGCTCTTTCTTCGCGCGCTGGTCTATGTAATGAATTGCCTCCGGGTTGATGTCCACGGCATAAACCCTACCGGAGCCCGTGACGCGCCGAGCGGCGCGCACCGTAAACCAGCCCGATCCGGCACCGATGTCGGCAACGCTTTTGCCGGGCTCAATGCCAAGCATATCCATGACGCGGTTGATCTGCAGGCGCTCATCCCGCCCTGGGGCTTCGAAAATGGAGAGATCGCCAGTGTAAGGAGTGCTGGTCTTGCGTTGTGTCGACGGCGCAGCGGAACCGGACTGGGCACGAACCGGCGCCGACATCCACAGACCTGCCACCAACACTGAGATCGGCCCGAGCCATTTGAGTGCTCTGCTATGAGATTTCCAGTTCATTGTTTCCGCGAGTGCATGCGCCTGAACCGTTAGTTTACGCCGCTTTTGGCTGACCCAAGGTCAATGAGTGTACATATAGCAACAGTTACGTGCGCTTTGCACTAGTGCTCAGACATCGCACAAGTCGAGGCGTTCTATGACAATGTGATGGTTAACCAATAAGCATCAATGTTGCTCTGCACGCTGACAGCAAAAGCAGCCGCCCGCTGTTTGGGCGGCTTTTCTTTCGCATCCCGCTGGAATGGTTCGGCTAACTTCTGTTATCAGGCGTTCGCGCTCAAACCACGTCAATGAGAGTGATCACGATTTCTCAACAGTTATTCTGCGATTGGATAGCCACGAAGCGTTGTATCGGTTAGAAGCGGCTCCGCGCCCAGGTGGCGATGCTTCGGGTTTCGGGTTCCGGATGCTCTTGAGCGGCTCGGACCACAACCTCGACGGCTTCTGGCGAGCAAGCCGCGGCGGGGTGTCCGACTCGTCCCAGGGCCCAGAAAACACCTTGCTCAATGGCTCCGGTTTGAATCCGCTCCGGGTCGTAGGCCAGCGAGCAAAGCAAGGGTAAGAATTCTGCCTGGAATTCGGGCCGGGCCACCAGGACTTCGCCGAACGCTTCGGGGATGCCGAAGGGCACGTTGCCCGATTCGTCGGTGAGCAGCCACAGGAAGCGTTGCAGTAGCCTGCGGATGCGATGCTCGCTCATCCCTTCGCGGTCAGCAGCGACGGCGGACAGGGCCCGGACCGCCTTCCATTTCAACCGCGCATCGGCAGAACTAAGGCGGCCGGTAAGATAACGAAGGGTCTTGGCAGGTTCTTGCCTTGCAAGTTGAACCAGGCCGCTCCAGTCCTCGTTGCTTACCGCATCCTTGATATTCGTTTTCCACTGCCCGCCTTGCATGACCCAACCTCGACCAATCACTGTGCCCTTGGCATTGCCTTCCGAAGATCAGGAGTTATCGGCGATTTCAGTCTTTGGTTATAGGTCAGGGTTCTCCCTTCTGGCAAGGACGAGTTCAGCGGGGCGCCCGAGAAAAGTCAGTTCCCAACTGGTGATGGTCACCGGGAAAGCCCATCCATCTTTGCCGGCGTGCCGCCACTTCTCGGCTGTGCTCTGCCCTTGCGGTCGCGGATGTTCTGTTTGTCGGAGCAGTTCCGGTATATCTTCAGGCGGACGTATGTCGCAAAGCGTGAGCGTCAGGAATTCTTGTCGGGAAAAACCATACGCTTGAACGGCAGCGTCGTTCACGTCAAGGAAGGCTAGCGTTTCCCGATCGTAAATCCACATTGGATATGAATTCTTAGCGAACGGTATTCCAAGTATTTCCAGTTCTGGCATGGCCCGAGTTTGCTCCATATTCCAGTGCCCTGGCACAGACCAGGTGAGCAGGCTTGCGGGATGAGACGGCGTCTGGCGTCTGACCGCTACCCTTGTTTTTTATCGGCGCAACGGTCGCGACACTTTAGCGTGTGGTGGACGGCAGTGGAACGGCAGTTAGGGTAACGGAGAGTTCGAAGGTGGCCCGGGGGGCAAACAGCTTACCTCGGGCACTGAAGCGCGGACACATCTTCAACGATACGAATCCCACTTCCGCCATGGGTTTCAAGAGTCACTTTCCCAGCATTCCAGCGGCCCAAGCCAGCACGGCGATTCCAATTACGATGCGATACACGGCGAAGGGTGCGAAGCCGCGCTTGCGGACCCAGGCCATGAACCAGGCGACGGATCCGTAGGCGACGATGAAGGAGACGACGAAACCAATGATGAGGATGACCCATTGATGAGAGGTGATTTCGGCGACGCCGATGGGATTTTCTTCTTTGCCGGAAATCGATTTGTAGAGCGTGTAGAGCGTGGCCATGGCCATGGTGGGCATGGAGAGGAAGAAAGAAAATTCAAGCGCGGCGGCGCGCGACATTCCCCACAGTTGTCCGGCGGCAATCGTGGACATGGAACGCGAGGTGCCGGGGAAAACGGCGGAGAGAATCTGGCAGGCGCCGATCCAGATAGCTTGGCCGCCGTGGATGTCGTCCATGTTCCAGGTGTGAATGGGGGAACCGGCGGCGCCCTGACCCGCTTTTTCCCAGGGCGCTTTCATGGCATCGATGACCCACATCACGATGCCGCCGATCAACAGCGATACGCCCATCACGTAGAGGCTCTCAAGATTCTTGCCGATCACTTTGGTCAGCAGGTAAGACGGGCCGGCCGTTACTACGAACGCGATCATGACCAGGCTGAGTGGATGCGTGAGGACGGTGCAGTCTTTCTTCTCACCTTCGGGAAAGGTTGAGAGGAGCTTGGCAATGTGCTGGCGGAAATAGACGGGGAGCGTCAGGATTGCGCCCAGTTGGATGACGATCGAATACATCTTCCAGTATCCGCTCGAGAGCGGTACGTGCAGCAAAGCTTCGGAAATGCGGAGATGGGCGGTGGAACTGACGGGCAGGAACTCCGTGAGGCCTTCGACGATGCCGAGCAGCACGGACAAAAAATAGTCGTTCAAGTGTCTTCTCCAATGTAGAGAATAACTGCGTTTTGAGTAGAGACGGGACGAGCCCGTCTCTTCGAGAATTCATTGTCCAAGCTTGGCAGATCCCGCATAGCGCCGGAAGAAACTATCTGGTTTCCACTGGGGGCGATGGCCGTCATTGGCGATGTTGAGGAGCAAGGCTCTGACGATCTCTTCGTATTTCGCAGCGGTAGCGAGATTGACTGGTTGGTTCACGTCGTCTGAAGGCGCGTGATAGCGCTGGGTCAGCCAGTCTTTGAATAGCTTCCGTTGTTCGGGCGAGCCGGGCTCGGGAGCAACGCCCATGACCAATGAGGGCACGCCGTGGCGGATGAAGTTGTACTGATCGCTGCGGATGAAAAGATTGCGCAACGGCTCGGGATCGGGCTGAACCTTCACTCCCTGCGATTGCGCGATTTCGCGGGCGCGATCGCCAAGATCGCTGTCGTCAAGGCCGAGCACGGTGAGAACCTTCAAGGGCACGATGGGCAGAAACATGTCGACGTTGACGTCAGCGGCGATGGATTGCGGCGCGACCGTGGGATGAGCGGCAAAGTACTTGGAGCCGAGCAGGCCTTTTTCTTCGCCAGTCACTAAGACCAGGAGGATCGACCGGCGCAGCTTTTCGGGATTCTTCTTGAAGCTGGCAGCCATGTCGAGGACGAGGGCGCTGCCGGAGCCGTTGTCCATGGCCCCGTTGTAAATGCGGTCGCCGTTAATGGGTTCTCCTATGCCGATGTGATCGAGGTGGGCGGAGAGCACCACGTATTCGTTTTTCAGAGCGGGATCGCTGCCGGGAAGTTTCGCGACCAGGTTGGCCGCCTCTATCTTGGTGACTTCAACTTTCGTTTTCGCGGCCAGCGAAAAAGCTAGCGGAAAGTGGGGCAGCGGCTTGCGATCTTTGCCGAGGGCGGCGATTTCTTCGAAGGTGTGGCCGGAGCCGGCGAAGAATTTCTCGGCGTGGGCGGGGTTGACGTAGGCGGCTAGCTTCGCGCCTTCGGTTTCGTTGAACTCGGGATCGTCGAGTTCCATGGAGGGATGCGCGCGGTTGAGCCCGATGCGGGACCAGGGGATGTCCATGGAGGCGGGGTTGATCAGGAAAACCATGCCCAGAGCGCCTGCGGCGCGCAGCACTTTCCATCGCTCGGCCGGGGTCTGGTAGTGCGAAGCCAGCGCACCAGGAATCTCGGAGGGCGATCCGGAAAAGATGACGACGATCTTGCCTCGAATATCGACGCCGGCGAAGTCGTCATAATTCTTCTCGGGGACTTTGAGGCCGTAGCCTACGAAAACCAGCGGCGCTTCCACCTCGGGCGCGGGCATGACGCGCGTACTGATGATGGCATCTTCGCCCAGCGTGAGCGGCTCGCGTTCGTCCTTATCCCCGTTCTTGCGGATAAGGGTGAGGCTGCAATCCTTCTCGACGATTTCGCGGGAGACGAACCTGACGGGCTGGTAGAAGCCATTGCCATTGACGCCCGCAGGTTCCGCGCCCGCGCTCTGGAGTTGCGCGACGGCGTAGGCCTGTGCGGCGCGCTCGCCACGGCTTCCGGTGTCGCGACCTTCGAGTTTGTCGTCGGCCAGAACTTTGACGTGACTCCACCAGGTCTGGCCGTCGAAATGAGCAGGACTCTGGGCGGCGGCGGGGACCGCGAACAGCAGCGCGAGCAGTAAAGTCGATGACTTGATTTTCATGACGTTCTTCAGTTGGAGAAGATTTCTAGGATAGCAGGTAGCAGCCTGGAGGGAGGTCATCTCGCACCTGGCTGGAAGTCCCTGTCTAAAGGTGGACCCGGCCCGGCACTCGAGCTCAACGCACCCAGACTAACCAAGCCCATCCGACCGCGAGCGTTACCAGCGTGACTGGAATACCGACGCGTGAGTAGTCCCAAAAACCGATGTGGACTTCGCCGTGTGCGCGCTCCACGACGATCAGGTTCGCGACTGAACCTGTGATGGTCAGGTTTCCCGCTAGCGTGCTGGCCATGGCGAGCACCAGCCAACCCGTGTGCGGATCGCGGAAACCCGGTACGAGGGTTTTGAGCAGCATCACGGCGGGCACATTACTGACCAGGTTCGACAACACCGCGGTCACCGCGGTAAAGATCCCCGCGTTCTGAAGATTGGAGCGCTCCGCGATCGCGAACAGGTGGCGGGTCAACCCGGAGTTCTCCGCACCGCCCACGATCAGGAATAGACCGACGAAGAACACCAGCAGCCCCCAATCGACTTCGTCATAGACCAGCCGCGGATTGCGCGTGCGCGTGATCAGCATGAGCGCGGCCCCGATCGCGGCCATCATGGCCGGCGGCACGCCCGCAAGAAAACCGGCGAGCACCAGGGCAATCACAATGGCGGGCTTGCGCAGCTGGCGAGTCGAGACATGCGGCGCCGCAACTGCGACCGCTTCGGCGTCTCCGGGCACAAAATCGTTGCCACACATTCGGTGGATGATCAGCCAATCCAGCCCCAGGCCGATCAGCGCCACCGGTCCCAGGTGCAAGAGGAAGTGGCGGTACGTCAGCCCCGAGAATGAGCCGATCAGCATGTTCTGGGGGTTTCCGGTAATGGTGGCGACGCTGCCGATGTTGGCCGAAGTTGCCACGGCGAGCAGGTAGGGCAACGGTTTCAATCCCATGCGGCGAGTCGCGAGAAGTGCGAACGGCACCGTGACCAGGCAAATGATGTCGTTGACGAAAAAGGCCGAGAGCAAGCCGGTGATAAAGATGACGGTGGGGAGCAGATGGTGCGGTTTCAAACGTATTACGATTTGCTCGGTTACCCAGTCAAAAAAGCCCGTCAGGTGTAGGCAGCCGACCACCACCATCATCGAAAACAGAAGCACCAGCGTGCCGAAGTCGATGAAGCGCAGCGCTTCGGCGGCGGGCACAATGCGGAAAGCAACCATCAGTACGGCGCCGATGATCGCCATACCGGGGCGATCGATCTTCATCCCAGGGAGCTTGCCTAAGGCGAACACGAGGTAGCTAACAGCGAAAACGACGTAGCCGGCAGAGACCTGCCACTCGGCAAGAGGGCGAGTTAGAAACGGTACGGCAGCTAGCAGGAGCGCGGGCGAGTTCATGACGAATGCAGTGTACCTGAGACTCGGGCGAGACTAAGAGTCATACTTAGTTCGATTTTAGACACCGCCTCGTGATGCAAATCACCGCCCGAGAGTTAGTAAGAATGCTCCAATGGAGGCGCCACTAATCGGTGATGCCAATGAGCACAGGCGGGTGCTGCGAAGTCCCGAACCGCTTTCGATCGACGCTTGCGCAGGGCGAATTCGTGTGCACGGCCGAACTCGTACTGGGCCGCGATCACAGTGCGGTGGAGGCTGAAGTCTTCGTAAAAGAAGCGTCCAAGCAGGAGCATGGGATCGAGGCTATCAGTCTGACCGATCTTCCTGGAGGCAATCCCGCGCTGCCGCCTGAGGCTTTTGTTGCCTATGTGCTTGAGCACAAGCTCACGCCGATCGCGCATCTGACGGGCAAAGACGGAAACCGCGCCTCGTTGGAGGCTCGCATTCACGCGCTGGCGCGCCTCGGCGTGGAAAATATCCTGGCCCTGACCGGAGATGCGCAGAAAGAGGGATTCGCCGGTAAGCCGAAGCCGGTTTACGATCTGGATTCCGTCCTCATTCTTTGGCTGCTTCGCGCCCTGCGCGGCGGTCTGGAATACAACCTGGGGCCGAAAACCGCGCGCACCACACCCTTCGATTTCTTTGGCGGCGCGGTGGTGAACCCGTTCAAGGTCCGCGAACCGGATCTCAGGATGCAGTTTTACAAACTGCAATTAAAAGTGGCGGCAGGCGCGCAGTACATCATTACTCAGCTGGGGTATAACCTGCGCAAGCTTTACGAGTTAAAGCAGTACATGAGCATGGAGGGTCTGGGCCATATCCCTGTGCTGGCGAACGTCTATGTGCCGACCGCGAAAATCGCGCGACTGATGCAGACTGGCGAGTTGGCGGGTTGCGTGATCGCGGACGAGTTCATTCAGCGGCTGGAGCAAGAAAAGAAGCCACAGCGCCTGGAGCGCGCCGCACTGATGGTGGCCGCAGTGAAAGACCTTGGTTTTGCCGGCGCCCATATCGGTGGCTTCGGCCTCACGCACAAAGATTTCATGACGATCATCGAGGGCGCGGCCGCGATTGGGAAGGACTGGCGCGGGCGGATCGATGAACTGGTTTTCCCGATCCCAAACGAGTTTTACCTTTTGCCCCAGGGCGGCGACGGCCTCAGTGACTGCGCATCGGATTATCAGGTCAGCGGCGTCAAGCCTCACCCGTCGTGGGCGCAGCGCCTCTCAGCGAGTGTGCACCGGCACTTGATTCGAGAAGGCAGTTTCGGGGCGCGCTTTTTCGGAGCGAGATTCGCTGCGGGATTATTGAAGGGGACCGGAGGCCAGCCCGGCAAGAACGGTTTCTGGCGGCATGGTTTGTGGTACGGGCTGCTGGAGCCTGCGACTCTTTACCGGAAGGCGACTTTGGGCTGCGTCAGTTGTGGAGATTGCATCCAGGACCACCTCAACTATGCCGGATGCTCGATGCAAGGGTGCTACAAGGAATTGCGCAACGGTCCGTGCGGAGGTTCAAGAACGGACGGCAACTGCGAAGCTCGCGCCGAGCGGCCCTGCATCTGGAACCTCATTTATCTCGGCGCGCTGGCGATGGGCGATGACCCCCGGAAGTTCGCCCACGTACTAGTTCCTCCGCGCGACTGGTGCCTGGACCGCACCAACGCTTTGGCCAACCGCTTCGCGGGGCTGGATAACCTCGGTAAAAGAATCGATCTCGGGAGTCCCGTTGACGAGGGCCACTTGAAGGAGACAAAACCATGCTGATCATTGGAGAACTCATCAACTGCACGCGGAAGAAAGTCGGCGAGGCCGCGGAAAAACGGGATGAGGAGTTCTTCCGGGACCTGGCGCGCAAGCAAGCCAGTGCCGGAGCCCACATGCTGGATGTGAACGGCGGACTTCCTCAACAGGAAGTGGAGCTTCTGAGTTGGCTGGTGGACCTGGTGCAAGCCGCGGTGGACATTCCGCTCTGCCTGGACAGCGCCGACCCGGAAGCCTTGATGCAAGCGCTCCCTCGCTGCAAGCAGAGGCCGATGGTCAACTCGATCAGCGATGAACCCGCGCGCTGGAAAATGCTGCCCGTGCTCAAGGAACACCGTCCCAGAGTGATCGCCCTGTGCCTGTCAGAAGGCGGAATGCCGAACGGCGTAGAGGATCGAGTAGCCACCGCCAGCCGTCTGATCGATCGCCTCACCGCCGAGGGCTTTGCCCTGGACGATATTTATGTTGACCCCTGCGTGATGCCTCTGGCTACCGGTCCGCATGGCAAGAACTTGATGGCGAGCGTTGCCCAGATTGTGACGAGGTATCCGGGAGTTCACATCAGCGCCGGCGTCAGCAATGTTTCCTTTGGCCTGCCGGTTCGCAAGCTGCTGAATGAAACGTTCCTGCTGTTGCTGATGGCGCATGGACTGGATGCGGCAATTGTCGATCCTCGCGACCAGCAACTGATGATGAACATCATCGCCACCGAAGCGCTGCTCGGGCGCGATACGCACTGCAAGAATTACGTCCGCGCTTTTCGCGAGGGAAAACTGGGCGAAGTGCCTGTGGTTCATTCCTGACGGACTGCTTGTGTGGGGACGGGCGCCCTCGCCCGTCCGAGCCGAGCGAAGCTCGGCAGCCGCCCGCGGTCACAGCAACACAGGACTTCCTTTTGGCGTGCCCCCAATCCTACTGCATCGCGTTCCCGTAGGTCGGCACCCCTTGCTGTACCAGGAAGAGCAGGGTTTGTCCGCGTGACGACCAGTCGCTTTGCGGATACTGGGAGATGAGCTGTTGGGCGAGCGCCATGGCCGAGCCTTTCGACTGCTCGGATTTCTTGGGTTGTTCTTCCGTCTTATAAATCTCGATCAGAGCGGCCCGGCGAGAAGCGGCGTTATACAGCGCTTCGGGAGCGGCGGGAGATTCGGGGTGCTCCTTTACATATTTTTCGTAGATGTCGGCTTCCTTGTCGGGGCACTTGGAAGAGCCCTGCCAGTCGCCGCAGAGTTTATTGTCGATCAGGTGAAAGGCGGCGAGTTGGGCCCACTTGCTGCTGGGGAATTTCTTCATCACCTGCTTCATGGACTCCTCGTCAATGCCGGAGCGAAGGTAGTTTTCCTTCTCGCGGGCAGAAGGCCGGGACCGCATATCGGCTTTGTCGATCTGCCACTTGATGTCGGCGGCACGGTAAAGGGCTTCGCCGGCCAGGGCCGCGTTGGGAAACAAATCGAAGACGCGGCGATAGAGGCGCAAGGCGTCCTGGGCTGCGCCGCGGCGTCCGTGGCGGCGGCTGGCTTCGTCCTCGGAATCCACGGCGGCGCCGAACAGGATGCGGTCGCCGTTCGTAGTCGACGCCCAGACGATGCCGGTATCGAGAACCCAGCCGCTGACGGTCTTGCCCTCGACGTCTTCGTCTTCGACAAAAGCGGGGTCGGGAGTTTGCTTGAAGCCGAGCAGAGCTTCCACGTGCAGCCAGTTTCGGGTTTTGTCGAGGAGAACCAGTTCGCGTCCACGTTCGGCCTGGCCAAGCTTGCTGGAACCGGTGTCGGGAGACAGGTAGATGACGGCCTCGCGCACCAGGACACCGCGATCGGCGGCCAGCAGACGGGAGTTTCCCAGCACGAGCAGGGCGGTCAAGAGCAGAAGGTTCAAAATCGGTTTCACGGCAGTGTTCGTCTCCGGGTTCGAGGGTAGCACGTTGAGTAAGATGCGGAGAATGGGCCGCGCAGGCACTGAGGTTCGTGGGGAGGAAAGAGCCTTCGCCCTCGCCCTAACCTTGTTTTCTTCCCCTGGAGATGGCCTCGCGGGCTTCCTTGTCGGCGGTGCGACGGCGCTCGGTTTCGCGCTTGTCCCATAACTGTTTGCCCTTGGCGAGGGCGAGTTCGACTTTAATTTTTCCGTTCTTGAAATACACGCGGGTGGGGATCAGCGTGAGTCCCTTTTGCTGGGTTTTGCCGACGAGCTTGCGAATTTCTTCCTTGTGAACCAGGAGCTTGCGGGTGCGCAGGGCGGCATGATTGGCGTAATTGCCATGGTCGTAGGGGCCGATGTGGCAGTTGAGGAGCCAGAGTTCGCCGTCTTTGATCAGGCCGTAGGCGTCCTTAAGATTGGTCTTGCCCGAGCGGATGGATTTGACCTCGGTTCCGGTGAGCGCGACTCCGGCCTCGAATTTTTCCAGCAAGAAATAGTTGTGGCTGGCGTTCCTGTTGACAGCGGCGTCCTTTTCGCCGGAAGCCGTGGGCTGGCGGCGCGGATTCTTCTCCCGATTGGGCTGGATCTGGTGAGTAGTCTGCTTGGCCATGGTATTAAAAAGAAAGTAACACGGCCGGTCTCAGGTGTCAGGTCCAAGGTCTCGGGAAAGGCGAACCACAGGTGCGTTTCGAGATCTGGGTTTGTCCTGAGACCTAAGACCTGAGACTGACACCTGGTAGGACAGGTACTAATGAGTGTAAACACCGCCCTACCAATCACTTCGGATGCACCTTGAGGCAATGCTATAATCCGATTTTCCGGTACTTTTGCGCGTGACGGCCCCTGGGACCGACAGCCCGTTTGCGATTTCGGCTGGCGAAATGGGTCCTGGTTGGACGAAACGGGGTGGGCGAGCTTGGGCCGGTGTCGCCGCCCGGCGAGAGAGATTTTCATGAGGACTTCTTGATGAGACGCCTGATCCGTCCGGCCCCGGTTGTACTGCTGATGCTCTGTTTAAGCCTTCCCGCTTTCGCCAAGAAGATAGATTCTGCCAAGGCGCTTTACGATAAGGGTCAAGATGCCGAGGCGCGGCAGAACTACGAGCAGGCTTTCGACTATTTCAAGCAAGCCTACAACCTCAAGCCGAAAGACCTGAGATATCGGACCGCGTTCGAGCGGAACCGTTTTCTGGCGGCTGCGTCCGAGGTGCATCGCGGGCAGATTTTGCGCGATGCGGGGAAGCTCGACGAGGCGCTGGCGCAGTTCCAGAAGGCGCTCGAGACCGATCCTTCTTCGTTCATCGCCCAGCAGGAACTGAAGCGCACCCAGCAGATGATTCGGGAGGCGCAGAATCCGCAACCGCAGGCCTCGGCGGCGCGCGCGACCCCGCTGCGCCGGCGATTGGAATCGGCGCAGGGCCCGGTGGAACTGGCTCCGCTGGCCAACGTGCCGATCACGCTCAAGGTCACGGAAAAAACCAATGTGATCTACGAGACGGTGGGCAAACTGGCCGGCATCAACGTGCTTTTCGATCCGGATTACGCGCCGAAACAGGCGCGCATTGAGCTGAATGGGGTGACGCTCGAAGACGCGCTCGAAGTCATCTCGTTCGAGACTAAAACCTTTTGGCGCCCGGTGACGCCGAATACGATTTTTGTGGCGCAAGACAATCCCGCGAAGCGGAAAGAGCTGGAACAAAACGTCATCAAAACCTTTTACCTTTCGAACCTTTCCCAGCCCACCGAGTTGCAGGATGTAGTGAACGCGATGCGCACCATCCTCGAAGTGAGCCGGATTCAGCAGTTGCCCTCGCAGGGAGCGATTGTGGTGCGGGGCACGCCGGACCAGATGGCGCTGGCGCAGAAGCTGGTGGACGATCTCGATAAGGCGAAGCCCGAGGTGCTGATTGAAGTGGCGGTGATGCAGGTGAGCCGCGACAAAACACGCAAGCTTGGAATCAACCCTCCGACCAGCGCCTCGGTGCAACTGCAGCCCAATGTGAACACTAATACCACTACCACCACGACGACGAGTACTACAAATCCATCGACGAACGGCATCAATCTGAATACCTTGGCCAACCTGAACGCCACCGACTTCCAAGTGACGATTCCGCAGGCAACCGCGACGGCATTGTTGGGCGACTCGAACACGAAGCTCATCCAGAATCCGCAGATCCGGGCACTGGACGGGCAGAAGGCGACGCTGAAGATTGGCGATCGGGTGCCGGTGGCGACCGGGTCGTTCCAGCCGGGCATTGGCGGAGTCGGGATCAACCCGCTGGTCAATACGCAGTTTCAATACCTGGATGTGGGCGTGAACATCGACATCACGCCGCGGGTGCAAGCGGAGCGGGAAATCTCATTGAAGCTGACGATGGACGTTTCGGCGGTGACCTCGCACGTGAGCATCGGCGGCATCGACCAGCCGGTGATCGGCCAGCGCAAAATCGAGAACGAGATTCGTCTGAAGGATGGCGAAGTCAGCCTGCTGGGCGGCATGATGGAGGACACGCAGACGAGGTCGCTGAACGGGATTCCGGGACTGGCGCAGATCCCGATCCTGAAATACCTTTTTGGGGAGACCGACACGGAGCACCGTGAGAACGAAATCGTATTTGTCCTGATCCCGCATATTATCCGCGGGCGCGACACGCCGCGCGATCTGGACATGCTCGACGTGGGTACGGCGAATGCCATCGAGTTGAGACGCAGCAACAGCAAGCCGGCAGCGGTAACCCCAGTATCGCAAACCGCGCCTGCACCGGGCGCGGCCGTGGCCGCTCCGCAGCCGCAAGCGGCGACGCCCCCAACGCCGGCTCCGCCGCCGCAAGCGGCGACGCCCCCAACGCCGGCTCCGCCGCCTCCCCAGGGAGCGGCGCCGCAAAATCAGGCGGGCGGGGTGGGAGGGTTCCTGTTTGATCCGCCTGCTTTGACCCAGGCCAAGGGGTCGACCTTTACGGTGAATGTGCTGGTTTCGGGCGGGCAGAACGTGTACTCGGTACCGGTGCAACTGAGCTACGATCCAAATCAGTTGGCGGTGGTGAATGTCTCGAACGGCGGATTCCTGTCGCAGGACGGGCAAGCGGTGGCGCTGGTGCATCGCGACGATCCGGCCACGGGCACGTTGCAAATCACCGCCACCCGGCCTCCGGGCGCCGGAGGCGTTTCCGGACAAGGCGCGGTCGTGACCCTCACCTTCATGGCGAAGGCACCGGGCCAGTCGGCGCTGATCATCACTCGAGGCGGAGCTCGCGATCCGGCCATGCAGCCGATTGCGATGAACGGAGCGCAGGCGGCGATTACGATTCAGTAGGCAGTGTGATGTCCGCAGGTTCGCGGCATAAATACACACTGTCATCCTGAGCGAAGCGAACGACCCATGCATTGCGCCGCCAAATACATAGGTCCTTCGCTTGCTCAGGATGACAGCCGATACTTATGGGTATTATGAGCCAGTCGACAAACACCAGGTTCGTGGTTTCCAGGCGACAGCGCGGGTTTACGCTGATCGAGTTGATTGTTGCGACCGCCATCCTGGGCATCCTGGTGGGGGCGGCGTTTCCGCTAGTAAGAATGACGATCTACCGTGAGCGCGAGCACGAATTGCGCGAAGACTTGTGGATGATGCGCGACGCCATCGATCGCTACAAAGACGCTGCCGATCGGGGTGGCTTCCAAACCAAGGTGGGGAGCGAAAACTATCCTCCGGATCTGGACACGCTGGTGAATGGCGTGGATGTTGCCGGCAAGAAGGTAAAGTTTCTCCGCCGCATCCCGGTCGATCCCATGACCAAACAGGAATGGGGATTGCGCTCCATGCAGGATGATAAAGACTCCGATTCCTGGGGTGGTCAGAACGTGTTCGACGTTTACACCAAGTCGGACAAAACCGCTTTGGACGGTACAAAGTATAAGGACTGGTAGATGAAATTCGAGTCCAAAGCGGCACAACCCAAATTCCGCAATGCCAAATTCCGTCATCGGGGCTTCACCCTGATTGAAATGGTGGTGGTCATCAGCCTGATCCTGATTCTGCTGTCGATTGCGCTGCCGATGTACAACCAGAGCATCATCCGGGCGCGCGAAACCACGCTGAGACAGAATCTGGCGACGCTGAACAAAGTCATCGATCAGTACACGCTCGACAAGCAAAAAGCGCCGCAGTCGCTGGCCGACCTGGTCTCGGCGGGATATCTGAAAACGGTCCCGAAAGACATTACCGGCAGCAGCGACACCTGGCAGTGCGAACAGGAAGACTCGCTCAAGTCCATCGACCAGACCGAGCCTGGCATTGTGGGTTGCCATAGCGGTTCGGAACAGGCAAGCAGCGATGGCACCGCGTACTCGACCTGGTAAGACCAGGTGTCAGATCTCAGGAAGACCGGCGCCCCTCACAACTTGGCTGGCATCGGGTCGGGATGGATTTCCTGAGACCTGACACCTGACACCTGACACCTGACACCTAAGACCCGGCACTAAGACCTATCTGGAGGGGTTTGCGTGAATTTTCTCAATCGGCTGCAGCCTTTGGCGCTGCTTGTGATGCGACTCGTTCTCGGAGCCATCCTGATCGCGCACGGCTATCACAAAGTGTTTGGTGGATTCCATCACCACATGGACATGGTGGGTTCGCTCGGCCTCCCTCGCTGGATGGCCTATCTTTCCACCGGGACAGAATTCTTTGGCGGAATTGGGATTGTGCTGGGATTGGGCACGCGCTTTTTCTCGCTTGCGTTCGCCATCGAGATGGGGGTCGCCATCTGGAAGGTGCACTTCAAAAACGGGCTCGTGGGCAATGGCGGGTACGAATTTCCCATGGCGGTGGCTACGATTGCGTTGGCGCTGCTTTGTTTTGGCGGCGGGCCATGGGGATTTAATTTCGGGAAAGGCGGGGGCGGTCCGAGCAAAGCGAGGAAGGGGTAGGCTCGGGCGTCCCTCCGAGACTTGATCTCGCATTCCACTTTACCCCGCGCTGAAGCGCGGGACTAAGGTCGGTCGCCCCTCCGAGGCTGTCGAATCCTAACCGCTAAGAGCTAATAGCGAACAGCATGACTTTCAGAATTCCGCCAACTCTTTCATCGCCCGGAACAGATCGCTGGCTTGCGGCAGGATGGCGTTCTCCAGAATTGGCTGATAGGCGACGAAAGTGTCGGTGGCGGCCACTCGCTTCACCGGAGCATCGAGGTGATGGAAGAGCTGGTCGGCGATGCGGGCGGCGATTTCGGCCCCGTATCCCCAGCTCAGCGAGTCTTCGTAGGCAATCAAGGCGCGGTTGGTCTTCTTGACCGACGCGGCAATCGCATCCCAGTCAAACGGATTTAAGCAGCGCAGGTCGATCAGCTCGACGCTGACGTGATGCTCGCGCTCGAGTTTTTGCGCGGCTTGCAGCGCACGGGGAACCACCGCGCCGTAGGTGATGACGGTCAGGTCGGTTCCGGGCTGCACGACTTTCGCTTTTCCGAACGGGATCATGTACTCCGGGCCGGGATAGGGCGCGCGGCCGTAGGTTTCGCGGTAGAGGCGTTTGTGTTCGAGAAACAGGACCGGGTCATCGCACCGGATCGCCGTACGCAGCAGGCCCGCGGCGTCGAGGGCGTTGGAAGGGAAGACGACGCGCAATCCTGGGGTATGGGTGAAGATGCTCTCGCCGCACTGCGAATGATAAATCGCGCCGCCCGTCAGATAGCCGCCAATCGCGACGCGGACCACGGCGGGCGCAGAGTAGGCGTTGTTCGAGCGCCAGCGGATGATGGGAAGTTCGTCGCGCAGCTGCATCATCGCCGGCCAGATGTAATCGAAGAACTGGATCTCGACCACGGGCTTCAATCCCCGGGTGGCCATGCCGGTGGCGCGGCCGATGATGTTGGCTTCGGCCAGCGGAGAGTTGAAGACGCGGTCGGAGCCAAATTCCATTTGCAGGCCCGAGGTCAGCTTGAAGACTCCGCCCTTACCCTTGATCAGCTTCTGCTTCAGATATTGGTCGCGGCTGGCGTCGGCGACGTCTTCGCCGAAAATAACAATGCGCTCATCGCGGCGCATCTCGTCGCGCAAGGTGGCGTTGATCAGGTCCGCCATGGTTTTATTTTGCGACGTCTTGTTGTGCGGTGCCTTGTCGGGCACGGCGGAGCGTTTGGCCTCGGCATGGGCCTCGGGAGCGGCCAATGCCGGATGAGTTTCAAAAGCCGCGGACGTGGGATCAAGATCGGGCGAGTACACGTAGTGGTAGATGGTTTCCGGCTGCGGTATGGCGGCATCGAGGGCGCGGTCGGCATCGGCCTGAATCTGTTCTTCGACTTCCTTCTCGATTTGGTTGATCCCTTTTTCGTCCAGGATCCCCTCGCGCAGCAGGAACATTTGCAGGCGCGGAACTGGGTCGCGCGCGGCATCAGCCTGGCGTTCGGAGTCAGGGCGGTAAAGGCGCTCGTCGTCGGAGAGCGAGTGGGAATAAGGACGGATCACATGGGCGTGGACAAACGCCGGGCCGTTGCCGGCGCGGCAATAGTCGGCCGCGCGCCGGAAGGCCGCGTAGGCGACGACGGGATCGGTGCCGTCAATTTCTTCGAAATGGAAGTTGGGGAAGCCGGAAACCAGGCGCGAAATATTGCCGCCGGCGGTCTGCACTTCGACGGGCACGGAAATCGCGTATTGGTTGTCTTCCACGCAAAAAATTACCGGCAGTCGGCGGTTGGCGGCGGTGTTCAGCGCCTCCCAGAATTCACCTTCACTCGAGGTGCCCTCGCCGAGCGAGACGTAGGTGATTTCGTCGCCCTGGAACTGCACGTCCTTGAACTGGCGGTAATCGCCCGCGGCTTTTTGCGAGGCGTGCGGATGCCTGGCTAAATAGCGGCCGGCTTCGGCGCATCCGACGGCTTGCAGAATCTGGGTGCCGGTGCAAGACGACTGGGTGACAACGTTGAGCCGCTTGAAGGCCCAGTGCGAGGGCATCTGGCGTCCGCCGGAACTGGGATCGTCGGCCGCGCCCACAGCGCCGAGCAGCATTTCGAGCGGGGTTGCGCCCAGGGCGAGACACAGCGCCCGGTCGCGATAATAAGGATAGAACCAGTCGTAGGCCGGCTTCAGGGCAAGAGCCGCAGCGACCCCCAGGGCTTCGTGGCCGGCGCCCGAAATCTGGAAGAAGACCTTTTGCTGGCGCTTGAGCAGGATCTCGCGGTCGTCCACGCGGCGCGAGGTGAACATGATGCGATACGCATCGATGAGTTGCTGGCCGGTCAGGCCCTGAAAGATTTTGGCCTTCTTCGCGATGTCGGTTTCGTTCAGCTTGGGATCGACTTTGGTCGTGGCCATGCTGCGGTTCTCACCCCACGGAGTTTCAGCCCCGGAACATTGTAAATCAGGAAGTCAGTACCCAGTACCCAGTAGCCGGTACCCAGTTTTCTTTTTCTGGGTGATGGCTACTGGGTACTGGGTACTGCGTTATCCTGAAAGCTCATGATTCGTTTCCTGCATCCGTTTGATCCGCATCTTGTCCGCTTGCTGGTGTTTGACCTGGATGGCACGCTGATTGACTCCCGGCTGGATTTGATTCACTCGGTGAATGCGATGTTGCGGCATTTTGGGCGTCCGGAACTGGACGGCGATGTCATTGCCAGCTATGTCGGAGACGGCGCCCCGACGCTGGTGCGCCGCGCGCTTGCGGACACGGATGACGAGGCGCTCCTTCAGGGCGCGATGGAGTATTTTCTGGCCTACTACCGGGTGCACAAGCTTGACCACACCACGGTTTATGAGGGGATTCCGGAGGTGCTGGCGGCGCTGGCTAACGGCACATGTAGGGCGGACACTCCTGTCCGCCAACGTTTGCCACGCCAGATGGCCGTGCTCTCGAACAAGCCGGTCAATCCTTCGCGCCAGATTGTGCAGGCCCTGGGGCTGGGGGATTTCTTCGTGAGCGTGTACGGCGGCAACAGCTTTACGACGAAGAAGCCCGATCCGCTGGGGGTGCGGACCATCCTGCAGGAAGTAGGCGTGGCCGCGGATGAGGCGCTGATCATTGGAGATTCGTCGGTTGACGTTTTGACGGGGCGCAATGCCGGGTTGTGGACTTGCGGCGTGACTTACGGATTTGCGCCGCACACGCTGGAAGCGGTGGCTCCGGATGTGGTGGTGGAGACACCAAGGGAACTGGGGGAGTTGTTGCGGTAGAAAGACCTGGGTATTCATTCGAGGTGCTTGGGTACCGATCCAAAAGCACTGGACGATGAGGGACTCACTCCAGCCGATCACTCCACAACCCGCTAATGGCGCATCAGGTAGCGTCGCAAGCTTCGGCCGATTACGACAGTAATCAGCAATAACAAAGTTCCCGCTTCAAATCACACGTTTCTGACCTCGACAGGCATTAGCATGATTTACATGTCTTGGATCCGAAATCTCTTCATCACTTTCGGGGCGTTCTGGCTTTCGAGTCAAGCAGCGGTTCTGTTCATTTGGTTGTTCGCAGGGCTCAACAGCGGGATTACTTATGGGGACAGTCTTCTTGCCGCAGTTGCGATGGGTGTAATGACTTCGATGGGTATGGCCGTGGCTGCAGCCGTCGCCGCGGCGCTCATCATGTTCTTAGTAGCTAGCACGCGACCGCAGTGGTGGGCGGTTGTCGCCGCGTTACTCTACGCGATGCGAGGCAGAGGGCATTACCACTCTTATCTCCCTCCGACCACGTGGGATCGTTGGTCGCAGGGTGCTGACATGTTGTGGCCAGTTATCGCTTGCGTCGCGAGTGCGCTCATCATCGCCCGCTTTAGGGGAACGCGACCGCAGATGCCAGCAGAAAAGGCCGAAGGCCGTCGGAGATGGGTGGTGGTCGCCGCCGTGGTGATAATAGTGGTGGTCGCAATTATCGCAATCAAGCTTTACCGCGACGCTCTCGATGCGCCTTGGTCGTTGGTTACTCCCAGTCAACAGGTTGAAGCGGCGACACGAATCGCCGAGCTTAGAGACAGAGGTCGCTTTGACGATGCCGTCGAACTTGGGTTGCGGTCTGCAAAGGGCCAGCCGGGGGATGATTTCATCTTTCAAACGATTGCTACTACATACTTCATGCGCGCCTTCCAAGACACAGACCAGCGTGGAAAATGGATGAAGCTCGGCGCCGAGTACTCGCAAAAAGCCATGGACTTTAACCCGATGGACGTGGCAAATGTGTTCAACGTTGGGCTGAACTACAGGATTGTGGGTGAAGACCTCGATACCGGTGGATGCGAATACTACCGCAAAGCACAGGCGGTGTTTGAGAGCCTCGCTCCGCGCCTGCAAGGGGACCGCGCCGAAACACAGGGGAGAACGGTCCGGCTTGCCCCTTTCAGGAAGCGGAATGAAGAAGAACTCTCAAGAGTCAACGCGACGCTCCGCAACTGCCAACAAACGGAGCCGGTGAGGTAATCGCCACGAGCCGCGAACTCCCCGCTCTATTTTCAAACATTGTGTTCTCCTGCTACCTTCGAATCAGAGAATGAGCGCCGACACCAATTCCTGGGGCCTGACCCCGGCCGAACTTCGCAAGCTGCGTGGGTTGAAGACTCCACATGGCATTCAGCGCTTGTTGGACGACATGCCTTATCACCTTGAGGACAGTGCCTGGTCTCCGCGACTTGTGCTTCGGGAGAATACGTCGCATTGTTATGAGGGAGCGCTGTTTGCGGCGGCGGCTTTGCGGGCGAATGGGTATCCTCCGCTGATCGTTGACCTCGAGGCCGAGCACGATACCGATCATGTGATTGCGGTGTATCGCAGTCCCAACGACGGGCACTGGGGGGCGGTGGCCAAATCGAACTACACCGGATGCCGCTATCGCGAACCGGTATATCGGTCGCTGCGCGAACTGGCTTTGAGTTACTTTGACGTTTATTTCAACTTGCGCGGAGAGCGGACTTTGCGGACTTTTTCCCGGCCGGTGCATATGAAGCGCTTCGATCCCCTGGACTGGATGACGACCGAGAAGCCGGTGTGGTTTGTGGCGGAATATCTGTTCACGATTTCTCATACTTCGCTGATCACTCGCGCTCAGGCTCGGCGCTTGCATCGGCTGGATGGGCGGTCGTTCCGGGCCGGGTGCCTGGAACGGGCGGAGAAAGAGCCTTAACCACGGGGGGCACAGGGGTGCTCTGGGGAGAGCTGCATTTGTGAGCGAACGGCTTCGCGGGTTGTTTCGTATGGCTGTCTTGCGTTCTTGCGTTGGGCCGATCTTGGCCGGGCTCCTCTTTACGGTGGTTCTGCTGGCGGGCTGCGCTTTCGGTCAGGATTCGCCTCCGGCTCCACCTTCGAGTCCTCCTTCAACCCCCGCTGCGCCGGTTCCTCCGCCGGTTGATCTCAAGCACACAGATCTGAAGCCCATCGATCTGAAACCCGACGCCAGTGGCGTGGTGCCGCCGGACCAGATTCGGGAACTGCTGCTTCGCGCCGAAGCGAAAGAACTGGAAAACGAGAAGCGGCAGCGCGATTACACCTTCATCCAGCGCGAAGAAGAGCACAAACTCGATGGGCACGGTGGGGTGAAGAAGTCCGAATCCCGAACGTCGGAGATCCTCGAGATTTATGGAGAATTGGTCGAGCGGCTGACCGCCAAGGATGACAAGCCGCTGTCGGCCGACGAGGCGAAGAAGGAAGACGACAAGATTCAGAAGATCATCGACAAACGCAAGAACGAATCGGAGGAAGACCGCCGCAAGCGCCGGGAGAAAGACGAGAAGAACCGCGAAGAGGCCCGCAAGTTTGTGGCGGAGATTGCCGACGCGTTCAACTTCCGGCTCGTCGGCTCGGAAGAGATCGACGGGCGCGATACCTGGGTGCTCGAGGGCGAGCCACGTCCCGGCTACCAGGCCAAGGAGCGCGCCGCCAAGATGCTGAGCAAGTTCAAAGGGCGCGTCTGGATCGACAAATCCGAAGCGCAATGGGTGAAGCTCGACATCGTCGCCGTTGACACCCTATCGTTTGGCTTCGTGCTGGCAAGAATCCACAAAGGCACGCGTGTTCTGGCCGAGCAGACCAAGGTGAACGACGAAGTTTGGCTGCCCAAACACGTTCAGTTCCACCTCGACGCGCGGATTGCTCTCTTCAAGGGATACAACGAGGATGTCGAAGTGAACTTCCGCGATTACAAGAAATTCCGCACGGCTACGAAGATTACGGTGGTGGGGGAGGAGATCCGCGAGCAGTGAGGGCGAGTCTGTTTCGTAGGGGCGCTGTTCCCTGGCGGTCTGCTGGTGAAATCGTTAACACTCAGAACCGGTCAATGAGTGATACGGTTTATCGCCAACACATATACTCCTCTTTCGTCCTCCTACGGTGTGACGGTTGCCTTTGACTTTACCCGCAGGCTGTACCTAAGATTCAGATAAGAGGGAAGGAGTGTTCCCCATGAACCGCCAGGCGGTTGCGGAACGGCAACTTGTTGGCGAGCGGTTGGGACACTACTTGATCCTGGAAAAGATCGGTGCAGGTGGCATTGGTGAAGTGTACCGTGCTCGAGATGAGCACCTTGCTCGGGAAGTGGCAATCAAAGTTCTTCCCGAAGGCACCCTCGCTGATGAAGAAGCCCGCCACAACTTCCGCCACGAGGCCTTGACCCTTTCCCAGCTCAACCATCCGACCATCGCTACCGTCCACGATTTTGACACTCACGAGGAGACGGACTTTCTTGTGACCGAGTATGTTCCCGGCGTCTCCCTGAACGAGCAACTGGCAAAAGGTCCTCTGCCCGAGGACGACATTCTCCGGCTCGCCATGCAACTGGCTGAAGGTATCGCCGCGGCTCATGGCCAAGGCATCGTCCACCGCGATCTCAAACCCGGCAATTTGCGAGTTATGCCCGATGGAAGGCTAAAGATTCTTGATTTCGGCTTGGCCAGACCGCTGGCGGTGCTGGGGCCAGGAAGCCCAACGGAAAGTACTGTTGCTCCGGCGGTAGCAGGCACACTTATCTACATGTCGCCCGAGCAACTGCGGGGCGACCCCGCGGACGTGCGCGGTGATATCTACTCCATCGGGGTGGTGTTGTACGAGATGGCGACCGGGTGCCATCCATTTGAATCGGCAATCATCACTAACCTGATCGAGGCCATTCTGCATAAAACCCCACTCCCACCCGCACGCGTGCGCCCCGAACTCTCGACTCAACTTGAGCAGATCATCCTGAAGTGTCTCGAGAAAGAGCCGGCGCACCGCTATCAATCCGCTCTCGAACTGCTGACAGACCTGCGAAGAGCGGGCCGGGCGGCAACGCAAGAGAAATCAGTGGCGGTGCTGTATTTTGAGAATCTCAGCGGTCAGCGGGAAGACGAGTATTTCCGGGACGGCATCACCGAGGACATAACGACCGAGCTCTCGAAGATCAAAGAGCTGCGAGTCTTCTCCCGTTCCGCTGTTCTGGGTTTCCGTGACAGGCCGGTCACACCCGCCCAAGTGGGCCAACAGTTGAATGCGCGTTACCTTCTGGAAGGCAGCCTGCGCCGCGGTGCCGACCGCCTGCGCATCACGGCCAAACTGGTGGAGACTCGTAGCGGCCACTGCGTCTGGGCGGAAAGGTACGACCGGAAACTCGAAGATGTGTTCGCCATCCAGGACGAGATCGCGACGAACATTGCGCATGAACTCCAAGTGGTCCTGACCGAAACCGAGAGGAAAGCCATTGCAAAAATTCCCACCGCGGACGTGCGCGCTTACGATTTCTACCTGCGGGGTCGCCAGTTCTTCCACCAGTTTCGGCGCAAGGGCTTTGACTTCGCACGGGAGATGTTCGCCAAGGCAATCGAGATCGATCCCGGCTACGCGAGGGCTTACGCCGGCATTGCCGATTGCTCCGCGTTTCTCTACTTCTACTGGGATTCGAGCAAGGGCAATCTGGAGCAGGCGGATCAAGCCAGTCGAAGGGCCTTGGAAATTGATCCCGACCTGGCAGAGGCGCACGCTTCGTGTGGTCTCACTGCCTCGATGAAAAAGGACTATGCGGAAGCTGAGCGCGAATTTCGGACGGCCATGCGGCTCGGACCCCGGCTGTTCGAACCCTATTACTTCTTCGCCCGCAACTGCTACGCTCAGGGAAAATTTGAGGATGCTGTGGCCTGGTTCGAGCAGGCTAGCAGGGTTAGTCCTGAGGACTATCAGGCACCCATGCTGCTAGCCAGCGCTCTGAACGGGCTCGGACTCAAACCGGAAGCGCAGGCTGCTTACCGGCGTGGGCTGGCAGCCGCGGAAAAACATTTGGAACTACATCCCGGTGATTCTCGCGCGCTGTATTTTGGCGCGAATGCTTTGTCGCAGTTGAAGGAACGGGAAAAGAGCATGGAGTGGGCGGAGCGAGCTTTGGCTCTGGAAGGAGAAGAGCCCCAGGTTCTGTACAACGTGGCTTGCGTATTTGCCCTGCTGGGCGAGTCTGACAAGGCTGTGGACTGCCTCGAGAAATCCATTACGCACGGATGGGGCCAACGCGAATGGATGGAACATGACCCTGATCTCGCCCCGGTGCGTGAGCATCCGCGCTTCCGCGCCCTGATGCAAACACCCAAGACTTAGCCATGGCAGCGTTCTTCCACCTTACCCTTCTGCGATCAGGATAGCGTCTGAATCACTTTGCCTTCCAGTCTCCGCTCCCGACCTCATTTTTCTTCTTTCATTTTCTTGCAAACTATTTTGGTGTGTCCTGTTTTTGAATCGATCACGGTGGTCACGGGCAGACAACTACAGGTCACTGTGTTGGCGTTTTCCTGCTTGACTACTACACAGTGTTCGATGAGTTCGGCAGTGGGTGGTGGCTGCTGGCTCCGGATGGGAGGCGGGGTTGCCGCAACCGGCTGCTTCTTCGCCGCGCAACCGGCCAGAAGCAGGCAAAATACCAGCCAGCCTTTCCTCATGCCCTTTGTTTTCGCTCTCTCGTGCCCGGTTGTCGATGGCAATCTTGGTTACATGCGTCGACGCTGACACCCTGAGAAGACGGGCAGCAAACTACGGCTGACAGCTAAATGGCTGGGGCGGCCGACCACCCCAGCCCGCGACAAGCGCGCGGTCTGAGGACCAGGCCGGGGGCGGCTGTCCCTACTCGAACTGGACGGGCGAGTCGCCCGTCCCCACACTCCCTTCCTCACCCTCCCGTCCCCGCACGAGCAAGGCCTCTACACGGGCAAGTCCTACTCGATGCGGTACTCGATCTTGATTCCCCGGCGCGCGATTTCTTCGAGGAAGGCTTCGGCGGGGACGTCGCGCTCCTGCAAGACCGCTCCGTGTTTGCTGACGGCGCCCGCGCACATCATCTGCAGGACAATCGAGGCAGGGAAGGCGGTGGTGCGCATCATGGCGCTCATGTCGCTCTTGGGATCGTAGTGGTCGACCATGGTAAACGTCGCTACCCGGCCTTTGAGTTTTCCGCCGAGCAGGCCGCGGACTCCGGGGGCCTTCACCGATTCGTGAGCTTCGAGGCGCATGATGCAAAGGTCGGGGCCTTTGCCGGCGAACTTGCCTTCGAAGACCTTGGACAGGACGGCGCGCGGCGCGACGTCCACGTCGCCAACCCGCATTTTCTCATTCGAAAACAGGCCCAGGTCTTTCAATTCGCAGAGCAGATCGTAGTGGCCGGGATAACGCAGAGTTTTCTCGAAGCACTCGCCGACTCTTCCCTCAAAGGTTTCGGGCAAGGTCGAGGTTCCGCCAGAGGTTTGAAAGGCCACGAGCGGCGCGAAGCCGTTCATGTGAAACGGTTCGGGTTCGGTGAGAGGCTCGATGGTGATCAGCTTGCCTTTGCGGAGGATGCGGGCTGGCTCCACGTATTCGTTGATGAGTCCTTCGACGGAGAATACGAGCTGATAGTGAAACGGAGGCATCGGTTTTTCGGGAAGGCCGCCCACGTAGAGTTTGAGGGCGTCGGCACGTCCGTCGAGGCGGCGAACTAATTCTCCACCGAGGATGGAAGCCATGCCGGGCGAGAGGCCGCAATCGGGAGCGATTCCGATGCCGCGTTTCTCGGCTTGCTTGGCGAGCGCCAGTTCCTGGCGGACTACCGTGTTGTTTCCGCCGAGATCGGCGAAATGGCATCCGGCGGTGATGGCGGCTTTGGCCAGGCCGAGGTTCAGGAAGTAGGGAACCGCGGAGAGCGCGCCATCGTGGCCTTTCATCAGACGCGCGGCGTCCTTCTCTTTCGCTGCGTCGAGCGCGACGGCCCGGACTTTTTTGTCGTTGGTGATGCGGTTGACTCGGGCTGCGACATCCTTGGCGAGTTTGAGGTTGCTGTCGGCTAGAGTGACGGAATCGACTTGGCCCTGGCGGGCCATATCGTAGGCGGCGGCGGATCCCATCATGCCGGAACCGATGACGAGTAGTTTCATAGGAATGCTCCGTTCTAGTTTTGTACCGAATTCAGAGTACCAAAATGACCCATAAATATAAGTGATCCATGTCACATATAATCCTGACAATAAAGATTATAGTCTGCTTAACTTACGGCGAATGTGACCACAGGATCATCGTCTGTTGAACAGACTCTTAGAAAGCCGACGGGAAGCATTTCGGTCGAGCCTGCGGAGTGGGGTCCTCTTCTCCAAATCTCTAATCCCGCAGAATTCCCGCAAAGCGCTTTCTGGCTCTTGACGGTTTTCCACGGTGGACGAACCCTGGACAGCAACCGCGGCGAGCGCGGGAATCAGAATGACATCGCATGATCGACGGCTGCGTTTCCCTGGCGTGCGCGGGTTTGGGAACGCGAAGATTAACCCGGAAAGTGAACGAAATGAGGCCTGAAATCGCGGCCGGGCAGCGGGGGCGGATCGCCCCGTTTTCAATGGCTTGCGCAGCCGTTCAGGTACCTCCGTACCGTCTCTAGTACCTTGGTTACCGTGATTCGGGTGACCGATGCCTGATATGCGTATAAACTACTAGCGGTTGTGGTATTCGCTTCTACACGTACAACCTGCAGAGAAACACTGCAAGTCCGCATTTTGTGGAATCCAGAAAAACCCCATAAAACCCAGCAAAACCGGGAAATTCACGGGAAGAGGCCCGCGCTACCGTTTGAGATATGCTCAGCACACCAAAATACGCTCGAACGCGTAGGGAAACGTTAATGGCCGACTCGCGAGAAGTGATGAACATTCGCCAAGCTTCGCAGTATCTGGGAGTGAGTCCGGACACTTTGTACAAGTACGTGAACGAGCAGCAGATTCCGGCGTTCAAGTTGGGCAATCGCTGGCGCTTCAAAAAATCGAAGCTGGATCAGTGGATGGAAGAGAAGTCGGTGGAAACGGAAACACGGAGCGGCAAGAAAATCAAGGCGGCGGTGAAGGCTGCCGGAACTCCGTAGAGAATTCGGAACACGAACATCGGCACAAGAAGGGCGGGCACATGTTTGGAATGGGATCGAAGACGATAGTGGGGCTGGATGTGGGCTCCTCGAGCATCAAGGCCGTCGAGCTCAGGAAGACACGCGGTGGAATCGAAGTCGCACACCTTGGCCTGGAGCCGATCGCTCCCGACATCGTGGTCGATTCCATGATCGTGGACTCGGGCACGGTCTCGAGCGCCATCGCCAAATTGTTTACCGACACCCAGATCAAATCGAAGTCGGTGGCGACCGCAGTCAGCGGACACTCGGTGATCGTGAAGAAGATCTCGCTGCCCTCGATGAGCGATCAGGAACTGGCGGAGACCATCCAGAAGGAAGCGGCGCAGCACATTCCGTTCGATCTGGCGGATGTGAACCTCGACTACCAGATTCTTTCCGACGACGCGACCAGCCCGCAGATGGATGTGTTGCTGGTGGCGGTCAAGAAAGACATGAGATTGAGGCCGAGCTTGCGGGCGCGGATCAGGATCGCTTCCGGGCGCGCTTCCGGCGACAGTGCCGACGGTGCCAGCACTGCCCGCATCACCCGGTTGCCCTGATTGCCGAGATCGGCGACCACGCGCTCGAGATCGTCG
>JAIQFO010000041.1 GCA_020073215.1 Terriglobia bacterium | reverse complement strand
TGGGATGTGCCTCTATTTTTACTCTTTCTCGAAGCGCTTTCGCTCTTCGGCTCTCAGTTCGCGCCTGAGGAGCTTACCCACTTTCGATTTGGGGAGCATATCGCGGAATTCTATATATTGCGGGACTTTGTACGGGGCTAACCTCTCGCGGCACCACTTGAGGAGATCATAGGCGCTCACACCCTTCACATCCTGCTTAAGCGGACGCGACGAAGTGCGCAGCTACTGGACACGTCAGTGGACGATGATCGATCCGCACGTCGAGCCGGTCGCGTTCGCCCACGGCCCTCAAGGGAAAGTGGTTGTGGAAGTCCATCAGGTCGTGCGCGACCTCAATGGGAATCTTCGAGCGGATAAGATGGTCGGTCACGTGTTTCGAATCGAAAACGGCTTGATCAAGCGCTTTGATATCCACGGCCCATAATTCCCAACTCCGCTGCATTGAGGCTAGCGTCTTTCGGACCGAGGATGTTCCAGCGCCATGAAGTGCTTCGGGCGGATGACGGGCAATCCTGAAGTAATCCCAAGGTAAGAGTAGCCGACGATTCTGGAACTGCCTCATTCTTGGACAGAAGGGGTTTGATCGGCATAGGGGCGCCGGTCACCCGCCGACCCCTGCCACACCACCGTGCGTACGGGTCCGTACACGGCGGTTCGAGTTGGTTACGCTAGCATCCATCGATCAACGTGGGAAGTCCGAGCGATGTGAAGTGAGCATTGGGAAGCCCCACAGAGAGGGCTTTGGCCCGAGCCAGATACCAGGGGCCGAGTCCGCTGCCGACCGTGTTGTTGGCCAGTCGCGGGCGAACCCCCAGTGCTAAGAGAGCCGCTCGGCGACGGCGTGGTGTTTTCCATTGCCGCCACATAGCTGCTCGCAATCGGAGCCGGACCCAGCGGGTCAGTTGAATCAGCACATAGGGCGTTTCGCGGAAGCCGAAATAGCTGTGCCAGCCTCGCAGATACGAAGCGAGCTCCGCTATGGTCGTCTCCAGGCTGACGCCTTTCGCCCGAAGTGTGACTTCCCGGATGCGATGCTTAAACCGTTCCAGAGCTTTCGGCGCAATCGTGCGCTTGATCTCCGGACCGTCGGTAAAGCTGAATAAGAGAAACTTCCGTTCCTGCGGTCGCGCGACCGCGCTTTTCGTCTCATTCACCTTAAGTTTGAGCTTTTGCGTGATGAATCGCGCGATGCTTTCCATCACCTGTTGACCCGCGCGCTCGCTTCGAGCGTAGATGTTGCTGTCGTCCGCGTAGCGACCCGTTTGCGATCGGAACCGGTTAGAGGCATTTCGCCAGCTCATAGAAATGCGAAAGATCATGCCGTCGACCAGCTACTCATCCACCGTCTCAGATATGGTCCCTCGCGTTTGACGCGCAACACCGCAGCCCGGGCTCCCAATTCGGGCTCAGTAATGCATGTTGAAGTTCAAATAACGCCTAGATTCCCGCCGAAGACGCCTACACATGTGTAGAGCGCCCGTTCGCTCGCCGTTTGTTAATAGTTCAGGTTGAAGCTAATCAGCTTGGTGATGACCGCGATCCAAACTATGCCGACCAAAGCACCGGCGCTCAGAACACGCCAAACCGCGGCAGTCCACTTTTGGCTTTTCTGACACGCAGCCCAGGTGCCCCCCACGGCGGCCGCAATCACCAGAAGACCTCCGATTTGCAACAGCCGAAGGTACAGGTCGAGGCTGTCACTATAGGCCTCGATGTGGTTGCTCAAAATCGGGGATACAGGAACAATCCAGGCCAAAAGATAGACGACATCAATCAGTGCCGCGACGCGGAGAACTCTGGTGACCAGCAGCTCTTTTCCTGCGAGCGTTGAAGGCTGGCGATACTTCCGGCGCAGCCACGCCGAGACCGGCCACAGAACCACCACGATCAGCAGTATCGCGATTGATCCACAGAGTAACGAGAGATTCCAGACGGACGATTTCCAAGCGGGTACCGGCTGCAAAATCGAGCTGGGGTCGTCGCTGCTGTAAACAGCTCTGCTGCTGCCTTCTCCGGCCAAGGCAACTTTGCGTTGACCACCCTCTTCGTTCCAGACGAAAGGCGAGATTTCACGGTAGCGTTTCGGTTTGTTTGCGGGGAATGTAGGCACATTGATGGTGCCATCGTCGTTCGCACTAATCACCGTTTGGCCGAGCAGATAAAGAACGCTGATGAACGCAGACTCGACTCTCCGCGAGCTTTGATATCTCCCGGCGATGAGTTGGGCATGTTCTTTTGCGTTAGGCACGGCCGAGCTAGCTGGAACCGCGGATGATTGCCCGCTGCTGGGAAAGTAGCGATCCGCGAAAGCATCGAACAGCCCTTGCCGGATTCGATAGACGCCGTCGTTTTCGCCGCGGCTATTGAGTGAAAAGAAGATGCCAACGCCGTCGTCAACGAACAAATCACACTCGGTGTGGAAGACGATGGTGTCGCCGCCATGTCCGCGAACGCGATGGCCATTGCGATTTTCCTCAAAAAATCCCAAAGCCATGACATTTAGGTCATCGATCTGGTGGACGGCCGGCTCGAACATCTGGCGCACGGTTTCCGGTTTCAGGATGCGATTTTCCTGATAACGACCTTCTTGAAGGTAGGCGATCATGAACTTCGCCATGTCATCGGCGGTGGTGCT
Organism: Terriglobia bacterium; assembly: GCA_020073215.1. Lineage (GTDB taxonomy): Bacteria > Acidobacteriota > Terriglobia > Terriglobales > Acidobacteriaceae > Acidiflorens. The sequence continues at coordinate 39,927 of JAIQFO010000041.1, read as the reverse complement.
CATGCCGCCTGCAGGGCTGGTTGTGACCAACTCGAAGGGCCGGGGTGGCTGGGAAGCGGTCATGTAGCCTTGCGAGAGGTCTGCCTTGAACTGCTTCGGTGCGGGCTGCTGGAAGGTCGAGCGGGTCATGCCCAGAAGCGCGTAGATGTGGCGTTCGACATAACATTCAAAGGGCTCACCGGACACGCGCTGGACAATGTAACCGGCGAGAGCAGCGCCGTAGTTGGAGTAGGCGGGAACTTCTCCCGGGGGAAACAACGTCGGGCGCCCATGATGCTTGAGATAGTCTTCGGTGGTGATGAACTGCTTGGGGTCGTAGGTCAGGATCGACTTAAGGCCCTCTTCGAAACCGGCGCGGTGCGTCATCAGATTGCGCAGGGTGATCGGCTTCGAGAAACTGCTGGTTACCTTGAAATCCAGGTAGTCATTGATATCGCGATCGAGATCGAGTTTGCCCTGTTCGACCAGTTGCATGACCGCGGTCCAGGTGAAAAGCTTTGAAGTCGAGCCCGGGCGAATCAGCGTGAGACTCGGATCCATGGCCCGCTTCGTCTTTACATCGGCGTATCCATAGCCTTTCTCGAACAGGATCTCGCCATCTTTCACGACTACCAATGTGAGGCCGCCGATGTCGGCATTCTTTAGTGCATAAGGTACGAAGCCGTCGAGAAAGGCTTCGAGGTCGGCACGCGAGAGCTCGTGAGTTCCGGTGTCGCTGGCAGAAGGTGCTTTGGCAGAAGCAGAGGGTTGAAGAGCTAGAGGTTTGGGCTGCGCCTTCGCTGGTGCTGACTTTGCTTCTGCCGACTGCGGTGATGCGGGAGGGTTGGAGGCGGACGTTGCTCTGTGCGCGAAGGTAATGAGCGCCAGGAGGACTGCCAGAGCAGTTCGATACATTGACATGTGACTATGCCTTTAGTTTCCTTTGACCTCGTCGAACAAATCCCGTGCACGCCCACAACCCTATCTGTCCTGGAATGAGGCGTGGATTGCAGAGTACGCACAGGCTCCCAATTCGGCTCAGTAGTGGATGTTGAAGTTCATGAGATTCCAAGTGATCGCGAACCAGACCAGGCCCAGGCAGGCAAGCGCCAGTGCCGTATCGTGCAATTTGATCCAGAGCCACCGGTTGGGCGTCTTCCAACTCCGGAATGCATTCGCGCAAAGGAGGACGGCGCCAAACGCGCACAACACACCGAGGATTCCAAAACAAATGATCCAGGGAGCAAGTTTATTAATGGCACTAAGAGACGACATGGCCGTTGCCAGAACCGCCAGCCAGCCTCCGAAGAAACAGATGAAGAGGATGCACACCAAGCGCACACCAAGCCGCAGCTTCCGCTCCAGCGGACTAAGATCCAGCGGACGGCCATAGTGTTTGCGAATCAGCGCTCCCACTGGCCACAGCACCACCGTCAGCACGACCATAGTCAAGCCGAAAATCGCCAGCGTGTAGTTGAAGTACTTGTTTTCCCAAAAGCCAACCTTCTGGAAAATGAAAAACGGAAAGTCCATCTGGAATTGCATCCGCCCATTTTCATCCTTCTTGAAACCCATGTGGGCCCGTCCGTGGACTTCGCGATAGAGCAGCGGACTGATCTCTTCGAACTTCAGCGGTTGGCCATTGGGCCCTTTTAATGGAGTAGTGATGGTCCCATCGGAATTCGCAGAGATTTTTTCTTGGCCGACCAAGGAAAGCAACTTCAGGAATGAGCTTTCAATACGGCGACTGGTTAGATAAAGCCCAGCGACGCTGGCGGCGTCCGCTTGCGCGTGTTCGATCTTGCCGGCAGGAGGCTCCGTGTAGGGAAAATACCGGTCCAGAAACTTTTCAAAGAGGATCTCCCGCGGCCTAAGCTCGCCTTTCCCCGCACTGTTGTAAGAAACAAAGAACCCAACATTGGAATCGAGAATCAAGTGCAGGTCGGTATGAAAAAGCTCGGTATCGCCGGCGTGGCCAATAATGTGGTGTCCGTTCTTCGATTCTTCATAAAAACCATGCGCCATCCCGTTCATGCGGTCGTCGCTACCAAAGAGCCGGGAGTGCATCAGCGCGGCGGTTTCCGGGCGCAAAATTTGCGCACTCCCAAATCGTCCATTCTGCAAGTGGGCGATCATGAAGTTACACATGTCCCGCGCAGTGGTGGAGACGCTGCCTGCGGGAAACGCTTCGACGAATTCGAAGGGTTTGGGGTCTGACGAGGCCCGATCATAGCCCTTGGACATCATGGGCTTCAGGTCTCCGGGCAGAGGCTGGATGAAGGTGGTTCGCTTCATGTCCAACGGAGTGAAAATGTTCTCGGCAACATATTGTTCGAAAGGCTTACCGGAAACGCGCTGCACGATATAGCCCGCGAGTGCGGTCGCGTAGTTCGAATAGGCCGGGACCGTACCGGGAGGAAAGATACGCTCTGGAATGTGATTCTTAACGTAATACTCCAGGCTGCCCATGTGTTCTGCGTCCGCAACGAACAGGTCCTTGACAACTTCTTCAAAGCCCGCGGTGTGCGTCATGATGTTCCGCAGGGTGATGGGCTTTCCGAACGCCGGTGGAATCTTGAAATCCAGGTAATCGTTGACGTCCCGGTTTAGATCGAGTTTGCCCTGTTCGACCAATTGCATCACCGAGGTCCAGGTAAAGAGTTTCGATGTTGAGCCAGGACGAAACAGCGTACTGTCCGGGGTTGCGGGTGTGCGCTTGGCCATGTCGGAGTATCCGTAGCCTTTGGCGAAAATGACCTGCCCATCTTTGACCACCGCGATCACGGCGCCGGCGACATCTTCCCGTTCAAGCTGAGCGGGCATCAGGCCATCGAGAAAAGCTTCGAGATCGATCACGGTCAACTCGTGGTTGGTGCCCGGCTGGGCTGGCGCAACCGCTGCTGGCGCTGACGGTTTTACGGGTGGAGACGCCGGACGCGATGGCTGCGCCCACATCCCTATGCAGACCAATGCCACCAGAAACAGCAGGCCTGTCAGTATCGTCAGGTATCCGCGTGCATGGCGGTCAGAAAGGATCTGGTTAGAAATCATCATTCCTCCTAATCGAAGAGGATTGTAGTCCGTCTCCGAATGAAATAAGTGCCTCTTTCGAGTACCTTAGCGACGCAACCGGGGGCACGAACCTCATCTTCCAGCCGAAAGACTTGGTCGGGGCCTCGATGGGTGCATAATGTCAACATAGGGCATCATATGGTGTATTTCTGCACACCCGCCAGATACGCATCCCGTGTCGATGTTGACTGATGGCAAAACACAGGACAATCCCCTACTTTGCTCTTTCCGGAACGATGGGAAGAGTTACGTGCGAAGGGTGTTGCGCGTCATGGTAGATCGTCTGATGAGCGGCCACAATGTTAGTGCTGCGACCCAACGGTTCGCCGGTGTTCAGATTTCGCGAGTACTTAGGAAATGCGGAGGATGATATCTCCACTCGAATACTGTGGCCGGTCTTGAACATCTGGCACGTGTTCCAGGCGTCGATCTTGTATTCGTAGACGGTCCCTGGGTGAATCAGGTTTTCCCTCTCCATTCCGTCCCGAAATCGTGCCCGCACGATGCCATCCGAGAGCCGCTCGGCGAACCCGGTCGGCCACACGTCGATGAGTTTCGCGGTGAAGTCAGTGTCGGTGGCTGTAGTCGAGGCGTAAAGCGTGACGTTGATCGGACCGCAGACCTCGGTGGCGCTGGTGACGGGATCGCCAGTGTAGACGAGCACATCGTCGCGCCGTTCGATGGCACGATAGTCATCCGGCCCGCCGATCTGTTGGAACGAAGGCTCGGTGATGAACGGCACGGGGTCCTGCGGATCGTAGGTGAACAGATCCGACTTCTCGCTCTGCGGTTTATCCGTCGAGAGCTTCCCATCTCCATACAACGTGTTTGCGCGTCCCGAGCTGTGCAGATAGAACTCTGTATATCGTGTACGGGCGATCGGCCACTCGTGCTCGTCCACCCATTGGTTAGAACCCATCACGAAGATGCGTACGGGAGGCTCTGATTCAACGCCGTTGTCGATTCCTTTCAGCCATGCGTCGAACCAGCGCAGCATCGTCGCGTTGAGGTCGATTTTCGCGCTGGGACCAAAGTCCACCTCCCCCAGCTTCGATGTCGAGTTCACGGCGTGCGGCCACGGCCCCATCAGCAGTTTCTGGCGGTTGCGAACCGACGGCACAGCCTTCGTAGTCATCCCAATAAAATTGAGTGGTGTGCCAACCTGCTCATCGTCGTACCAACCGGAGATGTGCAACACAGGTGTTCGAACCCGCTCGAACTTGTTCTGGTAGCGCTCCGGCTCCCAGAAGTTATCCAGCCGCGTGTGTTCGAATTGCTCGCGCCACGCCGGCATAACATGACCAATGGCCTCGTCCATGGTCAGCAGCGGCAGATGCCTGATGACTGCGTCCCAAGCGACAGCATCCATGTTTTGCAGCACGTGGCCTGAAGTGAAGTGGTACCAACTCACTTCGATCGGGATTGGGTCGCCGGTTGGGAACTCGACAAAAGGATCCGACGGGCTCACCAGCGCAATCATTGTGGTGAGGTGCGGGGGTTGCTCGATGGCTGTTAGCCATTGCGTCTTGCCGTTGTAAGAACCGCCGATGGTCCCCACCTTGCCGGTAGACCACGGTTGCTCGGCACACCACTCCACCGAGTCGTAGCCGTCCTGTCCTTCGTGGCGATAGGGAACGAAGCTGCCGGGCGAGTCTCCACGACCGCGCACATCGACCGCCACAAAGGCATAGCCGTGCTCTGCAAAGTAGCGTCCAAAAGTGAGTGCGCCTACGCTGCTCTTCAGATAAGGAGTGCGATTCAGAATGCAATTAAACTTGCCGGGTAAGTCGGGGCGGTAGACATCTGCTGCGAGTTCGACCCCGTCTCGCATCCGAATCCGCTGATCGAAATAGATCTTGAACGGAACGGTCTTGTCCGACGCTGGCTCCGCCAGTTGTGCGGGCGCTGAAGCGCCCGCCAGAATTCCAAAGGCCAAGACAAATAGCAACACTCGTCGCGTCATTCTGCGTCTCCCGAATCGCCGGCAACCGCACCGTGTGGATTATGCAGCCCGTAGCTTCGCGATGAAGGCAGGATCGACATCCAGTCCAAGGCCCGGCCCTGGCGGCATGTAAACGGTGCCATCCCGGACTTCCATGCCGCCGATTACAGGATCGGTTGCGAGGAACAGAAAGGCGTCGAGATCCGCGAACTCGACGTTTTTCTGCGAGGCCACCACATGCGCCGCTGCCGTGAGCCCTAGCCGTGTCTCATCCATGCATCCCAACATGCACTTGATATTCGCCGCGTCGGCGACCTGCGCGATGCGTGCCGCCTGGAGAATGCCACCGCACTTCATCAGCTTGATGTTGATCATGTCCATTGCGTTTTCGCGGATCCCAACGATCGCGTCGTGGGCGACATGAACCGATTCATCGACCATGATGGGCGTGCCAACACTCTCGCGGATGAATCGCAGACCGGCCCAATCCCAATAGAGGACAGGCTGCTCGCAAACCTGCAGTTGCTGTTCCGCAACCGCGCGCAATACGTGCACACAGTCCGCAGGCGACCAGCCCTGGTTCGCATCGATACGTAATTTGATCTTGGGTCCGATCGCGTCACGTACAGCTCGGATCCGCTCAATATCCAGGACCGGCGCTTCGCCAACCTTGATCTTCACCGCCTTGAAGCCCTGCTGCACCACGCCTCGCGCCTTCTCGGCCATCACCTGGGGAGTGTCTATCCCCACCGTCAGATCGGTTTCGAAGGAGTCCCGATAGGCGCCCAGCAAGTGATAGACCGGCTGTCCCGTCGCCTTTCCGCAGACATCCCACAACGCCATCTCGAACGCGGCCTTGATGCTGCCATTGCCGGGAGCAAAACTCTCCATCTCGGCAACGATCCGCGCCAGTGAAAACGCGTCTTTCCCCTTGAGGAACTGTTCAAGACTCTTGCCCATCGCGATGTCCGACTGCTGCGTCTCGCCGGTAACAGGAGAATAAGGAGACGCCTCGCCATAGCCGGTAACGCCATCTTCGGTGCGAAGACGAACGAGGATGTTATCGCAACCGATCTCGGTCGAGAGGGCGACCTTGAAGGGCTCTTTCATGGGCAGTGAGTAGGGAAACATGTCGATGTCCCGAATGCGCGTCGACTTGCTTGGCACGCGGGACTTCTCCTGAGCCGCCGCCAAGGAAGGGAGCGAGAAATCGCAGAGCGCGGCAGCGCCGATTGCGCCTGCGAAGGACTTTAAGAATGATTTGCGGTTCATGGTCATGGGAGCTCCTGCCCAGAAAGGCTGAGAATTCGGTTCGTAAAAACTATATGGAGCCGCCGGGTGCCTAAAACCCAACGCTTCACGTGTACAACACATGATGCATATTGTCAATACAAGTCATTAGATGATGCATACACCCTGGTCGGCGGACGTGGGACGACGAGCTGCGGAGGAGGCGCCGCTTGCGGACGAGGAACGATGCGAAACACTAAAATAGGTGTATGCAACGAGTGATGCATAGCTAATAACAGTCGCATCATATAGTGACATTTTTCTTGACATACCTTGTGTCGGGGGCTTTAATCTAGCGCAAAAGTACTTGGCATGCGAAAGTCGCGAGTTCGCCCTGGCTTTGGCTTGAACGCGCGGGTTGAAGTCGTGGGTTGAAGTCGTTTACTTGAGAGGAGCAGGACTCATGAAATCTCCCGTCGTTTATTTTGTTGCATCTCTTCTAATTGTGCTGGCAGCGCTGGCCCCAGCCAGCCTCGCTCAGAGTGCGACTTCGGGCGCCATCACTGGCAGCGCTATCGATCCCACAGGCGCGGTGGTTGTTGGGGCGGAGATTACGGCAACCAACGATGCAACTGGAGATGTGCGTACCGCAGTCTCTACGTCCAGTGGCGCTTTTCTGTTCCCGCTCTTGTCCCCTGGGTCCTACACGCTCAGAGCGTCCAAGGCCGGGTTTAAGGAACTGGTCCGGACGGGGGTGGTCGTCACGGTTACCGAGACGGTGCGTGCCAATTTGCAGCTCCAAATTGGCAAGGTGTCGGAATCGGTTACGGTGACCGCCGAAGGAGAATTGTTGAAGACGGAGGATTCTGCTCTAGGAGATGTGACGAACGCGCGCGCCGTCTTGTCGCTGCCATTGGCTTCGCGCAACTACACCCAGATTATCGGTCTGTCTCCGGGTGTCTCCTCGGAAGTCACCAATGCAGGGACGCTGGGGCGCGGGACCGGGAGTGATGCTGCGGGGGCTAATGGGTTCTCCGCTCACGGCGCCGCCACCAACGATAATAACTATCAGGTCAATGGCGTCCAAGTGAACGATCTGATGGGATCCGGCTCTCTCAGCGGCGGCGTCGCGGTCCCCAATCCGGATTCCATTCAGGAATTCAAAGTTCAGACGGGGCAGTACGACGCCTCCTATGGGCGCAATGCGGGCGCCAACGTAGATCTGGTGACCAAGAGCGGCGGCAATCAAGTCCACGGCTCGCTGTTCGAGTTTTTCCGCAACGACGATCTCAACGCGAATGAATATTTCCGGAATCAGAACCAACAACCAAGGGGGGTTTTCAAACAGAACCAGTTCGGTGGCAGTTTGGGCGGACCCATTATCAAGGACAAGTTGTTCTATTTTGGTTCCTACCAGGGCACCCGCCAACGGAATGGCATTGCGGCCGGCCTCTGTGCCAGCACCGTGAGCTCACCTCCACTGACCGACACTCGTGACCGCCTGACATTGGGCGCGCTCTTCAACGGCCCGACCGAGGGTGGCATCGCTGCCGACGGCTCTAATATTAGCGACCAGGCGTTGGCTCTTCTTAATCTGAAGTTGCCGAATGGAAACTTCGTCATTCCAACGCCTCAAACCGTCAATCCCGATAATCCTAACTTCTTCCTGCAGGGCCAGTCCGCGTTCAGCCAATCCTGTCCCTTCACGGAAAATCAATTCCTGGTCGATGCCGATTATCTGCAAACGGCAAAGAGCAGCCTTTCCGGCAGTTTCTTGTTCTCCAACACGAGTGCTACCCAGACCTTGGCCACCAATGGGAATATCGCGGGCTCCGCCGTTCCTGGCGCTCCAGGGACAACCCTTAACCAATATCGAGTCTTTTCGCTTATCCATCGCTACAGCTTTTCTTCCAATCTGATTAACCAAGCTAGCCTTGGCTTTCACCGGCTGGTCGGAGATCTGTCACAGACCGTGCCCTTTAAGTTCTCCGATATCGGTGTGACTGTGCCCGCGTTTGAAGACTCTTTCCCTAACATTGGCGTGTCTTCATCTTTCCAAATCGGTGGCAACGGACAAGGACTAAAAGTGGCCCAAAACGCCTACAACTTCAGCGATGCTATTTCGTGGACCCGCGGGCGACACTCGCTGCACTTCGGTGGCGGTATTGAACGCTCGCAGGTCAACCAAACGGGTTTTCATTTTATAGGGGGTGTACAGTTTCCCTCTTATGAGGAGTTCCTGCTCGGAACTGCGAGTTTTGCGCTCGATCTTCCCGGCTTGTTCGATCGATATTATCGCACCTGGGACGGCAATCTATATGCGCAGGACAATATCAAGATAACGCCGAAGTTTACCGTGAATCTCGGACTTAGGTATGAGCGCCTCGGCGACCTGGGCGATACGCTAGGAAGAAATTCGAGTTTCGATCCGCTTCAGGCGGACCACACCGGTGCGGGCAGCCAGGCAGGGTACGTGGTGGCCTCGAATTTCTCCGGTGGAACTCTCCCGCCTGGAGTCATACGAGCGTCGAATGAAGCAGCCACGAACGGCCTGGGCCAAAACACCTGGGGACCGCGGGTCGGTTTCTCCTGGCAGATGCCCGGCTCGGACCGGGTCGTACTTCGCGGAGGCTATGGCATCTTCTATTCACGAACCACGGCGCAGCCCATTTTTCAGGAATTAACCTCGCCGCCATTCGGGCAGATCCGCCAACTGCAGATTGGGATTCCATTCGCCAATCCCTTCCCCGCGGCGCCGGTGATACCTTCATTCCCAACCTATTCCCTGGAGAACTGCCCTTTCGCTTTCTCGGGTGGTTGTGTTTTTTTCGCCAACGTTGCGGTCAACGTCAAGCCCCCCGCCATCCAGCAGTACAGTCTGGGGACTCAAGTTGCTCTGGCGCATAATTTTGCGCTGGAAATCGGCTATCAAGGATCCCGCGGCACCAAGCTGCTGGAAGCGCGTTCGTTCAACCAGGCCCTCCCGGCGAGCGTTTCCAATCCGGTCAACGGGGCGACGGACAACACCATCTTTAATGTCACGCAGCGCAGCCCGGTGCCGGGTGTTTCTACCTCAGTGTTTCAAGAGGGTTCCAGCGGTGCTTCCTGGTACAACGCACTCGCAGTTAGTCTGAACAAGCGTATCAGCAAAGGCCTCCAATTCCTTGCTTCTTACACTTGGTCGAGTTCGTTAGGAACCAGCCAGAATTTCGCCACCGGGACCCAGTTGGGAGGCGTGGCCACCGGCGATCAGAATCATCCCCGGGCAAGATACGGTTGGGATCAGTTTGTTCGACCGCAGCGTTTTATTCTCAGTTGGGTATACGAGCTCCCAGCGTTCGATCATCGTTCAATTGCTATGCGGAAGGTTTTGGGAGGATGGTCGGTGGCCGGTGTGACCACGATTCAGTCTGGGCAACGCCTCACTGTGACCGCTACTAGCGCGCAAAACGTGTTTGGAACGCTTTCTGACCGCGCGCCTGCCTCCGCATCGGGATGCGGTACCAACTTCGTCAATTCCGGCACCGTGCAAAACAAACTCAGCAACTACATTAACAAATCGTGTTTTGATCTCAACAATTACGCCGTAATTGGAGACGACGGAATAGGAACCGACTTCGGCAATAGCGGAATTGGCGAGGTCACGGGTCCGGATCAGAACAACTGGGACCTGAGCTTGCAGAAGGCCACTGGGCTGAGTGAAAGAGTGCAGCTGCAGTTCCGGACGGACTTCTTCAATGCGTTCAATCACGCGCAGTTCTCGAATCCAGATCTCAATCTCGGTCTAAGCTTTCCGGCATTCGGAGCAAGCGCGCCCAACGCAGGCTTTGGCACCATAACGACTACCAGTACAAACCCGAGGGTTTTGCAGTTCAGCCTGCGACTGGTTTTCTAGTGACGGAATTCCAGGTACCGGCGGGACTTGTCTCCAGGTTGCCGATCAGGCCTCAGCGGCCCGATCCGCACCGAGTCTGAGGGATGAAGAACCTAACGCGGTAACCCGGCCTCGCCCTGAGGATCTGTGGCGTATTCGCGTCTACCGTCGCGTTCATGATATTGGCAGCACGGAATGCCCAGCAGTTACATCCCATTCCACTGCGACTCCGGGATGAGTTTGAAAAGTGTTTAAAGAATGTTTTCACGGCGAGCGGTTCGAATTGCACCGCGAATTCGCGACGCATGTATGGGAGAGCTATGAAAATTGAGACGATCACGCTGCGCGAGCTCCGCATGCGTCTTAAGTCGCCGTTTGAGACCAGCTTTGGGGTCACGCAAGAGCGCAGAATTCTGCTGGTTGAGCTGGTCGCCGGCGGGATCAGTGGCTGGGGCGAGGTCACCGCGATGGAAAGCCCGTTTTTCAATTCCGAAACCACGGATACGGCATGGCACGTCATCAGCGATTTTCTGGCGCCACAGTTGATCGGCAGGGAACTGGCCAGCGCCGTTGAAGTGCCCGCACGATGGGCTGGGGTCCGGGGACACGAAATGGCCAAGGCCGGCGTCGAGAACGCCCTTTGGGATGCCGAAGCCCAACACAAGCGATTGCCTTTGTCCACGTTGCTGGGCGGCAGGCGCGAGGAAATCACTTGCGGCGTCTCGATCGGCATCTGCGAGACTCCGCAATCGTTGACCAGGAAGGTGGAGAAGGAAGTTCGCTCCGGATACCAACGAATTAAGCTGAAAATCAAGCCGGGAAAGGATTTTGCGTTCGTTGCCGAAGTGCGCAAGGAGTTTCCTGACATTCTCCTCTCGGTCGATGCCAACTCCGCCTACGACCTCGGAGATAGCGCTTACCTGAAAACTTTCGATCAGTTCAATCTGCTGATGATGGAGCAGCCGCTGCAATGGGATGAGATCCACGCCCATGCAAAATTGCAGCGCATGATAGGCACCGCGATTTGTCTCGATGAGTGTATTACCAATTCCAGACATGCTAACACTGCCCTTGAGCTGGGGGCGTGTCGCATTATCAATATCAAGCTGGGACGGGTCGGAGGGCACTCCAGCGCCCGGCGGGTACATGACGTGTGCCAGGAACACGCGATTCCAGTGTGGTGTGGAGGAATGCTGGAATCCGGAATTGGCCGCGCCCATAACATCGCGATGTCGACCCTGCCAAACTTTATTCTGCCAGGAGACGTGTCAGCTAGCCAGCGATACTGGCATGAAGATATCGTGGAGCCGGAGGTTGACGTAACACCGAATGGGACCATCCGCGTACCGCGCGACCCCGGCCTCGGGTTCACGGTAAAACGAGTCTTTGTCGATCGACTGACGGCCCGCTCCAAGAGTTGGAAGGAAAATCAGGCGGTGTCAATAAGCGTGCCTAACAATACAGTCGCTTTCGACAGATGAGACATTTCGCCTTCGGAGCTGTTCCGATCACGTCCGAATGCGACACAACCGCCACAGCGGCAAGCGCCGACGGATTCAGCTTTCCGCGTGCAGTAGACTACGATGATCTGAAGGGTACTCAAAAGGAAACTGGCGAAGCCAAAGCTTTGACAGATGCCGGAGACTAAGGAGTAGCCATGCTGGGCAATCGGTTCCGGGCATTCGGCACCACAGTATCAATCCTGCTATTTGTCGGCATAGCCATGCCACCGACGAAGGCGAATTTGTCGAGTTTGTCTTTCGCTACGCAAGTTAAACCACTGGAAGCGGAGCCTCAGAGCCTGACCAGCAGCACTTATGATGTGATCATCAAGAATGGAAGGATCATCGACGGGGCCGGGAATCCGTGGGTCTCAGGCGATTTGGCCATCCAAGGGGATCGGATCGCAGCGATAGGGAGATTCGACGGCGCCAAAGCCAAGCGAGTTATCGATGCCTCAGGTTTGGTGGTTTCCCCAGGTTTCATTGATATGCTCGGGCAATCGGAAATGGCGCTGCTGATCGACAATCGCGCGTTGAGTAAGCTGTCGCAAGGAATCACGACCGAGATTACCGGGGAGGGGGCCTCGGTTGCTCCTCAGGATGCTCTTACTCTCTCCTCTCTCGCGCCAGAGTTCGATCGCTATCACCTGAAAATTGACTGGACGAGTCTCGATGGCTACTTTGCGAGACTTGAGAAAACAGGTACACCGCTGAATATTGGCACCTATGTTGGTGCAGCTCAGATTCGAAAGGCAGTCCTGGGCAATGCGGATCGGGCGCCGACTTCCGAGGAGCTCGAGACGATGAAAGGCTTGGTAGCTCAGACCATGCAGCAAGGAGCCTTCGGAATCTCCACCGCTCTCATCTATCCCCCAGGCCACTACGCCAAAACCGACGAACTAGTTGAACTGGCAAAAGTAGCCGCACAGTACGGCGGTATCTATAGCACTCATATGCGCAGTGAGGGTAAGGCTGAAATCGCCGCCATCCAGGAAGCGCTGCGCATAGGCCGGGAAGCGCATTTGCCAGTTGAAATCTTTCACCTGAAAGTCATTGGCAAGCGCCGATGGGGGTCGATGCCAAAGTTAGTAGCCATAATCCAGGCAGCACGAGACTCGGGGCAGGACGTATCCGCGGACATGTATCCCTACGTTGCCGGCGGCACCTCGCTGGCGGCCAGTTTGCCACCGTGGGTGGCAGAAGGAGGGCTCCACAAACTTCTCGAAAGACTGCAGGATCCTGTTACGCGCTCAAAGATCAAGCGTGAAATGAGTGTCGAACAGTCTTCCTGGGAAAATCTCTTCCTGGACAGCGGAGGCGCAAACGGAGTTTTCGTAGCGGGCATCGAAAATGCGCAACTCAAGAAGTTTGACGGTCAGACAATCGCGCAGATTGCCCGTGAGCAGAAGAAGCAACCTCTGGATGCGCTAATGGATCTTGTCGAAGAGGATCGAGCTCAAACTGGAGCCATTTACTTTATTGCCGGTGAAGACGATCTACAGTACGGCCTCAAGCAACCTTGGACCAGCCTTTGCCTTGATGCCAGCGAGGAATCGCTGGATGGACCCTTGTTTGAACCACATGACCATCCGCGCGCCTACGGATCGATGCCGCGTTTTCTGGGCCATTATGTCCGCGATCTTCACCTGCTTTCTCTGGAACAAGCGATTCGAAAAATGACTTCACTTCCTGCACAACGAGAACGCCTGCAAGAGCGAGGCCTCTTGAAAGAAGGATACTTCGCCGATATTACGATTTTCGATCCGGGTACTATCCGGGATCGGGCAACTTATCAAAACCCTGCACAGATATCGGAGGGGGTGAAGTATGTATTCGTGAACGGCCAGCTCGAATTCGAAAATGGACGGCTACCTGGAGCCGCAGGCGGCAGAGCTTTGCGCGGCCGTGGATGGAAACAACCAGATTGAGGTAGAAGGGCGGGCGAAGTTATAGGGACCTCCGAGTTCCTCTGCCGAGCGTGACCTCACGACGGTTTCCCGCGCTTGTTTCCGACTTGCTCTTCTTCCGTCGACTTCGGAGAGTACCATCGCGTCCTGAATCCCTGCTCTTTCCGGCGCAAGGCAGCGAGAGATCTCTGCGGCTTGATTTGCGCACAAGCCATGATGAGCGTATTGATGAAAGCCAATGGTGCTACATAGGAACCATGAAACGAAGGATTGGCAATCGACGCAATCCAAAAGGAATCACAGAAGCGGGCAATCGGAGTCTTCTCACTGTCGGTGATTCCGAACGTCGGCACACCGTTCTTATGCGCAATGAGCACCGCGTCTACAGTGTCTTGCAGGCACCGGCCAAAGCTTATGGCGAGGAGCAGGTCCTTGGGTCCGAGTAGAAGGACCTTCTGATGCAGGTTCCCTGAGGATCCGATTGGGGCCTCCGCATCCAACCCGATCGAAACCAAGGCGTAGGCCAATATATTGGAGAGGAAAGCAGCAAAGTCAATTCCCACCACCATAACTCGCCGCGCTCGATGAAGCCGTCGGGACAATTCCACTACACGAGAAACATCCATATTCGAACGCAAGGCGTGCAAATTGCGCTCGTCCATTTCGAGACTATGGTGAATGCGGTCAGAGATACTCCGTTTCTCGCGGGTCAAGGACTTCATCACTGTATAAGGAGTGATCCGACTGATGAAATGCGACCTCAGGTCGGCAGCGAAATCGGCGAAGCGGCCGTAGCCGAGTGCCTGAACGGTCCGCACAATCGTTGCAGTATCTACCTCGTAATGCTTCGCAAGGGCACGGGACGACAAGAAATACGTGTCTTCGGGATGGTCTAATACCGCGCGAATCAATCTCATGCGACTGGCACTGAGATTGGACCCCCTTGTTGCCACACGATTTTCTAGCATTGTTGTCCAAGGTTTTCCAATCCCGCCGCTTTCGAGCCCATTGCTTTCGGCCTTTCTTGCTTCAGACACCAGAGGAGCGGTCATTGCGGCTCACCCATGTTCGACAAATCCTCTTTAAGGTGTTCCATTGGTCCACAAAACGGCAGGTTTAAACCAAATTGTTGCAGAAGGTCATCAATTCGCATTAGCGGATGCAGGGGATTGTGGCAATCAGCCATATCTATCGATTGACCTGCTAGACATTTATACCAGATTCGAGTCTGAGTTCGTTGTGAAGGCCAAATGGGAGGCCGTGAAGAATCTTCCGTCCCAGTTAAAGGTTAGCGAAGCTAATGAACGACTGATTAGCTATAGGTACCGCATGGAAGACCGACGTTGAATCCGCAGCGTCTGCGTGTTTCGAGGGCCGCTCGTCGAGTTCGCAGTCGATTTACATCGCGCTGCCCATTCGGGTCGGGAATCCATTCTCTGGCACCCTGGTTGAGCGACCTGATGCCGCAGAGATCAGGAAAGTCGTGAGGCACCCGCGCTCGACGATGCAGATCGTCGGCCCCGGCGGTGCTGGCAAGACAACTCTCGCACGCCAGATAGGACAGTGGGCCTTTCAGAACGGGCCGGGTACGGGACTAGGTGACCATCCAATGTTGCCGGTGTGGGTCGATGAGGAACTCCATCCTGAAAAGAATCCGCTGCCAGCAGTTGTGAAAGGGAAACTGTTAGCAGCCCTGCCCGATCAGGAGATCGAAGACGACCTTTTCTCTGCCCTTCTAAAGAAACAGCGCCTGCTCGTCTTCGTGGACCGCCTTTCAGAACGTTCCCCTGTTACGCAGCGATACATCGAAACGATCTATAGGTCTGTACGGATTGGATGCCTGGTTCTGACGTCTCGAACACCTCTCACAATCGACGGCAGCCAGAG
The DNA here is from genome assembly GCA_020073215.1 of Terriglobia bacterium. GTDB lineage: Bacteria > Acidobacteriota > Terriglobia > Terriglobales > Acidobacteriaceae > Acidiflorens. The sequence goes on along the minus strand of JAIQFO010000041.1, from coordinate 24,534 downwards.
CGTTTGTATTTATCCCCAACCGCTCAATTCGGCAACTCTCTTGAACTTCATGACTGGCTTGCTTGCTGTGTTTCTAACCGATGCCAGCCACGACGAGCTGGGGCGGCGCACCAAGCCTTTTTCAAGCATTCAGGAACAACTCAAACTTGGGGAGCGGCTGGCAGCCCTCATCCGGCTGAGGACCCAAGAGGGCGAAGAGGATGTACCTCTGGTTCCACTCCCAGTTCGGCTGTTTGTTGAGCAGGCTGTTCGGCTTCTGCAGACGGGCAGCGAACTCAATGAATTGCCTCGCTCACTGCCCGATGTCTACCTTCGTCACCTACGGCAGGTGAACCCGGAAGACCCGTCTGCCCAGCATTTTCTCGATAAAGATAGGATGCTTAAAGTCGCGAAGATCCTGGGAAAGACTGCTGTTGGGAAGGACTATGTCCCAAAGGAGTTTTCCAGGAACGATGCGATTGCTGAATTGAAGGCAGCCGGGGAGGTGGTAAGTGCCTCTTCTGACCCAACCGTTCGCCTGAGAATGAATGGAGTGCTTCTAGAGAAGCCAGAGGGCATTGACACTCGACTCCGATTTGCGCTCGATCCGGTTGCTGAGTTTCTCGCTGCCGCGGCATACGCCGAAGAATGTGGGAGTGATACTGATCAGTGGAACAAAGTACTCTCGCAGAGTACCCATGCCCCAGAATTCCAGATAGCTTTAAAGCTCACGCGGGAGGCTTATGGAAAGGCCAGGGGTTGGGCAGAACCTCAGAGCCCTCAAGGCACCACCGTCGCATGATTCGATTCCGCCGGGACGTTTCCGCTCTGCTCGCATCTCGATTGCTTACAGTGGTACTGATCGGCCTTCAATGGCTGGTATGGCTGCCGGCTCCCTTTGCCGACCAACACAGCTGATCAATTGGGCCGGCAAAGCGGACAACCTGGCGATAGCGAGCGCGTGCGTTGAGAACGACGATTTTCTCAGCCACCGCGCCACGACGGTTGGCGTTAACAATATTGCCACAGGCGTGTTCGCGGTCAGATGAAGACACTGGGTTTGACTCAATGAGTTGCTCCACCATCAGGCCTCCAACCCCCATTTCTGCGAACTGGACGAAGCTGATCGCCGCTAAACGTAACTGTAGAATCACACTCTCCTTTGCCATATTGTTTATGGCGTCTTTACGCCGGTCCTCGCGAAGCACTCGAAGTCCTTCTCGCTCATCGACTGCATCTCGGTTGGCGTCGACCGAATGCAGCGCAACTTCGAGCCGATGCGCAAGCAGGTGGAGGCTTGGCAGAGGAGCGAACTAACGGACGTGACCGCGAAGGTGGTCATCTACGAGGCATTCGTGGAGGGCAGACTCGAAGCTCCGAAACACCTTGCCCGCACCGTGCATGACCTGTACTTCGAGCCCGAGTACGAGGAATTCCGGCCGCGAACGTTCTGGAGTCTCTCCAATGCGTTCACTTCTGCATTCAAGGAACTGGATCCCATCCCGCAGTTCAAGGCGACAGCCAAGCTAGGCGAATTCCTTGAGGCTCGGCTTTCCCAATCGTTCTAGCGACCCAGCGTCGCCTATTTGCATCTGACTTCATTGGGTTTGGACTATTGGAATAGGCCTGGAAGGGCAACCTAGGGAATAGAGGAATGCCTCGCTCAAGTTCAAGAATTGTTCCAGTGGTAAGGGGTAAAGCGAGTCACCATTATTCGGAATGCGGAGTCCGAATCGCTGCCGAGTACTTCGGCAATCCGACTACGATGGCCAATATACGCACGTGCCGTGAGGCATTCTGAGGTACCCTAATCGCGGTTGTGTCTAGTGGATCGCGCTGCCCGCAGACGAAAACAGATCGTTGGTGTTCGACCCGACAAACGGATCGTGCCAATCACGATCACTAAGATAATCGCTAGCATGACGGCGTACTCGGCGACATCTTGACCTCGTTGCTCCGCGTAACTGCTACTTCTGGGCTTGAGTGGAACGCGCTTCCGCGTCGGCCCGGCGGAAGGCGTCGAAGTCGGCCCAGATGCGGGCTACGATGTTGCCATCAAGAGTTTTGACGACAGGCTCTTCGCTCTTCGAGGAATAAATGGCGAGCTTGACCGTACCGCATTGAGGATTTACGGCGTCCGGCGGATAGAAGTAGGCTCCCTTATAGGTGGAATCTTCCAGTTTCACAGACGCATTGCGGACGTTGACCGTGAGGGGAATTCTTCCCGGATGAATTGGCTGAACTTCCTTTTCTCCGCAGAAGAGCTCCATGCTCTGGAAATCGGTTTTGAACTTCAGGTTGGCTGCACCATAGCCGTTGCGCAGGCTGCGGGAAAAAGCGGAGCCGAACCCTTCCCGGACCTTGGGCACAACATAGATGCCCAGAACGGCCCGGTGGCCGCCGGTTTCCGATTGCCAGTCGCGCGGGGAGTCCTCGCGGTTTGCGTCTTGCTGGGCGGCGTCCGGGCTGTTGGAGTCCCTGCGGTTGCGCCGTTTTTGGGTGCGTTCGGCGCGCAGACGACCTTCTTCTTCTTCGCGGTAATCGAACGGCGGGGTGGAGAGTGCGACTTCGAAATCTCCGGCGTTCAGGTAATACGGCCGGGCATCGAATTTTTCTCCCTGTAAGGCTGCCTTCAAGCCTTCCACCGGATACGGCGTCAACGGTTCGACGGGAAGGAGGGCGGCCGGCGGGGGAGTGCCCGTGGCCTTGCCGCGATTCTCCTCGAGCAGCGCCAGCGCTTCCTCAATACGCACCACACCGGAAACGCCCGGGCCTCTTTCCGCGCTCGTGCCAAAAGTCGTCAACCCGACCACATGGCCGGCGTTGTTGAACAGCGGTCCTCCGGAATTTCCGGGGTTAATGTTGATGTCGGACATGATGGTGTGCGCGTCCACTTTGCTGACGATGCCGGTGGTGATGATCTTGTCCAGGCTGAGTGGGCTGCCGATGGTGAAGACGCGCTCGCCTTCCTGCACGGGCGCGTGGCTGCCGCTGGAACGGGCCAACACTGCCGACATGGCGCTGGGCAGGGCGCTCATGTTAACCCAGAGCAGGGCAACATCCTTCTGCGCATCCGAGGCGATCAGCCGGGCGGCGATCTTGTGCTCGCGGTCAAATTGCACAGCCAGATATTGCGATTGCGCCACCACATGCTGGTTGGTCAGGATCAGGCCCTTTCCATCCACGAAGAAGCCCGTGCCGTGGCCGGATTCGCTGATCACGGTTACCACCGTGTTCTTCAGTTTCTTGAATTGTTCGGTCAGGTCGCCGCTGGATGCGCCCGAGGAGCGAGGCGGAGCCGCAACGTCGTTATCCTCTGCCTTGGCGTTCTCGTTGGTCAGATCGATAGTTTTCTCGGCGCCTGTGAGCGTCACGCGCAGGGACCAGGAATAGCGCTTGCCGTCGAAATCGACGGGTTTGGCCGTGGTCACTGTGTAGGCACCAGGCGGAAGAGTGGTTTCGGCGGCGCCGTCGAGTCGCGTTTTCACGTCTGAGGAGGTCGCAGCGCCTTTCAACGTCACGTTCAGGAAGGGCACGGGTTTCTGGTTCAGTTCGGAGTCCACCAGAATCACATGAACGTGGACCTTGACGGGACGCGATTGAGACTGCGCGGCAAAGACACAGGCGAACAAGATTGCGACAGACCAGCAAATTCGTTTCATCGGGTGGCGCTCCGGCGCGAAAGACATCGGTACGGCGATGATGAGGACAGGAGGAACTTTAAGTTCATGTTTCCAATGATTCAGGTCGATTTGCTTGCCTCGGCGCTGTTCTACCGGGGTTCAACGTCTGCCGGGAGAGGTCGCCAGTCCTAACTTGGCGATCGGTAAACACTACTCATTCCCACGGTAAGTGCATGCCACTCCGCAGTCAACGCCGTGGCGTGGTATTCCCGTTACCGTAGTCATCCCTTGCTTCGGTACCATCACAGTGGATGCGCTGCATAATTCCTATTAGTACCCGGGCCAGAAGTCTTCTTCGAGCAAGTTGGACCTCAGGACCTCTAGAATTCGGGGACATTGCCACCGGTGTGTTTACGCCCGGTGCTCGCGAAACACTCGAAGTCGTTCTCGCTCATCGATTGCATCTCGGTTGGTGTCGACCGAATGCAGCGGAACTTCCAGCCGATGCGGAAGCAGGTGGGAGCCTGGCAGCGAAGTGAACTGACGGACGTCACCGCCAAGGTGGTCATCTACGCATCTACGAGGCCTTCGTGGAGGGCAAACTCGAAGCCCCGAAACACCTCGCTCGCACTGTGCACGACTTGTACTTCGAGCCGCAATAAGACGAGTTCCGACCGCGGACGATCTGGAGTCTCTCCAATGCGTTTACCTCCGCCTTCAAGGAACTGGATCCTATTCCGCAATTCAGGGCGACAGCCAAGCTGGGCGAATTCCTCGAACCTCGGTTCTCAAAATCGGCCGTATCACCACGTCTGCGATCACGCGTCCGGAAGAGGCTCCCACTGGCGCGCTACTAGTGCTGCAACGACGTAGCACGCTGCCGCAGCAACTAGTAAGGTAACGAGCCCAGCCCCCAACGCGAGCAAAGTCGCTAGCGAAGTGGCCACCACCGAGGCGCAGCCGTTGATTGCCCAAGCCCAGGGTAGGAGTTCTGCATGGCTGCGGCCGAGGTAACGCATTCCCAACGGAAAGAGCATGCCCATGGCTGCCAGTGGCAACATCGCCACGAACGCTACCACCATGCGCGCGGCGAGCGACCAACCGAGTAAAGGCATGAGCGCTGCACGTAGCGCAAACGCGTACACGATGGCGATGGCGGCCACGGCGAGTGCCGCCCAGCAAGCAAGCCGCGCCGCCGAGCTTCTATCCCGCAGGCGCCGGGCAGCCCATCCACTGCCTAAACCCGATACAAGTAGGAGTCCAGCCAGCACGGCCGCTATCGCATAAACAGGGTTGGCCAGAAAGAACACCAACCGTTGGATCAGCGCCATCTCCACGAACAAGTAACCAACACCCAAGGCCAGAAAGTAGACGAGAACAAGCAACCGGGAACTCCAGTCGGATCGCAAACGCGATGGCACAGCCTCGGTCAGTCCCGTGTGGCGCCGCAACAGAACCAGGGGCAACATGATAAACAAGCCACCGAGCAATACTGCTTGGATCAGCGTTGCCACCAGGATCAGGTAGCCCCACTCGACAAATGGAATCCAGGCAAAGCCCGCGGTGCTGAGCATCATAGGCAGAGCGCGCCAACGGAAGAAATGGAAGAAATACGGGCAGTCATCACTCGCTGGCTGCAAGAAGAAGGCATACTCGCGAAAAAAACGATCTCGCCGAGCGCCTCCGGCCAGCAAGGCGTCGGCGGCTTCGGCGTAAGAGTCGCGCGCGAGCACGTTGAACCGATTTCCCTCGCCCGGGGCAATGCCGGGGAAGTAAGCCGAGTCGAACAAACGCTCTTCGACCCAATGGCGCAGTCTTATCAATTCAGGTGCGGTGAACGGCTCCCGCTTCACTAAGAGCGTTACGGTTGCCCAACTCCGCACCAGCACTAAACGTTCTGCCGGCCGCCGGTCCATGTGCTCCAACGCAGCGACTGCGGTGGCAAATAGTTTCAACTCGTCACGTGGTGGCTCGCGCACCCAACGCGTCACCGCCAAAAAGCCTCCGGGGCGCAGATGTCGCAGGTAGGTCTCGAAGGCCTCCTGCGTGTACAAGTAGCTCTCATTGACAGCACCCAGGCCGACGGCTGCGGCGGCAAACGAGTCCACTAGCGAAAGGTCAATCATGTCCCATTGCGTGGACGCGGCTTCCACGAAAGCGCGCGCTTCGGCGATATGGACGCTCACATCAGGTCGATTGTAGAGGGCACCGCTGAAGTTGTGGAATGTTTCGCGGACCAGCCTTACTACATTGGCATCCAGTTCGACGGCATCCACGTGCCGCGCCCCGTGATGCAGCGCCAAGAGGACGGCCGCGCCGCCACCCGATCCCAAGACACACACTTGGGGCGATTCTGCCATCGCGTAATAGGGAGCCGCCGTAGTCATCCAGTCGAGGTAGGCGAGCTTGCCAGTATCGCCATCGAACCTGGTCACGGCTCCGGCGGACTCCGCATCCACAAACAGGCCCAGCTGGGGCGGTATCGCGGCTTCTGGCGGCGTGGCCAGCGAGAGCCCCGGTGCTTGGCGAATGGCTGGGCTCGCGACAACATCGACGCGACTCATCGCACTTGAAAGCGTGGCTACGCGGCGTGCTCCAGGGAGGTTCAGCGCATAGCTGAGCCCCTTGTACTGGGAGAGTCGCACCTCCGGCGGGTGGATTGCATAGTAAATCAACGCTGCCATTGGCACTACGGCGAGTACCGCAATTCGCCGGTTACCCTGCGCTGCTAGTGGCCTCGCCACAACGAGTAGAGCGAATACCGCAGCAGCCTGTGCCAGCCCGGCGATAGCCAGCACAGCGTACTCCACCGGTACGATCTCTAAGAGCCCCACGCCGAGCGCCGCACCTGCCGCCGAACCGATGAGGTTGTAGAAGTAAAGCCGAGGGCTTTCGTCCGATTCGGTGATCAGCGCGAGGCCAATCACGGTGGCCGCCGCGAAGAACGGCACAAACAGCACGAGGTAGTAGCAGACAAGATAGAAAAACTGCTGCCGTTCCCAGACTATGAGAAACGGGTCGAAAGGTATCTTCTGCGCGAGCTCGAACGATACTGGCAGCGTCAACGCGAACAGCACGGCGGCCGCAAGCCAGGCCACGCGGGGGATGGGCGACGTGTATCCGGTACCCCACCGCGTTCTTGCTCGCGCCAACACCGCAAGCAGCGTGCCGCTCGCACCAAAGCCGAGCAGCGCGATCGATATCACCATGTAGGCGAAGTGATGCCATAGGCCGAAAGAGAAGGCGCGCACTAGCACCACCTCATCGGCCAGCACCGCAGCCGAGACCAGAAAAAGCACTGCTTCCCGGCGCCTCATGCTGGGAGAAACCTGACCACGGGCGGAAACAGATCAACGCAGCGGCTCATCAGACGCCTACCTGTCAACGTAGCCTGTTCTTCAAGTTGCCGGCTTACTTTCTGTCCAGCCCGCCGACCAGAGGCACAAACATCACCGGCATAATGTCCTGCACTCGGATATCGCGCGAGCCCTTGGTGCCCTTGCTCACCAGCACGAGCCTTTGTGTTTGGAAGGGGTTTCCAACCGGGATCACCATCCGCCCGCCGGGCTTGAGCTGCTCGATCAGCGGCGGCGGGATGAGATTCGCCGCAGCCGTTACCACGATGCAGTCGAAAGGCGCTTTCTCCGGCCAGCCGTAGTAACCGTCCTCGATGCGCACGTCAACATTCCTGTATCCGAGATCAGCCAGGCGCTTCCGCGCGGCTGCACCCAACGGTTCCACGATCTCGATTGTGTAGACTTCTGCTACCAGGCGAGACAGTATTGCAGCCTGGTAGCCGGACCCCGTGCCAATTTCCAGTGCGCGGTAGTCTTTCTTCGGCTCAACGAGCTCCGTCATTTTGGCCACTATATAGGGCTGTGAGATGGTCTGCCCATAGCCGATCGGTAAAGGGCGGTCTTCGTAGGCGTGGGGCGCCAGCTCGGCAGGCGCAAATCTGTGCCGCGGTACTTCCCGAAATGCTTCGAGTACACGCGCGTCGCGTACGGCTTCTGCTCCGCCCCAACGTGACGCGGCAATCTGCGTCCGTACCATTTCGTCGCGCCGCTGACGAAAACTATCTTCGTCGCTTTGAGCGAGGGCAAAAGCGCCGGCCAGCACCGAGAAAAGCACAGTAATGCAAATTCGACGAGAATTCCTGTGGTTGGGCTTCTTGTGCAGGGTAGTTGACTGTGTCGCCAGTAGCGGATTTAAGAGCATTTGTCTCAGTGCGGCTGCTTTTCCAATCCAATGCTACGCCTGCCGGTTTAGCCGAGGCAATTTCGGCTGCGGCTGCGTTTGTGTATCGGCGACAGCTGCGGGCGTCTTCCCCGCGAAAGGAGCTGCTGATGCGATCTCCGCTTTTGCGGTCCCAAACCCCAGTCTGGCCAATGTTACTTGGGCCAACCCTTTCAGCCAGCGCCAACCGTTACGTTTGCACCAGCGTCGACGGAGTCAGTGCCGCATATTGGAGCCTTCCTAAAATGAAAGAAAAACAACTCCGGCCGTGATGCAGAATAGAGGTGCAAAGAGGCATAGGCCATGCAGCAACCGCGCGTTGTCGCCGAGTTGGAGATCGATTTGGCATCAAGGAAGGAAGAGGAGCTCTTCAAGTGGTTCTTGGCCTGCCTTCTTTTCGGGAAGCCGATTCAGCAGGACATTGCGGAGCGAGCCTACTTGGAGTTTGTCAGGGCCGGACTCGTGCGCCCGGATGCCATTATCCGCGCGGGATGGAATGAACTCCGACGGCTCCTGGATCAGGCGCACTATGTGCGCTACGATTTTTCCACTGCGACAAAGCTCCTTGATGTCGCCCGGGAACTCAAGCAGCGCTATGGCACGATAACCGGGCTTCTCAATCAGGCAAGAACGCGCAAAGAGCTCTCTTGCAGGCTGCAAGAGTTCAGGCATATCGGTCCTGTCACGGCGCGCATCTTCTTACAGGCAGTGGGCCCCGTCTGGTATCGCTCCCGCGCCGCTTTACGGCGGAAGTAGTACGCCTTCGCACTGCGGTTGAGCCGAACTTCAGGCATACAACAAATCTGTCACTCGCCCCTTTTGGGAAGAACAAGCTCTGCGCGGGGCGTTGTCGTCACTGCAACTGCTCGATTGCCGGTGTCTGGGGTGATGCTCGGTAGACAGCCGAGTTAGGCGTCCTATTTTGGAATGTTTGGACACGCGCGTTTCGCGTTCTTGTTGAAAGACGCAGAATGCGGGATCAGAATTAAGGAAGAAGGAAAGCCGTCGTCAGCAAGGAGGGCAATGAACATGTCCGCGGGCATTTGCGTGGGGTTGCTGCTATTCGCGACGGTTACAGGTGTGGGGTCTTGCCAGAGCGCACAGCAAGGAGGGGAAGTGAAAACCTCGCCAGTGCAAGAAAGAGCCAAAGCCCGAATCACTTTGCCGCCACCAGACCGCACCGGCCGAATAACGCTGGAACAGGCGCTGGCCCGGCGTCGCTCTCTGCGTGAGTTCGCTGCCCTAGCGCTGTCGGAGCCGGAGGTGTCGCAATTGTTATGGGCCGCACAGGGAATCACGCACCCGGACGGATTGCGCACGGCACCCTCGGCAGGTGCGCTGTATCCGCTTGAGCTCTACGTGGCGACCGCCAGGGGCTTCTATCATTACGATCCCCGCGAGCACAGGCTCGACCTGCATTCTGAAGGCGACCTCAGGCCTGCGCTCTATCGCGCCTCTTTGGAGCAGGATTGTGTTCGAGAGGCGCCCGCAGTCTTCGTTATCACTGCGGTATATGAACGGACCGAACTCAAGTACGGCCGCGAGCGCAGTCCGCGGTACGTACATCTGGAAGCGGGCCACGCGGCTCAGAACATGCTGCTACAAGCCGTCACGCTGGGCCTCGGAGGAGTACCCGTCGGCGCTTTCCATGATGACCAGGTGCAAAAGGCTCTCTCCCTGCCCCGCGAACACCAGCCGCTCTATCTGATTCCCATTGGCCATCCAAGATAGAGCTCGACCCGGTAGCCCGCCGAGGAGGCGGGTGCCCGCTACAATACGGAAAAGGCGAGGAGGCCGTTCTGATAGATGCGTACATCCGCATGTGCGAGCACAGCGGTACCTCCGACCGCCATTGGATTTCGAACGGAGTTCCTCGATTTCGAGCGCGGCATTCGGGTCGGGAAACTGGAGGAGCGTGAGCGCATTACTCGACTTCTGAAGCTGGCGCTCAAAGCGGAATTCGGCGAACCGTTTCGTTACGGAACGGTGGGGCCGCGGCATGTATTGGCAGTGGATCGGGTACTTGCCCGAGCGAACCGCGCAGCCAAACCGGAATCCGGGCACGTCAGCTTCGGCTGCTCGAAGTTCTTCATCATGGTTGACACGGAGGAGCAGCTGTTCAAGTGCGGCATGCAGGTCGAACGCGGGTATATCAAGGCCCCACGCGAATACCGCGACTGCGAACTGCGGCCAGATTAGGACTGGCACGGACTGGTCAAAAGACTTACTCCAAAGGGGCCAATGGAGCGGGAGCTGGGGCGACTGGTTCTTCGAGAGGGCTTCCGAATACACGCCGGCAGCTGGGAATTCGGCGCGCACGATTTTTCCGGAGACAAATTCCCCGGCGTGTTGAAGCTTCGCGGGGTGCTTAACTCCGCCCCCGAGAGCCACTGGGCGGGATTTCAGATCTACTACCCGTGGAGCGGGACGGACGTGGCGGGCGCAACGGGTGTTGACCTGTCGAGTCTATAGAAGTGACTCCGGCGATGAACCTTTGCATGCAGACCGAGCTTCGGACCCGAATGCCTTAGCACTTTCAGCAGGACAGCAGTTCGGGGGTGAACATCCAACAACGCACCCAGTGGCCAGCGACGTCCCGTTCGAGTTTCACGACGCCGCCCATCTGAAACCGCACGAGCATGTGGTCTGCTTGAAGTGCAAACAGGCGCGAGACGAGCCGGCTCAGGTGCGGCAAATGTCCCACAAGCATGACGGTCCCGGTTTCCTGATTAAGGCGCATGCGAGTCGTTGCCTTATGAACAGTACTGGTGCCATTGGTCTGTGTCAGCGACATTGTCGTGACTGACCAGCGCGTTCCTGCTCGTCCAAGCTGCGGTACCCAGCAAGCCCTGCACGGTCCCGTGTGCGGGATGGAGTTTCACCGCCAGAATCTCGGCAGTCTGCCGCGCCCGCAATTTATCACTGTGTTCGATACGATCGAGAGCGACGCCACACTTGGCGAGATGCTCGCCTATGCGCTCAACCGTTCGCCTTCCCTCGCCGGTCAAGCTTCGCTGGGGATCTTCTGCCTCCGCCCTGGCCGCTCCATGCTGCACGAGGTAAATTGCCATGGCTGTTTTTCCCCACTGACCATTCTAGCGTTGCTGCGGAAGCTGAGGAGATGTCGCTATGAAATACGCGGACAAAAAGATTCTGCCTTAGCGGTTTGTTGGGTATGGTTCGTTGCCACGAGGTGAGGATTGGGGCTCGCTTCTCGCTGAAGGCGTAATTCAAAAACCAGTTCGTCTTGCCGCCGCTTGGCTTCCGCCAGCAAACGGTTCTCCTCTTTCAGCTCCAAGAGAATGGCGAGTCCTGTTCGTAATTCTTGGCGGGAGTTCGCCTTCTGTCACGATTACCAACCCGCAACGCGTCGGCGCCGGAAGCGCACTGCGTAGAGGCCGAGATTGAACAGACAAACGGCAACAGCGCAGAGCACCAGTAACGATTGAGGTACATCTGGATAGACGAGCGCGTCTAAGTAGTGGAGCAGAAACCCACCCTGATACGTTGGGATCCGGGCGCGGCCGCGGAGCCAATTTTCCATTGGGGTCAGCGGGCAAGGCCACTCAAGGATTTCGAGCAAGCTGCCATAGATCAATGAGGTGATGTGAAACCAGCGCAGCAGCGGTCGACGGCGGGTGAAAAGAGCTCCGAACGCGACCCAAAGGATGAACAGGAGGTGCAGAACCAGAACTCCCGCGGCTGCTATGGAATAGAGATCCAAACATTTCTCCGTTCTCCGCCGCTATGTCGATTGCCGGAATGCCACCAAATGCCAAGATCCATCCGACGTTTGCTGCCGCAAGACATACACGTTGCCATCCTGGGCGCGGACCTTATAAAACGCATCGTCCGGGCCATACCACTGGTCCAGGACTTCCTCGACCGTGTAGTCACGTTTGTCGAGTCGAAAACGGACAGGCCTCTCGTCTGCCTTCCGTCCGGAATAGCAATTTACTTCGAGTTCCATTCCTTTTCATGTCTGTCGGAAGCATTTTGCGAACAAAGCGGACTTACCCTTGACGGCCTGTTCGACTTTCTCACTCAACACGTCACGTGTAGGATCGCATTCGTGTCTTCGGGGGCTTTCTTTAGTACCTCTATAGCTTCGCGCGTCGGCAGAATCAGCAATTCGACTTTGCGACGTTCCGCCTCGCGCTTCACTTCTTTCATCACCGGCAGCCTTCCATACGCTCCGGTGCCGACGACCAGCCAGGCGCATTTCCACGGTATGTCCTCGTCCATGGACAGCGGTGTGTGTCCGAAATCTTCGCGGAATTGCTTGGACGGCGCTTTCCTGCGCTTTCGGATCTCCCCGCGGTCGATGACCACATCGTGCTCGTACGTGCTGCCGTCGATCCGGAGGCAGCCAAAGGAGAAATTATCAAAGCGCATCTCCGTCTCCTCGATGATGGGTCACGACTGCGTGCCGTCTGCCCTGGTCGCTGGCCTCCTGAGAAAAAATCATCTTCCGGTATCTTGCCGTTGGTGACCTTGAAAGTGCGTTGTCTGCGCCTCGTTCTGCCCGGCATAGCAAGTTCAAAAAGCCGCTTTCAAAGGTGCCATGCTCCGCGCGACTCCATATCTCGTAGACCCGAAAACTTCAGGACCGTCGGCTTGACCAACCGTTCGAAGTCGTCGTAGGAAAGTCGGACCAACTCGTTGTGCGAGCCAGCGTTGAACGCTACCTCTCTGTCCTTGGCTAAGCTTTCGTCCACAAAAACAGCCATCCCGTACAGATTTCCAAAGGGCGGCATGGCTCCGATTTCACACTCCGGGAACTGGTCTTTGAATTCTTTCTCCTTGGCGAGACTAATGGTTCTTGCTCCGGTTGCTGCTCGCAACAGAGAAAGGTCGACCTCGTACGAAGCGGGAAGAACAGCCATGGCCAACACGCCATCGACCTTCACAATCACCGTCTTCGCCAACTCTTGGCTTAGTACGTGCGTTAGTGCTGCGGTTTCCTGGGCGGTGTATGCGACCGGGTGAGGGACAGTCACATACTTAATGCCCTGACCATCGAGAAATTCTCTTAGCTTCTTTGTTGGCATAGCAACCTCCGTGCTGCGAGCCGTTGGGGGGGCGCAGCGTCTGGCTCTCGAGCAGCCCTGTGGCATGAAATGCCCGGTCGTCTTGACCCACGTCGATCTCGTCCTACTCCCTTGCTCGGCAACAGCCCCATAAGACCCGCTTCTGCTCAAGCGTTCCTTGTGGCCGTAACGGTGAAGGCCCATCTCTGCTCCACTTCATCGCTGCCGCAGTGTGGGCAGACAACATAGCCTTCCTTGCATTCGGTGGGAGTAAGCGTCTTGGAGAAGGGCCGGTTGCAGGCGTGGCAGATAAACTCGTGCTGAGGCATACTTGCCTCCCCACGGCCAAAAGGTCGATGGGAAGGATTCTAGACCCCGGGCCGGGCGGGTTCAACCCGGGGACGGAATCGAGTTCTGCCTGGTTAGGCCTCGAATTCTGTGTGGCCAGGTCGCGGATCTTTCGTGTGTTTACTCCCGTGCTCGCGAAACACTCAAAGTCGTTCTCTCTCGTCGACTGTATTTCCGTCGGCATGGATCGCATGCAGCGGAACTTCGAGCCGATGCGCAAACAGGTGGAGGCCTGGCAGAGAAGTGAACTCACGGACGTCACTGCCAAGGTGGCCATCTACGAGGCGTTTGTCGAAGGCAGACTCGAAGCGCCCAAGCACCTCGCTCGCAGTGTGCATGACTTATACTTCGAACCGAAACACGAGGAATTCTGGCCGCGAACGATCTGGAATCTGTCGAACGCGTTTACTTCCGCATTCAAGGAACTGGACCCGATTCCGCAGTTCAAGGCCACAGCGAAGTTGGGCGAATTCCTGGAAACCCGGTTCTCACAATCGTTCTAGCCCGCGCGGGGCTGTGTCGGCCGCCCCGCCCTTTTCCAAGTACTAATCCCGCCGTTAGACGGCCTACGTGGGCGAGGAAAGCAGTCGTGCTCGTGTCTGTGACCAGACTATCGCAGATACGGGTCGCGGGTGCTGACGGTCGTGACATCATTGATTCGGTTGATCGTGATGCTCTTGTCGCTAGCAATGGCAACTGTGAGAGAGCCGATCTTTTCGCCTTTGTTGGGCGGCAGCAAATTGAGTTCAAGTTTTCAAAACCAATTTTGGGGAAACTTTTCCCTCGATATGCCAACTCCCCCGAAAGTGCTGAAAGATAGGACAATGGCCCTGTTTTCGTTTGGCGGCGGGTGCGAAAACCCAGAATTGCCGTCATTCCGCCCCGACCGAAAGCTGCTCGCCGCAGCACGGCAGGCTTGCGACCGTTAGTGCCGATTGCTTGTTGATGCGGCATACGCTCGTCCGTGAGATGCCGTGCTTCTTGGCAACATTGGTCAGAGACAGACGAGCGCGGCGGTCAAAGACGACCTGCTCACGATCCACATCGAGCCGCGCCCGCCCGATGACTTTGCCCTCCAACTTTGCTCTTCTCATTCCACTTTTGACCCGCTCCACCACGAGTGACCTTTCCAATTCCGATTCAAGAAGAAACTCATTGGCGATCCGTGAACAACGGGAAGCGTGTCAGGGGCGAGCAATGCGGTGCCGCATTTGCCAGCACAACCCAAGGCTATCGCCGGCTATCGGCAACGGCCACGACTTGCCCCGTCTTTTGCGGTTGATAGCAGCGAGGGTGACTAAGTAGTCGATTGCGGGGTCGGGGTCGTGATTAGCAAACTGCAGGACGGCCAGGATTGGCTCCGCGCAGCCCGAACACGCGCAACCGGTGCAATGAACTGGTACCCGCGCCGAGGAGCAGTTTCGACGTAGTGAGGAGCACCCGGCTTGTCGTGCAGGGCAGAGTGAATGCTGCTCAGGCAATAGTCGATGCCAAGTTCGTAATCGACAAAAGTGTCGTCGCCCCACAACTGGCGGCGGATGCCTTCTCTTGTGAAGAGACCTCTAGGTCGATTCACATCAAGGAGTCCCCTTTGTGGATGGCAATGAATTCAGGTTTGCGATCGCGGATTGAAACCGCTACGAGTGATTCTGATCACAGCCAACCTCCTTCAGAACACGCAAAATTTGGTTATCGCGTGGAGGGAATCCGCCAGACCATGTGGCAGGTGGATGTGGCGCGACGGTCGGGTACGGGAACATGCAACCAAACCTTGGAGCTGCGCGGGGGCGGAGCGGGGCGCACTCAGAGGCGAAAGCTCACCGTACCGCGTTAGCTTTCATCCGCAAAGGCGGTTTGCGTGCGATCCTCGCGATGCTCCCGCCGTTCATTTCTGTCGTGCTGCAGCACGTATTTTGGCCTGTCATTCAACCTTTCGCCTGGTTCCTCTTCTATCCCGCTGTGTTCCTCAGTTCCTGGATTGGAGGCCTGTGGGCTGGCGTGGCGGCCACTGTTATCTCTACGCTTCTGGTTTGGTGGTCCTTTGTTCCGCCGGAGCACACCCTTGTCAAAGAGGAGCCTCGCTATGTCCTCTCGGCGGCCGTGTTCGTCGTCATGGGCATTCTGTTCAGCCTGTTCCATGGCCGTCTGAGGAGAGCAACGCAGCAAGCGAGCGAAGCATTGACAGCAGCGTCCTTGGCTGGCGAAAAGCTTCAAGCCGTCAACGACCAAATCACTCGGCTCATCGAGCAAGCGTCCGACGGCATATTCATTGCCGACCTCGACGGCTGCTACACCGACGTCAACAGCGCCGGGTGCCTTATGCTTGGATACTCCCGCGAGGAAATCATCGGAAAATTAATTTCCGACCTCATTCCTCCCGCCGATGTCGACCGACTGCGGCAAGCTAAGGAACAGCTGCTGCGAGGAGAACCTCAAATTGCCGAGTGGTCTCTCCTATGCAAAGACGGAACCTACCTGCCGGTCGAGGTTAGCGCCAAGATTCTTCCCGACGGCCGGTGGCAGGGTTTCGTTCGGGACATTACCGAACGCCAGCGCGCCGAGAACGAAATACGAATGCTCGCCCGACTCCAGGCCGCCGTCGCTGACCTCGGTCTACGCGCGCTTCGTACTGGCTCTTCCGGTCATGTGCTGGACGAGGCTGTCGCTCTCGTGGCGCAGACGCTGGACGTCGAATACTGCAAGGTACTGGAGTTGCTGCCAGAGAACCAGGCATTGCTCCTTCGCTCCGGAGTGGGCTGGAAGGACGGGCTTGTGGGGCATGCGACGGTTGGGGCGGGAACGGATTCGCAAGCAGGCTATACCTTGCTTTCCGATCAACCGGTAATCGTTGAAGACCTGCGCACCGAGAGGCGTTTCAGCGGGCCCCCGCTTCTCCACGAGCACGGTGTTATCAGTGGCATGAGCGTCGTCATCGCCACCAGTACAGGCCCGTACGGCGTCCTCGGCGCTCACACCGCGCGACGCCGGACCTTCAGCCGAGACGAGGTCCACTTCCTCCAGGCCGCGGCCAACGTGCTAGGCCTGATGATCGGACGTTGCAGGACCGAGGAAGCCCTGCGCGAGAGTGAGGCCAACCTAAACCGGGCGCAGGAGGTTGCGCACATTGGTAGCTGGCATCTGGATGTCGTCCACAATCGGCTCAGCTGGTCAAATGAAGTCTTCCGCATTTTCGGAATGCCCATAGGTACGTCCCTGACATACGAAGCCTTCCTCGCGGCTGTTCACCCCGACGACCGGGAATACGTCGATAAGGCGTGGACCAGCGCCCTGCGTGGATCACCATATGACATTGAACACCGCATCCTCGTTGACGGCGAATCGCGTTGGGTTCGCGAACGGGCTCAAGTGGAATTTGATGCCGGGCGCAAGGCTGTCGGCGGAATTGGTACGGTCCAGGACAATACCCAACTGAAACTGGCCCAGGAACGGCTGCTCCAGATCAATCGGGCAAACCGGGCCCTCAGCAAATGCAATCAGGCCCTGATCCGGGCTGTCGAAGAATCCACCTTGCTGCAGCAGGTATGCGACATCGTTGTGCAGGAAGCCGGCTATCGGCTCTGTTGGGTGGGTCGCGCCGAGCATGATGACGCAAAATCGGTACCGCCCATCGCGCAGGCAGGTTGGGAAGCGGGATACGTAGCCGGGCTGAACATCACATGGGCGGACACTAAGCGAGGCCGGGGGCCGACCGGCACATGCATCCGCACGCAGGAGACCATCATTATCAAGCACATGGCAACCGATCCGCGAATTGCTCCCTGGCGAGCCGAGGCTCTGAAGCGCGGTTATGCGTCCAGCATCGCCATCCCGCTGCTTATCAACTCGGAGGTCTTCGGCGCCCTCACCATCTATGCTGCGGAACCCGATGCATTCAGCGCCGAGGAAGTAGAACTCTTGACTGAGCTCGCCAGTGACTTGGCGTTCGGAATCACCACCTTGCATACTCGGGCCGAGCGCGCCCGGGCGGAGGAGGAAATCCGCAGTCTCAACGCCGAACTGGAACAGCGCGTCCTGGCCCGAACCGCCGAATTGCAGGCAGCGAACACCCAACTGGAAAATGCCCGGGAGCGCGAATTCGAAATTGGCGGCAGAATCCAGCAGACACTGCTACTCGATCAGCCGCCAGCCGACGTTCCAGGGCTTCGAATCGCCGCGCTGACAATTCCCACCCAGCGCATCGACGGAGACTTTTACATTTTCATAAAACATCGGGAAGGCGATCTGGATGTGATCGTCGGCGACGTGATGGGTAAGGGAATTCCTGCCGCTCTGCTCGGCGCAGCTACCAAGGCCCATTTCCTCAAAGCGCTCAGCCACCTCATGGCGCTTTCTACAACCGGCAAGCTTCCCGAGCCCAAGGACATCGTTATGCTCGCGCACGCTGAGATCGTGCGCCAGTTGATCGATCTGGAAAGCTTTGTAACTCTCTGTTATGCCCGCATCGACGTAGGAGAGCGCCGGTTTGATGTTGTCGACTGCGGGCACACTGGAATCGTCCACCTGCATGGCAGGACGGGATTAAGCCAGGTGCTGCATGGAAACAACCTGCCGCTGGGAGTCCGCGAGGGTGAAATTTACGAGCAGGTCTCGGTTTCGTGCGAGCCGGGCGACCTGCTGCTCTTTTTTTCCGATGGCATCACCGAAGCCCGCAATTGCGACGGGGAGCCGTTTGGCACGGAGCGCCTGGAGGAATGCGTCCGGACTAACGGCCAACTCGCTCCCCCCGCCTTGGTGGAGGCTATTCGCAAAACCGTCGTTGCTTTCTCAGGGGCCGGCGGCCTTGACGACGACTTGACCAGCGTGGCAATTCGCATTGAAGAAGTCGAGGTTCCGATTGCCCGGGCGGAGATCGAGATCCAGAGTGATCTACGACAACTCCGCCGCGCGCGCGAATTTGTGCGCTCCTTTTGCGGCAATCTTCCCGTTCCCCTGCTGGATGAAGATAGCGTAGACGCACTCGAACTGGCGGTCGACGAGGCCGCCAGCAATATCATGAAACATGCCTACCATGGCCGCAGCGACCAATGGATCGATCTTGAAGGTGAAGCGTTTCCCAGCCGCGTCTCGATCCGGCTGCATCACTTGGGAGACCCCTTTGATCCAGCAACCGCTCCTTTGCCGGCGTTCGACGGCTCGCGGGAGTCAGGATTCGGCATCCACATCCTCAGTCGAAGTGTCGATGAGGTGCGTTACTACCGCGATGAACGCGGGAAAAACTGTGTGGTTCTAGTCAAACTTTCTAAGAGTCATACGAGGAACGAAAGCGAGACCCGATGGAAATAACTGTGGAAAAGGTAGAGGATGTAGCCATTGTGGAGATTCCGGTGGAGGAACTTGATGCCAGTAACGCTGGTGAGTTCAAGCGCGATATGGCGCCCGTCTTGGAAGGCAGTACCAAGCTCGTGATCGATCTGAGCCGCCTCCATTTTGTGGATAGTTCCGGCCTTGGAGCGATGCTCTCGTGCTTGCGGCAAGTGACGGCGAAAGGCGGCGACCTGGAGCTGTGCGGTATGTCGAAACAGGTTCGAGCCGCCTTCGAACTCGTGCGGATGCACCGGATATTCGATATCTTCGGCACCAGGGAGGAAGCAGTGCACGCATTTCGGGCCTGACTGGGCAGGAGTGCCAATGAGCCATTACGCGACAGCAGTCGATGCGGTTTTGGACCTTCAGGAATCTATCTGCCGCCACGCTATCTTTTCGCAAGGCAAACCATGGCGCGATCTTTCCACGCATGAGCGCTTCGCGGCAGTTGCGCTGGCCGTCCGCGACCGCATGGTGGAGCGGATGCTTGAGACCGAGGAGGAATACCGCAGGCAAGACGCCAAGCGCCTGTACTACCTGTCAATCGAATTTCTGATCGGGCAATCCCTTGGGAGTAATCTCCGAAATCTCGGAATTTACGAGTCATGCCGGCAGGCCCTGCGCCATCTCGGCACAGACTTGCAGACAGTGGAAGAGAGTGAGCCGGATGCTGCCTTGGGTAACGGCGGGCTGGGCCGCCTGGCCGCTTGTTTTCTGGATTCCCTCGCCACCCTGGGCCTGCCCGGCTACGGCTACGGCATCAATTACGAATATGGCCTGTTCAAGCAAGAGATCGATAATGGCTACCAGCGCGAATTGGCCGACAACTGGCTCGCGCAAGGCTCCCCTTGGCAGATTGCCCGCCCGGATGAAGCCTGCATGGTCCCTATCTATGGCCGCATCGAGCATGGGAGCGATCGGCACGGTGTCTACAATCCCATGTGGATGGACTGGAAAGCTCTCATCGGCCTGCCCTACGACATGCTCATTCCGGGTTACGGCGGGGGAACAGTCCATTTCCTCCGCCTTTACTCGGCGCGTTCATCCCGCGACTTTGACATGCGGATCTTTAATGACGGTGACTATTTCAAAGCCGTCGAGCAAAAGATCCAGTCCGAAATTATCTCCAAGGTGCTCTACCCCTCCGATGCGGTAATTGCCAACAAGGAACTGCGCCTGGTTCAGGAGTACTTTCTGGTAGCCTGTGCCGTCCGCGACATCGTCCGCAGATTCCAGCAGAATCACAGTACGTTTCGGGAATTTTCCTCCAAGGTCGCAATCCAACTGAACGACACACATCCAGCTCTGGCGGTTGTCGAGCTAATGCGGATTCTGGTGGATGAGAAGGAACTCTCGTGGGAGGACGCCTGGGGAGTCACCCAGAAGACCTTCGGCTACACCAACCATACGCTGTCGTCGGAGGCACTGGAGAAGTGGCCCATTGCGCTCTTAGAGTATGTGCTCCCGCGGCACCTGCAGATCATCTATGAAATCAACCGCCGGTTCATGGAGCAGGTCGCTGCGGCTTATCCGCGAGATTCGGCGCGGTTGACACAAGTGTCGTTGATTGAGGACTCGGTGCCCAAACAGGCTCGCATGGTCAATCTGGCGATCATCGGAAGCCATTCGGTCAATGGAGTGTCCGCCATTCATAGTGGGCTGTTAAGAAGTCGGTTGGCTCCCGATTTTTACGAGCTCTGGCCGGAGAAGTTCAACAACAAGACGAACGGCATAAGCCAGCGGCGTTGGCTTGTCCACGCCAACCCGTCGCTGGCGGATCTGGTCTGCTCGACGATCGGTGACGGCTGGATTACCGATCTTGACCGGCTGCGAGCGCTGGAGCGCCACGCGGCCGATTCGGGTTTCCAGGAGGAGTTCCGACAGGTCAAGCGGTCTAGCAAGGAAAGGTTGATTGTGCTCGTTCGAGACAGCTTGCGAGTGAGATTGGACCCGGACTCTCTCTTCGATGTGCAGGTAAAACGCATTCACGCCTACAAGCGGCAACTGCTCAACGTCATGCATATCATCCATGAGTACCTGGCGCTGATCGAGGACGGCAAGATACCCACCGTGCCTCGCACTTACATTTTTGCCGGCAAGGCGGCGCCCGGTTACTGGTTGGCCAAACAAGTCATTAAATTAATCCACAACGTTGGCCGCGTCATTAACAACGACTCGCGCGCCAACGAGTTGATGAAAGTCGTGTTTGTCCCGGACTATCGTGTTTCGCTGGCGGAGAGGATCATCCCCGCCACCGATCTCAGTGAACAGATCTCGACCGCCGGCAAGGAAGCGTCCGGAACCGGCAGCATGAAGATGGCGCTCAATGGAGCCGTGACGATCGGCACTTTCGATGGGGCCAATATTGAGATCCTGGAGGAAGTTGGACAGGAGAACATCTTCCTTTTTGGACTGAAGGCCGCCGAGTTGCAGGCGATGCGTCAACAGAGTTCCTATCGCCCGCAGGACTATTACGATCGCGATCCCCGCCTCAAGCGGGTCATGGATGCCTTTCTTTCCCGCTTGTTTTGCCCGCAGGAACCGGACCTCTTTGCCTGGATCTTTCGCTCGCTCTTGGACGAAAGCGACGAGCATTTCCACCTGGCAGACCTGCCTGCCTACCTGGCGGCGCAGGAGGAAGCGGCGGAAACCTTCCGGGATCGAGATCGATGGGCACGCATGGCGATCCTGAACGTTGCGCGAATCGGAAGGTTTTCCAGCGACCGCACCGTTACTCAGTACGCGAACGACATTTGGGGCATTCGAAGCTGTCAAGCCAGCGGGCAGCTTCTGGAAAAATGTGGCGGGGGCTCAGCGCGCTAGTAGGATTACGCTGGAGCGGGGTTCGACGACGTACCTCACCGGTTGCTCGAGTATGTCTTCCTCTCCTCCAGGGCCGCGAAAGTCGCCCGGTGGCCTCTTGGCGGTATCGGCAACGAGGCGCCATGTTGTCGGCAGGGGCGGCGGCAGGATGAAAGCGATCGCCTCCGTATCAGCGTTGAACATTAGATACAGATCGGGCCCGTTCTGCCCCCGCACCAAACACGCTACGCACTTTTGACAGGGATCGGACCAATTGGGGCTGTTTCCTGCGGGATTGAACCACTGAATGTCTTGCTCGATGTAAAAGGCCTCGCGGCGCAGAACCAGGTTTGCTCGGCGGAGCGCAAGCATGCCGCGAGTAAACCGGAAGATCTCGTTATTCTGCCGGAGAAGGGACCAGTCAACCCAGCTCGTTTCGTTGTCTTGGCAGTAGGCGTTGTTGTTGCCGCGCTGGCTGCGCCGGAACTCGTCCCCTCCTAGCAGCATAGGAACCCCTCGGGAGATGGCGAGGGTCAGCAGAAAATTCTTGATCTGCTGGCAGCGCACCGTCTCGAAAGTGGGGTCGTCAGAGTCCCCTTCGATGCCATAGTTCGCGCTGTAATTCTCGTCCACCCCGTCCCGTTTGTCCTCCCCATTGGCCTCGTTATGTTTCCGCGCGTAGCTGACCAAGTCGTTCAGGGTGAAGCCATCGTGGCAGGTGATGAAGTTAATGCTGCACTCCGGCCCTTTCCCAGATCCTTTGTACAAGTCGGAGCTTCCGCAAATCCGGCTGGCGAAGCGGCTCATCAGCCCTTCATCCCCGCGCCAGAAGCGGCGCACATCATCCCGATAGCGGCCGTTCCACTCTGCCCAGCGGCGGTCGGCGAAGCTTCCGACCTGATACGCTCCACAGGCATCCCAAGCCTCGGCGATCAATTTGGTGTCGCGCAGAATCGGGTCTTCGGCGATACGCTCCAACAGAGGCGCGTCGGCCAACACATGGCCCCCACGGTCCCGGCCCAAGACCGAGGCCAAGTCGAAACGGAAACCGTCGACGTGCATCTCCATCACCCAATAGCGCAGTGCATCCAGAATGAGATCGCGTACGACCGGATGCGTGGCGTTGATCGTCTGCCCGGTTCCGGTGAAGTCCCGGTAGAAACGCTTGTCGTCGTCCAGCCAGTAGTAGATCGCGTTGTCGATTCCGCGGAGACTCAGCGTTGGCCCCAACTCATTGCCCTCGACGGTGTGGTTAAAAACCACGTCGAGGATCACTTCCAGTCCTTCGGCATGGAAGACGCGGACCATCTCCTTGAATTCCAGCACGTGTGCGCCGTTTCCGCGGACGCTCGCATAGGAGGCCTTAGGCGCGAAGAAGCCCAGCGGATCGTACCCCCAATAATTCGTGAGGCGCTCGCCGGTTTGCGGATTGTGCCGCAGTAGTTGCCGCTGGTTGAACTCCTGCACCGGCATCAGCTCCACTGCGGTCACCCCGAGATCCTTCAAGTACGGTATCTTCTGGATCACACCGTGATAGGTTCCGGGGCACGAAACATCGGAGCTGGGATGGATGGTATAGCCGCGCACGTGAAGCTCATAGATGACGGTCGATTCCCAGGTGTGGCAGAGGGGTTGGTCCTCCCTCCAGTCGAAATCTGAGTGGGTGATGAGGCTCTTGGGAGCCGTGGCGGCGTCATCGACCTGGGACAAGGATAAGTCCCTTTGTGGCGACGATGGATCGTAGCCATGAGCCGCGCCAAAGTCGCAATTAGGCACCAGAGCAATAGCGGTCGCGTAAGGATCGACTAACAGCTTGTCCGCATTGAAACGGTGTCCCTCTCGGGGACTGTACGGCCCGGCAATGCGGAACCCGTAGAGCTGGCCCGGCCGGATTCCCTCCAGCCATACATGCCAAATATCGCCGGTCTTGTTGCGCGCGGGATTGAGGATGAAACTCCGGACCGGCATAGCATCTTCAGGGCGGTCGAACAGGTCGAGGCGGACCCCAATGGCATGTCGACTGAAGATGGCAAAGTTGACGCCATCGCCCCTCACGTGCGCCCCCAAGGGAAGGGGCACGCCGGAGCGGGTAGATTGAACTTCGCACAGACTCAGCAGTCTGTCTAATTCGGTTAGGGAAGTGGATTGCGCGATTTTTGCGTCTACTGACGCCCGGTGTTTTTGAGCGGCCTTCACCGACCTGTCCCTGTACCTATCCCATAATAGACGCTCTTCTGATCCTTGCACGAGAAGCCAAGCGGCCGTCTTGCGTATTCGCATTACAGAAACTGCCAGTGATCTTGATCACCACGCATCCGAAAAAACACGGGGTGAAGAGTTAGCAATTCCCATCGGACCCTGGACCAGGCGCAACACGCCGGATTAGTCCTGGGAAGCGTGCAACTGGCGTTGGCCAGACAGGATGTAAAGGAACGCGAGGAGAGAGATGATGCTGGGCGCCGGTCGGATGACAGCTACAGCCCGCGCCGACACTGGCGCTTCAGAAGCCCGACGATAAGCGTGGGTCCGGGGTTGCGTACAGACGTGTGATGACGCTCGTCAGCTGACGACGATCTCGATTGGGAGTTTGCTTTTGATTCGCGCCTTGGGCATCCGACCGGCAGCTCGGAGGAGCCAATGGCGAAGAGGTCAAAGAAACGGTGTGAGGAATTGCCCATCTTGCACCCGGATGCAGCCGGCATCGATGTAGGCGCGAGCGAGTTGTTTGTTGCAGTCAGCGCTGATCGTGATCCCCAACCTGTTCGTAGTTTCCCTACCTTTACTCGCGATCTGAATGCACTTGTGGACTGGTTACAGCAGCGCGGGATTCGCTCAGTGGCAATGAAGTCAACGAGTGTGTACTGGATTCCCGTGTATCAGATCCTCGAGTCCCGCGGGCTAGAGGTGTGTCTCGTCAACGCGCAGCACGTAAAGAATGTGCCCGGCCGGAAGACCGACGTGTCCGACTGCCAGTGGCTTCAGTACCTCCATTCGGTGGGTCTGTTGCGAGCCAGCTTCCGTCCTCCTGGCTTCATTTGTGCTATTCGCTCTCTCTGGAGACACCGCAGCAGTCTGATCCAGATGGCGGCAGAGCATGTGCTGCACATGCAGAAGGCGCTTGACCAAATGAACCTCCAGATTCACCGTGTCCTGAACGACATCACCGGACTGAGTGGCCTCCGGATACTGGA
>JAIQFO010000100.1 GCA_020073215.1 Terriglobia bacterium | reverse complement strand
AAGAACGCTGGCGTCCACTGTCCTTGCGCACGTTACGGCGCAAGACCCCGACAGGATCGACTTTCGCCGCGCGCGCGGCGTAGTACCAGCGCTCGATGGTGGACACAGCGAAACGAACCGGCCGTCCCAAGATCGGGTGAAGCCACTCTTTGGCGGCCAATCTCTCGATCTCCACCCTGAGTTCACCCTGTGCGGGAGGCGCGGCCAGAAGCGGCCCCACGATCGAGAAGCGCAGATGCGCCCAACGGTCATGCGGCCGGGGTTGTTCCTGGTGCGTCATTGCCGTTCACTCCTTTCGTGCGGGGCAAAAGTTGTTTCCGCCCACGGGAGCGAACCTTATCAAGGACGATCGGCTGATCTCGATCTGCATCTTCTGCGGATCGCGGGTAGCCCTCAAAAATCTTGCAGAGGCCGAGGCATTGTCAGCGGAAGAATGAATCGTATAACAGAGCTAAGTATGGTCTTGCCATTCTCGCCGGGAAACGCGTTCAGAAGCGACCGTGGCAATGAATCCTCATCGATCGGCTCTCGCAGTCGGCTGCGCGCTGCTTTCCAGAACGGGCTCCTGACAAAGCCGTCCCGCCACCATTCGCGCCAGCGTTCGACGGTTCGCCGGCTCACTCCCGCGATCTCACGCAGCTTCGCCATCCGCTTTGGCGTGGCTCCGTCCCGAAGCACACAAATCAGAACCACAACGGAAGCAACGAAAACCTTCCGGCCCAGGAAGCGAAACGAAGCAGGAGTGCATCGACGGCGGCAGCCTTCCAGTGCGCAGCAGAAGCTGTACCGCCAACTGTAGTCTTCCTCCACATCATCCGGACTGCCTCTGGGCTTTCGCGGATAAATGGCGCTGTGCAGAGGGCCGCCGCAGAAACAGCCCGCTTTTCTGCATTCAGCCGCGAGATCTTCATCGAGCTTCAGAAGGAATGTGTAAAGGCTGGAATCGGTGAGCAAGGTTTGGTACAAAGAATTGTCTCCTTCACTTTGGCGAGTAAAAGAGACAAAGAGACCCCTTCGGAAGGCCTCAGTCAAGCTTTTCGATGGGGTCTCGACCTTCCCATCAATTTATTTGATCAAATCCCCGGACAAAACCATCAATTACCGTGCTCACGCTCAATTTGCTGGCTGCTTTTCTTGTCAAGCCCGTTTTCGTATCCGTCCGGTGAACCCATCCCGCGCCGGAATGCGCACGTATGGCAGGTTGGATTTTAGTTTGCGGTGGCGGCCGATCTGGCCGCTTTCCATTTGTCAGGGAGCAGCTCGTCGAATCGGTTTTTGGGGTGGGAGCTGATGCGCTGGAAGATATCGCGCAGATATGTGAATGGATCGATGGCTAGCCGTTTGCAAGAGGCAGTCATGCTTGTCAGTATGGCTGCGGTTTGCCCGCCGTTATCGCTTCCAAAAAAAGTCCAGTTTCTTCTTCCGACTGCGATTCCGCGCAAGCTCCGTTCAGCACCGTTGTTGTCAATTTCCAGGTCGCCGTCATCGCAGTATCGGATCAATGCCTCCCAGTTTGACAACGTGTAGGCCATGGCTCCGCCCTCCGGGCTTTTCGGCAATACCGCCAGCTGTTCCCGTTGCAGGTAGGCCTTGATGTCATCGAGAATCGGCGCCGACTTTGCCTGGCGCCAAGCCTTCCGCTCTTCGCCGCCCAGTTTCATTTCTCGTGCTTCGCGCTCAACATCGTATAGCAGGCGAATGTAGGCGAGCATCACCGTGGACCGCATGGGGTCTGACGATTGTGCTTCAAAGTGCTTGCGGCGGACGTGCGCCCAACATGCGACCTCGACGATTCTGCGCTCGCGATCCTTGTACAGCTCGTCGTAGCCCGTGTAAGCATCGGCCTGGAGATAGCCGTGGAACTTTTCCATGAAAACATCCGGTCCGTCCCGGCCCCGCGTCGGCGTGTAGTCGTAAACTGTGTAAGGATGATCGCAGTCGCCGACGTACGTCCAGATTCTTCCGGTTCGAGTATGAGGAATCGAGGGATCCAACACCTTCACGGGGGTGTCATCCGTCTGCACCACCTTCGAACTCAAAACCCGCTCCTTCATACTGTCGTAGAGCGGGCTGACAAGCTCCGCGCAGCGCCACATCCAATCGCACATGGTCTTGCGCGACAGCGTCACCCCATGACGCTGGAAAATTCCTTCCTGGCGGTTGAGCGGCAGATGGTCCCCGTACTTACTAACGGCCACCTGCGCCAGCAGTCCCGGCCCAGGCAGTCCCTTCTCGATCGGCGCCATCGGTTTTTGGGCCGTCACAATCATGCAGCCCTTGTGGCAGGCATACTTCAGGCACACTTCCTCGATGACCTGCATCGACGCCGGAATGTATTCCAGCCGCTCACTGACCTCTTCGCCAATCAGCTCAAGTACACGCTCGCAATGCTTGCATTGCTTCTCATTCTCGGCCAGGTCAAACACCACCCGCCGGCGTTCAAGCGTCTTCGGTAGCCGTTGTCGGCCATGGCCCTTGCCCTGGGGTTTCGTCGAACGCGTCTTTTTTTCAGGGGACGTAGCCTTGTCGGCCTTGATGATCTCGGCGGCAAAGAGGAACAACTGGTTCTCGTTTACCCGCTCGCGCCTCGGCCCGTAGCGGTACCGCAACAATTGCTCCAGCATGTGTTGCAACTGCCGGAGTCGACGCTCGCCGGCATCGCGATCATCGAGCAGGCTCGCGACCATGCGCTTCAGTGTCGCCGGGTCGTCCGGCAGGTTACTTGGATCGATCTCCATGTTTCTGTGCCGCCCGCTCCTGGCGCTCTACTTCCATCGCCAAATCCACCCACTCCTTGACCAGTTCCTGCATGCGCTTGTAGTTGGCCACCTTTTCCCGCGCTGCTTCCACTTGATCGGCCCGGACAAACAGGGTGCTGCTCTTGCCGCGCCAGCCATAGCTGAGCTGGTAATATGGCCCGTGTTTCTGCGGATTCTTCAGATCCTTGCAGTGGCAGCGCGGCGTACCGCAGATGTTGTACTGCTCGCTGACGCTGCCCGGGTGCAGCGGCCCGAGCTCGGCAAGTTCGCGTTTGATCTCTTCGATGCGGTGTTGAGGATTGTGTTGTGTCATGCCGACAGCTTCTCATAGCTGTCGGCTTTTGTCAATAAAATAATGAGGCTTCCCAAGAAAATAATGAAGCCTCACATCCTACTTTCCCGCATCTTCAGCACGTTCCACGCCGGTCGCTGCTGCTGCCGGCAGGCTGTAGCGTTTGCGGCGCCTTCCTTTGCTTAGATCGATTCCCTCCATTAACAATCCCAGTTCCCATGCCGCAATCTCTTTCCGTCCCGTGTCGGCGAAGGGAAATTGAAACGTGCCAGCTTCAAGTCTCTTGTACCAAATGGCCCAACCATCCCGATCCCAGTACAAAATCTTCAGGCGGTCACTGCGCCGGTTACAGAAGACCAGCAGATGGCCGCAGAACGGATTGCAGCGGATGATGTGCTCAGCCATCATCGATAGCCCGTCGAAAGAACGGCGCATATCGCATGGAACCGTACACAGATATACTTTGATCGCCGCCGGGAAACTCAGCATCCATCTGGCCTCACTGCCGCCAGTACCGTGCGCAATGTCTCCTCATCCACGCCTTTGCTGATTCGCAGCCGACGCCCATCGCTCAGGACAAGCTCGATACCTGCATCTACTGCCCCCGGTTCGTCGCTGACAAGAGCAAAGCTTGCATGCTTGTTGTTCGTATCTTGCTTCGGCGTTGCCCGTTGCTCGCGCCGCTCATTCAGTGTGCGCTGCCACCAGTAAAACCGGCTCTCTTTCAACCGGTGTTGACGGCAGAACTCCCGAATCGAGATTCCACTCCGCGCTGCCTCTCGGATTATCCTTTGCCAATACTGTTCCTTTTCCACATCTCGCTGCTTCTGGCTCATCGAGCACCTCCGGCTTCGATCCGCACATGCGCACCGCGCGCATGCGCTCATCTGCCGGAGGAGTATCGCTCGCCTCGCATTTATGGGGAATATGGGTTTACCGGACGGATACAGAAATAGGGCGAGGCTGTCATTGATCGGTTTGATGCACAAGACAGCCGTCGCCCCTTGTGCCAAGTAGTACTGCATTCAATGACAAACCGTGCATAATTAAAGACCTTGCAGGAACTGCAACACGGGATCCCGCGGGCGATAGCGTGTCGACCTGCTTTGGGGCGCTTGAAGGCTTTTTAGAGCCCGTTCTTTCATTGCCAAGTCTGCCTCGACATACATGTGAGTGGTTGCCGTACTTTCATGCCCAAGCCAAAGCGCGATCACTGTAATGTCTACTCCAGCCTGCAACAAGTGCATGGCAACCGAATGACGAAATAGGTGCGGCGAGATTCTGCGGTGGCTGAGTTCGGGATAGTTTGTCGCCGCCTTCTGGACGGCAAGCTGCAACCGCTCGGCAACGCTTGTGCGTGTCAACGAGCCGTTCTTACGGTTGGGAAACAGTGGCTGTTCAGGCCCACGTGGTTTTCCCTCCTTCAGCCAGCGCTTGATCTGCTTTGCGGTGCTGGACCAAAGCGGCACATGGCGCTCCTTTCGGCCTTTCCCCAGAATGTGCACGGCAGGACTCGACTCGAGTGAGACATCGGCGATGCGCAGGTGGATGAGCTCGGAGACTCGAGCACCAGTGTTGTAAAGGGTAGAGAACATCACGCGGTCGCGCCGGCCGCTCCATGTGTCAGGATCGGGTGCATCAAGAATGGCTTGGACCTGCTCACGAGAGAAGAACCCAACGAGTGGGCGTTCGAATCGCTTCATGGGAATCGCGAGCACGCTTTGCGTGATTGCCAAAACCGAAGGTTCCTTGGCAGCGGCATAATGAAGGAAGGCGCGAATGGCGGCAAACCGAGCGTTGCGACTGCGGATGCTGTTATACCGCTCTTTTTCTAAATGGTCGAGGAACTCCAGAACGAAATTCGGACTCAGGTCCTGAAGGATCATATTGGCCGGTCGTTTGCTCAATCGCAGTTCGGCGAAGACGAGCAGCAATCGGAAACAGTCCCTGTAAGCCGCAATCGTGCAAGGGCTGGCATGACGTTGCTGCATAAGCCGCTCTGTAAAGAACTGCTGCAGCAACGAGCCTAGCTTGATTGTTGAGGTGTGGATCTTCATAGTCCACCTCCTGTCGGTGCCAGCGGTTCGAGGCGACGCGCAGCAATAGCCATCAGCTCGGGGGTTGCCGTTATGTACCAGTAGGTGTCGGTGACCTTGGCGTGTCCGATGTAGGTGGACAACGCGAGCAAGTTGCAATCGATATCCACACCCTCTTCGTACCAGCACTGCAGACGCCTACAGACGAACGAATGCCGTAAGTCGTGAATGCGCGGTGCCCGATATCCGCCGCGGACACGCCAGCGAAGTCGACGACGCACGAGTCCGAAGGCGTACTGCACCTTGCGCGTGAGCGCTGGCCGGCCATGGTCGAAGACAAAGAAGGCGTCAGTCGCAGCGCTGTAAGGATCCCGGTCGCGCCGACCTGCATATCGTTTCAGTGCGCGCGTTGTGCTGGGGTGTAGGGGCACGAGACGTGACTTGCCAAATTTGGCTTGTCGGATATGCAGTAAGCCGCTCAGCAGATCGACGTCTTGGCGGCGTAAAGCCGTAGCTTCTGAGATCCGCAGCCCAGTAGCGGACAGCAACCCGAAGATCGTTACACAGGTGGCTGGGCGCAAGCCGTTGGGGGGAGACAAGCGAGCGGAGGTAGCCAGAAGCGCGCCGATCTCCTGTTCGGTGTAGATGTGCGGGGTCAATCGACGATGTCCAGGGCCAAATAGTCCTGGCGGCGGAATCTCGGTTTTCGCATCGAACATCTGGCAATAGCGCGCAAAAGTCTTGAGCACCTCGATGCGGCGTGCGGCGGTGAGTGCCAGTCCGGTGCGATTCGCCACCGCCCAGCGACTCGCCAGGTCCACAGTCAACGACCCGCGATAGCCGCTACGATCGGCAAACTGGGCGAAGCTGAGCAATTGCCTACCGGCAATCCGCAGTGCGAAGCCTGCCTGACGCCGGTAGGAAAGATATGCCTTGACCTTCGAGAACATTGTGTCGGGGTTCATGACTGCCTCCCCGGCCACGGCAGGGCCACTTGGCCAAGTGCCGAAAGATCAACCTTTGCGTAAATCGTGGTGGTATCCAGTGAGCGGTGACGCAGAAGGTCTGCAATCTCTTTCAGCGGTGTGTTACTTTGCACGAGCCGCTGCGCCAAAGTATGGCGCAGCACCTGCGGCCCGTGAAAACAGCGCTCCACCCCGCAGCGCCTCGCCGCGTAACGAACAGCCGCGCGTACCACGCAGGGTGTTGCGGGTGTATTGAGCGGAGGACGATGGCGCAGAAAAAGCGCCCGGCTGGTAGTCTGAGGTCGGCCATGGCGCAGATAGGCAACGATCGCACTACCAGTAGCCTGCGGCAATGGCAGGACATCCACGCGTCGGCCTTTACCACGGATGTGCACCAGACCTTGTCGCCAGTCAATGTCATCTAAGGCTAAAGCAGCCACTTCCGTTGTGCGTAGTCCCAGATCGATGAAACAGCGCGTGATCGCATAATCACGTTTGCCGGTGGCCGAGTTTCGATCGAAGGCCTTGAGAAGTCGGGTGGTCTGATCGATGGAAATCCCTTTCGGCAATTGCGCTAATCTCCACTGTGCCACTGTCGGTATTGCTGCGCTCAAGCTGGCCGTGTGTTCGCCGTGGAGGGCTTTGAAACGAAAATAGCTGCGTAGTGAATTGGCGGCCTGACGTTTTGAGGATGCGCCCCAACGCTCCGTGTGCTTTCTCATGAAACGGATAACATCAATAGGCTTCAGCATGCACATCCGTATACCTCTGGTGCCAAATCGATCGAGAAGGAAAGAGCGAACGTGCTTTAAACGGGCAACACAAGTTGCTGGTTTTAGACCGCACACCTGCTGGAGGTAGTGTTCGAAACGATGGGTTTCGTCGGAAACTGTGGCAGGATCGGGCGACTTCTTGGGTGCGATCCGATTATCGGTTCGCAAAAGATCCAGCAAATGTGCGAGGGCAGCCGCAGCACTGTGTCGAGTCCGCTGGCAGCGCTGTGCACAACGACAGAGAGGCAGGTGTCGGCTAAGGAAGCACTCCACCACTGCCTCACCGATCGCGAGAAGGCCAATGCCTTGCCGGGCACACCAATGGGCAAAATGCGCAACACTCTCCAAGTATATTTTGACCGTCTGGGGAGCATACCCTCGTTCACTCAAACAGTGAACGTATGCATCTGCGCTTGATGCTAGATCAGTATCAGAAAACCACTCTCGGCTCGCTCGCGCGAGCTTCAATTGTACAAACTCAGTCATGGTGATCTCCTCCTAGAATGGGGAAATATATAGAAGAGAACACCAAAGAATTATGGAAGGCAAGTTGATGACAAGGGAGCCTTAAGAGATAGACCAAGCCAAGGTTTCGCCACCAATGCGTTCAGCGACTTTGCATAATCGCGAACCGAGGATAATTGCGATTATGACAAGATTTGCATAATCGCAAGCGCTGGTTGTTTATTGGACATCCCGATGCCGGCTGGCGCAGTGCTGTTATATACTCGATCATCGCGAGTTGCCGCCGCCGCCGAATCAATCCGCAGGATTACTTCACAGATGTGCTCAGCCGCCTGCCAGAGCAGAA
>JAIQFO010000005.1 GCA_020073215.1 Terriglobia bacterium | reverse complement strand
GAGAAGTCCAATCGACAAGAGCGATCCGCGTGATACCCAGTTCGTGTGGGACGGGCGACCTCGCCCGTCCAAGGTTGCGACGCCTCTCGTGGTGACGCGTCTTGCCGACTGTGAACCCACTCTAACTAATTGATTCTACAATACTTTACTAATAAGCCTTTATTCCTCAAAGACCTGGGGGGAATCGCCCCCCAAGTCTTTGATTTCAAAAGACCATGTCCAAGGGGGGAGCCAAGAGCTCGGGTGCCGAGCAGTAGGACATACCTTCATCGAGCTTCTCACTCCACCGTAACCGACTTCGCCAGATTTCTTGGCTGATCGACGTCGCAGCCGCGGCGCACTGCAATGTGATAGGCCAGCAGTTGCAGGGGGACGATTTCCAGAATTGCCGACAATTCATCGGGCGCCGGCGGAACGAACAGCACGTGATCAGCCTCTTCGGCGATCTCTTTGTCGCCTTCGGTGGCGAGCGCGATGACGATGCCGGAACGAGCCTTGACTTCTTTCAGGTTCGACATCGTTTTTTCGTAACGGATCATCGACTGCGGACTGTTCACGTCGCGGGTGGCGATAATCACCACGGGAAGATTCTCGTCAATCAGCGCGTTGGGGCCGTGCTTCATCTCGCCCGCCGGATAACCTTCGGCGTGGATGTAGGAAATTTCTTTTAGCTTGAGCGCGCCTTCTAAGGCGATGGGATAGTGAATGCCGCGTCCGAGGAAAAGGAAGTCATGCACGCGGATATAGGTTTTCGCCAGCTCATCGCAGGCTTCATCGTGAGTGAGAATCTGTTCCAGCTTGCCGGGGATGCGGGTGAGTTCCTGCACGGCGGCTTTGGCTTGTGCGGGAGTCATGGTGCCCCGCACCTGCGCCAGATAGAGGGCGAATAAGTACAGAGCAGTAAGTTGTCCGGTGAAGGCCTTGGTCGAAGCTACGCCAATTTCCGGGCCCGCGTGGGTGTAGATGGTTCCCACCGCTTCGCGCGTAATCATGGAGCCGACTACGTTACAGATAGCGAGCGTCTTCGATCCCTTGGCCTTGGCTTCACGCTGGGCGGCGATGGTATCGGCGGTTTCGCCGGATTGCGAAATCAGCATAGTCATCGTATCCGGGCCGAGAATCGGGTCGCGATAGCGCCATTCGCTGGCGTAATCGACTTCGACCGGAACGCGGGCCAGATTCTCGATCATGAACTTGCCGGCGAGCCCGGCGTGCCAACTGGTGCCGCAGGCGGCGATGTTAAGTTTCTTCAGCGCTTTGAACTCGGCTTCTCCGACCTGCATTTCGTCGAGGAAGATGCCGCCGGAATCCTGCGAAACGCGGCCGAGCGTGGTGTCGCGGACGGTGCGGGGCTGCTCATAAATTTCCTTGAGCATGAAATGCTTGAAGCCGCCCTTTTCCGCCATGATGGGATCCCAGGTGATACGCTGGGCCTTCCGCTCCAAGGGATTGCCATCGAAATCAGTAACGCGCACACCTGCTTGGGTGATCACGGCGAGATCGCCATCGGCCAGGAAGAAAAGGTCGCGTGTGTGATCGAGGAGCGCGGGCACGTCGCTGGCCACGAAGTATTCATCTTTGCCAAGGCCGATAACGGCAGGCGGTCCATTGCGCGCCGCGACGATCTTGTTCGGTTCGTCAATCGCGATCACCACCAGCGCAAACACGCCAGTGAGTTCCTTCACCGCTTTGCGCACGGCTTCTTCGAGCGACGGACGGTTGCCGTTCCCCGTTTGCAGGAAGTGCTTCTCGACCAGGTGGGCGATGATTTCCGTGTCGGTTTCGGTCGAGAACTTGTGTCCTTCGGCGATCAGTTTCTTCTTGAGCGAGAGATAGTTTTCGACAATGCCGTTGTGCACCACCACGATTCTGCCGGTGCAATCGCGATGCGGATGAGCGTTTTCTTCGGTGGGACGGCCATGCGTGGCCCAGCGGGTGTGTCCGATGCCGTAGGTGCCGTCGAGGGGCTTAAGGCGGATCACTTCTTCCAGATTACGCAGCTTGCCTTCGGCGCGCCGGATCTGAAGACCTTCGCCGTTGCCGGCTACCGCGATTCCCGCCGAATCGTAGCCGCGATACTCCAGCTTTCTTAGTCCCTCGATGATGACCGGGACGACTTGCTTCTTGCCCACATATCCCACAATGCCGCACATTGGCGAATTGGCTCCTTGGCGAATGGTTCGGTAGGGGGACCGATGGCAGCCCCTAAAGGGGCTTGTGATTTCGGAGAACTTTCGGCATCGCTAAAGCGATGCCCTGACACAAACCTAAATCGGTAAAGCGATGCCCGGATACGAGTCCGGAGGTTGCTAACACGATGCCTTTACGAACCGACATCGGCGATGCGGTGCTGAGGCGGGGCAAGCCCCGTCTCTACAGGCAACGCTACTCTTCGAGGGAGAAACGAAACTCTTCAATGACCGGGTTCGTAAGAACTTCGCGCGCGATCCGCTCTACCTCGGCTTGCGCCTCATCCTTGGAAATGCCGCCGTTGAGAGTAATTTCGAAATACTTTCCTTGCCGTACTTCCTGCAGGCTCTTGTATCCGATCTTCGTAAGTGCGCCGTGGATCGTCTTTCCCTGCGGATCCAGAACGCTCTTCTTCAGCGAAACGTAGACGTAGGCTTTCATCAACGTTTGGATTATACGTCAGGGGGCGGCGAACTGGACCGCGGTTTTCGTTATGGGAGGTATGCGGTCAGGCGGGTGACTTTGGTGACGGCGTGTCGGCAACCGATTCAAAAGAAGACAATTGACGGTCCAACTCCGCGATCGCCTGCTCCAGCATCCGGCGGTGACGAGGGTGGCTGGCTGCTTGCAGTTGT
Organism: Terriglobia bacterium; assembly: GCA_020073215.1. Taxonomy (GTDB): domain Bacteria; phylum Acidobacteriota; class Terriglobia; order Terriglobales; family Acidobacteriaceae; genus Acidiflorens. Next base: position 165,812 of record JAIQFO010000005.1, on the reverse strand, counting down.
TGCGTGAGGCGGCCCCGGGAGAGAAGCAGGCCTTCGCGCTTCCGGTTGCGCTGCTGCTCTTTTGGCGTGGGCGTGGGCGACAGCGGTACGCGGGCAATCTTTTCTCGGAAGGACTTCCGCTGCTCCGCCATTTCTTCTTGCTGTTGTTCTACCGACTTGCTCTCCCAGCCGCGTGCCATCTCAGTCCACACCATACCACGCTTGCCCTAGCCCTTTCCGCGGCATCAGGCGGTTTTGGAGCGCGCCAGCTTGGGCGCTCGAGCGGGAAATCGGCCGAGACGAAACAGTGTTTGGGCCGCCCGCTCGTACTGATCCGCCAAGGAGGGAAGAGACCGGCTCGACAGGCCAGGCAGTAAGACTTCAGTCAGCAGGCGGAGGCCAACCCTCAAACTCTGCAATCGCAAGCGAAAAGCGTTTTCGGTAACCTGAGCACCGGACGCCGCGATCTCTGGGTCCAAACTCCGTTGCGCGGCTTGACCGACCTTGGCCAGCGCCGTGGCGGCCCTTCCCGCTTCCCACGCGTAAAGGAACGCTGCCCACGCGCGCTGTCGCTTAATGTCGCGGAACTTCTTGAGCGGCAGATGATTGCGAAGAAACGCTTCCTCGGCTGGGTCGACCAGGTTCCTAAAGGCCTCAATGTCGAGAGAACGGAACGCCTGGACGGTTCCCTCCAAATCAATCCGGCGCGTGCGACTGCGGATGGCAACGTACAGCAGGATCACCAGCGCGATGAAGGCGACGGCGACCAGAGTCCAAGTGGCGATCAGTGTCTGACCGATCATTGTCCGGCTGATCAGTGCCTGACCAAGCGTTGCAATTCCCGGTTCCATGTCTCCACCTCATCATGGGGAACAACCGCGACGGACGTAGGTTCAAGTTCGGGCGCCCGCAAATACCCGATCCAGATCGAAACACAAACGAGAGAGGCGACGGCTATCAGCAAATTCAAGAAATCCCTCGTTCCATCACTGGTGAATTCCACCCGAATAGCGGAAGTGGCAAGATCAACGCTTGTCAGTATGCCCAGACCCAGCGCGATCCCAAATGCGGGCCGACGCCAGGACAAGCCCAGGAAGCGGGAAAATAGCAACAAACAAATGAGCAAGCCACACTGAACCATAGCCGCTCCCCGGTTGACGACGGATATGCCGGCGTGCCACCTGACGCTATTGTTCCCGGGCGCATAGACAGCGAGCAGAGCCCCCCCTACAAGCAGCAGACCTGCTACGGATTGCAACAATCGCCTCGCTGCCACCTTCAGCAGCCGGGATCCGCGAAACAAATCTTTAGAAACCTCGTCAATCACACCAAAACGCAGAGCGATGTCGAGCAATAGTGCTACGGAAAAAGCATATGCATAGGGCTCGCTGGTCACGCCAAGGACGGAAGATAACGCGAACAGCGAACCAAACCTAGCAATCTCGTAAAGCACGTAGGCGAAAAAGACCGGGAATCCGCAGTGCAAGCGGCGCTTGCACAGGACGACCGCGAGCACGCCGAGAAGCACAGGCGGCGTGATCCACAGGAAAAGCAACAGCAGTTTGTGCCAGTTGAGTGGAAGCACTTATGGCACTATAAGCCCGTACCTTGCTCCTTTCAACTGAGACCCCACGATTCCCTTCCCGGCCCGTCCCATTTTGGCACCCTGACGCTATGAACCGGCTCGGGAATTCTATCAGCCAAGAGTCGAAGGCACTAAAAGGGCCAAGGATTCACGGTATTCTTCCTGTGCGGAAGAGCTCGCACTCGTGCTAAACCGCTGATGGACGGCAAGAGTCTTTGAGGCATTTACCACGGCCAAGGAACCACGGTAGTTCTCCTTTGCGAAAGAGTTCGTACCGTGTTACATTGCCTGCGGCGGAAGGGTTTCTTGCACTTAGTTTGACTTCAATGTCATTCCGGAATTCGTAAAAAAAATGAGACTGAAATCCGCTCTCGAGGATTTTGAAGCGAATACCCTAGGGGTTGTCCCGGGACTGTTGGGAAGACTTTCCTACGTTGGCAGTTTGCGTAACGACGAGGGACAATACGGCCACTGGGGTTTAGCGAAAGTGTATGGCGATGAGGCCGCACAACGCGCCATCGGTGCGTCGCATCGTGTACTGCTGTCGGAAATCTTGAAGAAGCCTTTGGCCGCGCTGCTCAAAGACGTGCCTGCATCCTGCGCGAAAGAGCATCTGACAGAAAGGGAATTTCTGGCTACGCTGGCGCAATCTCCGCCTAAGCCCCTTTCCCCAGCTGCCCGGGCGCATCTGAGGTCAGTGCTGAGCGCACTTTTGGCGTTGGTTGAGAACCAGGATAGTGCCAATCTCCCAAGCGCATTGCAACCCCGATAACCTGCCCTAGAACCTCGGCCTCTTGCGGGTACTTAAGAACACGCACTGCATCCGGAGACAGGGGATGGGGTTGCAGGACAATGGAGTCGCGCTTGACCGAGCACCAGCAGCAGGTATATCCATCGCGCATTTCCACAAAGTAAATAGGACGCTCAAACTCCGAACGCCATGGTCCTTCCCCTACCTTGTTCCTGGATTCGTCCACTTGCACGAAACTGCCGGGCGGAAGAATGGGATACATGGTGAAATCTTCCGACCCTATATACCCGTAGGTGAATCGGTCATCGCATAACAGCTCAAGGTAAGCCATGGGCACAGTGCCCCATTGTTCGATGGCACGTCGCAGGTCGGTTGTTTTCTGGAGCGAGAATCCGGGATCGAGACGCGTCGGCATCCGGACTTGGGTGACGTTGCTCGATGCTTCGGACACGTGAGACTTCTGCGGACGCCCAAAACCCATGTCCGCCGAGATGCCATTCAGTTCGAGGCCATAGAAGGACAGCAACTCCCGATATTCTCGCCGATAAATAGCGGCAAACGAATAGAACCTAAAAATACTCGGGATGATGCCCTTGGTTTCTATGTCGGACAGGCGGCTGGGCGGAATGGCGAATTCGTCACTCTTAAATCTCTGCGCGATCTGGTTACTAGCCAACTCCACGTCCCGCATACGATAGCCAAGGGTTTCTCTCAGCGCGCGAAGCCTTTGACCACCATTTAGTTGCACAACCGGCAACCCCCTCGGGGGATATTCTAACATCGGTTTCGATGGCGCATGAATACGAGCTTCCTACTGGATTTTCGGATTTTGGAACAGGGAAACACGCGCGGTTGCAGTGCGGTTCCCTCCGAATGGACCGAGACCTACACGAACGGTCGCACCCAGCGGGCGGGTCCTGGTAAGCGTCTGTTCGGTTTTCGTAACAGAAAGTCGCTGCCAGCCCAGTATTACTGGAGGCATATACCATTTCCGCTGTGCCACTCAGGGAGAAGTGAATCCGGAGTATCTCCCACACTGCTGGACGCTCTCGGGAATAACTTGCGCGTGAACGGGTGACGGAGTAAGAATAGTTATGACCGGAAGGCACGAACCGCGAAAACCGCGTTGCAGAACCTGAGGGGGCTCCCCGTCCGGGGAGGATGAGATTGGTTCCCATGCAAGGAACCAACGACTGCGACGCAATATTGAACTTGAGTCCCGCAGCTTGGCAAGCCGCGATGGCCCCCAGTTCCTGCTCAAAACAGGTTGTCAACAGAAGTACTCGGTAGGAGCAGGGAGGTGTCCGCATGTCAGCAGGCAAATTCGCAATCGGGGGAGATCCCTCGTCCGAACACAGTCGGTATCGATTGTTGCTTGAGATTACCGACATGGTAGCGCGAGCTAACAGCCTGCCCGACGCCTTCAAAGAACTTGCCCCCCCGGTGCTCGACCTTACGGGAGGCGAACTGCTGAGTCTCTCCCTCCACGACCCGCGCCGGGATTGCATGCTCAATCGCTATTGGAAAAAGAACCAGGAGAGTGGAGAGTTCGAGACTAGCCCGGTTGATAAAGCGGTGACGGGCTGGGCGTGGGAACATCAGGAACCGATCGCCATTCCCGACACCGAGCGCGAGCAGCGCTTTCCCGGGTGCGTACCGGTATGGCTCAATCACGGCGTCCGGTCGTACACCGCGCTTCCCATGAGCACGCCTACCAGCCGTTTTGGGGCCCTTGGCCTGGGCAAGAGCGCTCCCGACCAGGTTCTGGAACGCGAGGACGTCGAATTCCTCTCGCGCGTCGCGCTGATCGGAGCACTTGCGCTGGAGAAGGAAAAAGCGCACCGCGCCTTCGAGGAACAGCAGAGCCTGGTCGCGATCAGCCGGAAACTCAGTTCCAGCCTCGAACTGGAAAAGGTGTTGTCGGCCATTCTTTCCAGCCTTCGGGGCATCGCGCGCTACGACCGGACCGTCCTGGCGCTGCTGGACGAGGAGGGCAAGAACGTGCACCTGTATGGAGATGCTCTGGAATGGGAGCCTTTCGTCAACCACGGAAGGGCGATTCCGCTTGAGCAATCGCTCTCGGCGCGGGCGATCCAAACCCGAGACGTTGTCTTCCTCACCGCCAGCGATTTGCAAGACATGAACGAACCCCTGGCGATCGCCATGAATGAAGTTGGGGTTCGATCGGTTTGCAGTGTGCCGCTTCTCGCGGGCGATCAGGTGTGGGGAGCATTGAATCCGAGCAGCATGAAGGAGAATGCTTTCGGCCCGTCAGAGGTTGAATACCTGGAACAGGTAGCCAACCAGATCGCGGTTGCGCTCCGGAATGCGCACGCCTATCGCGAGATCGCACAACTCAAAGACCGACTGGCCCAGGAAAAGCGCTATTTGGAGTACGAAATCCGGAGCGCGAACCGGTCCGAAGATATCGTTGGCAACAGCCCCTCCTTGAAACGTGTGTTGGACTATGCCGCCATCGTCGCCGACACCGATTCCACCGTCCTCATTACCGGCGAAACCGGGACCGGCAAAGAACTGATCGCCCGCGTGATTCACAGCATGAGCCGGCGGAAGGACCGCAACTTCATCAAGCTAAACTGCGCCGCCATTCCCACCGGACTGCTGGAAAGCGAACTGTTCGGCCACGAAAAGGGGGCGTTCACCGGAGCGGTAAGCCAGAAGCTCGGCCGGCTGGAATTAGCGGACAAGGGCACTTTGTTGCTCGACGAGGTGGGAGATATTCCCCTGGAGTTGCAGCCCAAATTGCTGCGCGTTCTGCAGGACCAGGAGTTCGAGCGGCTGGGAGGAACGAAGACGATCCGGGTGGACGTGCGGCTGATCGCCGCCACCAATCGCGATCTGGTTCGGGCGGTCGAAGAAAAAGAATTCCGCAGCGACTTGTTCTACCGCTTGCACGTGTTTCCCCTGCATCTGCCGGCATTGCGCGAACGGCGCGAGGACATCCCCCTGCTGGTTCGCCATTTCGTAGAAAAATGCGCGGCCCGGCTCCACAAGCGGATCGAAGTGATCCCCGAGGAGGCGGTCCAAGCGATGGCGCGCTGGAAATGGCCAGGGAACATCCGCGAGCTGGAGAATTTTATCGAACGCTCGGTGATCCTGTCGGAAGGCACCCGGCTGAGCGCGCCGCTCGGCGAGTTGCGCGAGGAAATCTCACGCCAGCCTTCCGATTCCGATGTTACGCTGCGCGACAAGGAACGCGAGCACATCATCGAGATTCTGCGCCAGACCCGGGGCGCCCTGTCAGGTCCGTCGGGCGCCGCGGCGCGTCTGGGCCTCAAGCGCACCACCCTGCAGTACAAGATGCAGCGGCTGGGAATTTCGCGCATGGATTATCTGCATTAGGCGTGGTCTGTGCGATTTGTATCAGGGCATTGCTTTAGCGATGCCGAGGGCAGCACCTTCAGCCACCTTCGCTGAAGAGGCTGCGGAAAAAGTCGGCCTTCGATGCCCTCCTCGGGACATGTGCCTTCGAAGGACTTTCGGCATTGCTAAGGGATGCCCTGATACAAAGCACGCACCGTCCGGAGTTGAGACGGCGAGAGCGATACCTGCCCAATTGTCGGCAGAAGGGCCCGTGCCCCGGCATCGCCTTGGTCACGCTGCTCGTTCAAACCATCCTAAGCGGTTAAGTTATAGCCAGTTAGTCCCTCGCGAGCATGTGGCAGTCAAGGTGCATTAGCTCACGCGTGGCGCATTGCCGTCCCTCCCCGGCGAACGATTCCACCAGCCAAGTCTCGTCGACCCAGGAGATTGTATGGGTGTTCCACGGCGCTTCGCGATTCCGAACGACTGTTTAAGCTGCACCCTGAGGCGGACCTGTGACTTCTGCAATCTGCCTCAGCCCCTGATGAGTGATTTCAACGCCATGGGGCACCTGACCCTGTATCCCAGCAATGCCACTTTGCTGGCGGAGGGCCAAATTCCGCGCGGCGTCTACATTGCCTGTTCCGGACGCTCCAAGCTCTTGGTCGAGTCCCGCGATGGCAAGACTATCATCCTGAAAATTGCGGGAGACCGCCAAGTGCTGGGGCTGAGCGCGGTGGTCTCTGGGGGACCTTCGCCGATTACGGTCACCACCATTGAGCTTTGCCAGATCAAGTTTGTCGAGCGGGAGAGCTTCCTGCGTCTGATTGAGAGCGACAGCCATGCCGCGCTCGCGTGCGCTACCCTGCTCGCCCGCGACATTGCAACCTCGTTCGACGATGTCCACGAGCTGCTGCTCGCCCGCAGTTCGACGGAAAAGCTGGCCCGCCTGCTGCTTTCCTGGGTCGCGGGCGAGCCTTGCAACCGGGAACTCCGCGTGCCCACGGAATTTACGCACGAAGAAATCGCCCAAATGATCGGATCGTCGCGAGAAACAGTCACTCGTTTGTTGAGTGTTATGAAGCGGAAAGACTTGATTCGGCTGGAGGGCGAAACGCTGGTGATTCCGAATCGCATCGCCTTGCAAGCCGTTGCGGCTTGAGTGTCCCTCCCCGGGCGGACGAAGAGGTTGTTGGCGTCCGCCCCTTTTTTAGTTCTCGGTTCTCAGTTCTCAGTTCTTAGTGAAAATCGCATCGAGCAGCTACTAAGAACTGGGAACTGTTGCTTACAGGTTGAACAGTTCCCGCAGGCGGCGGGTCTGAGCGCGACTCACTGGAATTTCCGTCTGTTTCTTGTCGTCCATGCGCAGCTGGTAGGAGCTTTTGAACCAGGGCACAACTTCGCGGATGTGGTGGATATTGACCAAAAAGGATCGGTGCGCCCGCCAGAACGAATCGGGATCGAGAGTGTCGAAGAGTTCTTCCAGCGTGCGGCAATTCGACTGGCCTTCCATGCTGGCATGGCCGCTGGTGGCCACCGTGATCACTCCGTCTTCGATGGTCGCGTAGCAGATATCCTTCGCGTCGGTCAGGAATAATCTGCCCGCGGCTTTGATCAGAATCTTCGCCGTCTGCGGTTTTTGCGACTCCAGCATCCGCACCAGGGTTTCGAATTTGTCTTCCGGCCCGCCTGCCTCTATCTTGGCCCGCGCTTTTTCGACGGCCTGTGCCACTCGCTTCTTATCGAACGGCTTCAGGATGTAATCGACGGCGTTGACCTCGAACGCCTTCACCGCGTATTGGTCGAAGGCGGTCGCGAAGACGATCTTGGGGAGGGGAACTTTACGGTCGAGCAGCTTCTTGATGACACCGAAACCGTCTAAACCCGGCATCTGAACGTCGAGAAACACCAGGTCCGGATTGTGTTCCTTGATCAGGTTGACGGCTTCCAGACCGTTCTTACCCTGTGCGACCACGGTCACGTCGCCGGCGTTTTTGAGCAGGTAAGCGAGCTCGTCGCGCGCCAGTTGTTCGTCATCGACAAGGATCGCGGAAAGGGGCATAGGACTCCGAGCCGAGCTGGTGAGACCGGCAGATGCGGTGGCGATTGCCATATCCTTACTGGTGAGTATAACGCGGTGCCCGGCCTATCTGCTTCTTTGGAGGTCGTCCAAACAGCCTGTGAAGGCGTGCCCGGCTACGAAGCGTGCTTTCACAACGGGCTGCTAAGCACGCTGTCAATCTCTGTCACTGCGTTTCGCCCATGACAAAGTTGCGCTCAGGATGACACAATTGAAACGTATACCACTGATGGCTGAGTGCTGATCGCGGAAAAATGGCCACGACCACCAACAAAGATTATTACGGCGTCCTCGGCGTAAAGAAGTCTGCCTCGACCGACGATATCCGCAAGGCGTTTCGGAAGCTGGCGCGCAAGTATCATCCTGACGTCAATCCCGGTGATAAAGCGGCCGAAGAGAAGTTTAAGACGCTTTCTGAGGCCAACGACGTTCTCAGCGATCCCAAGAAGCGGAAGATCTACGACCAGCTCGGCTTCTATTCCGACAACATCGATCCCGCTACAGCCGAGGCCTACGCGCGCGGCGGCGGACAGCCTGGGGCCGGCCCGGGCGACTTTGGCGGAGGTTTTCCCGGAGGTCGCCACTCGGGCGGAGCCAGCAACGTCGATTTCGGCGGCTTCGATTTTTCCGATCTGTTCGAAGGCGGCCGCGCCGGCGGTCGGAGGAGTTCAAGCGGAGGGAGCGGCGGGTTCCGCGATGTTTTCTCCAGCATCTTCGGTGGCGGCGGGCGCGGTGAGGCCGAGGAGGGCCCGGAACCCGGCAGCGATCTGGAGTACCAGGTCAACGTGCCCTTCTGGACGGCGATCCGCGGCGGCGTCATGAAGCTCAATATCGCCCGGCGCGATGTCTGCGGAAACTGCCACGGCAATGGCTTCATCGAAGCTCCTGGGCAATGTCCGCAGTGTCACGGCAAGGGGACGATCGAGCAGACGGGCGGCCGGATGAAGTTTAACGTCACCTGTCCCCGATGCCATGGGACGGGTAAGAACATTTCGACCTGCCCGGTGTGCCACGGCGAAGGCAGCGTCGAGCGCACCGATCCGCTCGAGATCCGCATTAAGGCCGGAACCCGCGACGGGCAGCGCATTCGGATTGCGGGCAAGGGGAATGCGGGGCTTCGTGGAGGCGGGGTCGGCGATCTCTACGTCATCATCCGCATCGGCGAGCACCCGCTGTTCCACCGCGAAGGCGACGACATCCACATCACCGTGCCGGTGACGGCGGTCGAAGCGGCGCTGGGATCGAAAATCGAAGTGCCCACCATCGATGGCCGCAGCATGCTGAAGATTCCTCCCGGGACGCAGTCTGGGCAGAAGCTGAGGCTCCGCGAAAAGGGCGTGCCTTCGGCTACCAAGGACGGCGTGCGTGGGGATGAGATCGTAGAAGTAAAGATCACCGTCCCCATGCCGCGCGACGAAAAAACCAAGGAACTGCTGCGCGAACTGGCCAAGCTCAATCCCGAAGACCCGCGGGCGGACCTGTGGACGCAGGTCTAGCTGCCCGGGGGCAAGCAGCACTCTCTATCGCTATTTCTTACTCGGATCGTCCGCGGGATTCACATAGTTGAATTGCAGTGGCGACACGCCGTGGACCTGCACCACGACCTCTCCGGACGCCATTGCATAGTGGTGCATGTCGGGGTCTAGGTAGGCGAAGCTGCCGGCTGGGAAAGTCATCATCTTCGCCTCGTCGAACTTGTCGCCCATGCCGACTTTGAAGTTGCCGGAAATCACCGTCACATTTTCCCGCTTGGGATGCCAGTGCGGAGCGATCTTGTATCCGTCAGGCATCTTGAGGCGGATGGTGAAGTCGCCTGAACTCGCAGTTGGATCTCCCTCGACTACGGCTACCTGCGCACCCGCGGCAACGAAAGGCGGCGGTGGTCCGTACATCATCTGGTCGGGTGTGAACGCATTCTGATGTGAGCCCGATTGAGCGAGTAGCACGCCCGCGCAGACACACAGAACCCCAAGCACAATTTTCCTCATCGCTGATTCCCCCAATGTTGATTGAACAGCTGATCCCCGGGGCAGATTTATACACCAAAACGCTGGAGAAAGGCCATGCTATTCCCCCGGCCGGAGCCTCTTGGCCGGTCGACCGCTCTCGCCGTTACCTCCGTACCTGTCCTCCTTGACAAAAATTTTCACTATTTCTCAAAAATATTCTTGCATCTGTGGAAATTTGCCGTAATCTCAAAATTGCGAACTAACTTCGCCGAAAATGCCCGGGAATCGCTAGCCACCCTGGGAGCCGCGTGACGAAAGTCAAGGGAGACGCGGTGGTGAGAGTGAGTCGCCTGAGGAGGAAGCCATAGAAATTGGCAACAGCCACCGCACGCGCTGACCTTTCGCAGCCTAGCTTTATTCCTGCCGTTGCTCCTCCGTTCCAGAAAACGAAGAAATCTATCCGTCTCACCCTCTGGCCCCTGGTCGCCGCAACCTTCTTTATGGTCTCGGGTGGAACCTATGGCACCGAGGACATCGTGCACGGCGCGGGCTACGGCAAAGCGATCCTCATCCTGCTGCTGACCCCGCTGCTCTGGAGTCTCCCCACCGCATTCATGATCGGCGAACTCTCAAGCGCGCTGCCCTTTGAAGGCGGCTACTACGCCTGGGTACGCCGCGCGATGGGAAATTTTTGGGGTTTTCAGGAAGCCTGGCTGTCGCTGGTGGCGTCCATTTTCGATATGGCGATTTATCCCACGCTGTTTGTCGCCTACCTCACCCGCATGTTCCCCTGGTTTCAGGAGAACCATCGCGGAGTGGCCGTGGCGCTGGGCGTGGTGATCGTGTGCGCCGTCCTTAATATTATGGGCGTGAAGGTCGTCTCCACGACTTCCCTGTGGCTGTTCTTCGCCCTGTCCGCGCCCTTCGCCGCCGTTTTTGTGCTGGCGCCGTTTAAAATTCATGCGCTGGCGAATGCGGTTACCAAGCCGACCACCTCGAACGTCGACATTCTCGGCGGCCTGCTCATCTGCATGTGGAACTACATGGGATGGGACAACGCCTCCACCATTGCCACTGAAGTCGAGCGTCCGCAGCGCACCTATCCCCGCGCCATGCTGGTCGCGGTGCTCATTGTCTGCGTTACCTATGTTCTTCCTTTTGCCGCCATGTGGATTACCGGCCTTCCGGCCAGCGCCTGGGAAACTGGCGCCTGGGCCGACGTTGCCCAGCTAATGGGTGGGCCGCTGCTTCGGATCGCGCTGGTCGCGGGCGGCATGATGAGCGGATTCGGCATGTTCAATGCGCTCGTCATGAGCTACTCGCGGCTGCCGCTGGCCATGGCGCAGGATGGCATGTTGCCGAAAGTCTTTGGCAAGCTGCATAAGAAGTCGCGCGCGCCCTGGGTCGCGATTCTGGCGTTGGCGGTGGGCTGGGGCCTGGCTCTGAATCTCGGATTCGAACGCCTGGTTACGCTCGACATCATGATTTACGGCGCCAGCCTGTCGCTCGAGTTTATAGCCCTGATCTGCTTGCGCATTCGCGAGCCGGAATTGAAGCGCCCGTTCCGCGTGCCCGGCGGCATGTTTGGAGCGATTGCCGTCGGTATTCCTCCAATTCTGCTGCTGGGCTTTGCCATTCTTCGCAGCGAACACGAAGTCGTGCTCGGCATGAGCTCGCTTGTATTTGGGTTGCTGGTGATCGGCGCCGGCGTCGTCGCCTACCTGATCAACCACGCGCTCAAGCCGGCGGGATGGGCCGCGGCCGCTCCAAAGCCGGAGATGGCAGCCTAGGTTCCCATGCGCTGCTTGTGACCTCATAGTCAACTACCCGGTGCAGGTTGCCCAAGATATCATCTGGGAAAAGGAGATCAGTATGGGACTCCGTGCCGGCGCAGTGGTGATGCTGGTTGCGTGTGCTTCTGCTATCGTCAGTGCGCAAACCCCAGAGTTGAAGTTTATTGCCGACACTCTGGTGGTGCAGGCCGACGGAACGTATGAGGCCGACCCCGACCTCGCCACCATGACTTTCCGCATCTTTTCTCAAGAGAAGGAGCTGAAGAAAGCTTACGAGGCGGCCACACAGTCCATGCAGCGGATTTCCGCTCTGGCCACCAACAATGGCTTGAAGAAGGAAGACGTTTCGACGGGGGTCCTCACGGTGGCTCCTGTTTACGAAGGAGACCGAAAAAAGCGCGCGCGCTCGTACTACGTGCAAGGAGAGCTGGTCCTGCGCGTTCACGATTTTTCTCATATCGGCCCCATCTTGGACGGGTCCGTGGAAGACGGGATCGCCGATTTTCGGTCCCTCACTTATTCCCTTTCCGATGAAGAAGCGGCGAAGAAACTAGCGGTCGCAGAGGCGATGCGGCGTGCTATTGGCCGCGCTAGCGTGGCGCTTGAGCAAAAGGGACAAAAGCTTGGCGGACTCCGCTACATGAGCCTCGACGTGCAACACCTCCTGGGCGTTGCGCAGTTGCAGAATCTTCCAATAATGACGTCTGAAGCCGTCGAGGTGTCAGCCGGAGGTGGAGGTGGCTTTTTCTCGAAGAAAGCGGCTCTTCCACCACCGCCTCCACCTCAGCCTCAGAAAATCACGGTGCGGGCCAGTGTGCAGTGTGCTTTCCAAATCCAATAAGAGCCACGGCAGCTTGCTTCCGCCGGTGCGTTTCCGTACCCAATTTGTTATGGTTGCTTGAAGATGACCAAGCGTAAATCCAAAGGCGCGTACATGATTTCGGCGGTGGCTGAGATGTATGACATCCATCCGCAGACCTTGCGCCTCTACGAGCGTGAAGGGTTGCTCAAGCCGAGCCGCACCGAAGGCAACACCCGCCTCTACACCGATGAAGATTTGCAGCGGCTCGAGTTCATCCTGTCTCTGGCGCGCGATCTGGGCGTCAACATCAGCGGCATCGCCATCATTCTTCAAATGCGCGAGCGCATGGAAGAGATGCAGCGCCAGATTCAGGAGTTCGTCCAGTACATCCAGAAGGAAGTTCTGGCGCGGGCGACGGCGGCCGCCGATCCTTCCAAAGGCGCGATCGTGCCGCTGCGGCGGCCCCTGGTTCCCGCCGTGGATGTATCCCGGCGAAAAGACTCCTCGCGGTAGCCGCGGGCAGGGGCCAATTTGCGAACCCTTTACCACAAAGGGCACGAAGGTTCACGAGGAAACCTTAGGGCCTTGATCGCGCGCAGGCTATACTCCGGTGCTGACGGAGGCGCTTATGACGGACGATTCTCGTGGCGCGCACTGGCCGACCACCATCGCCTCCCTGATTGTGGGCGCTGCATTCTTCGCGCTGTGGTTCTGGTTGCTGCCCTCATGGCTGGGCTTTCGGGTTGACGCGGCGGGTGCGGCACGATGGCGCTGGATTGCGGCCATTCCCTCGGTGCTTGGTTTTGCGGTAGCGCTGCGGTGCGTGTGGGACTTCGGACGGACAGGACACGGAACGCCGGCGCCGATTGCTCCGCCGACGAGACTAGTAGTGGTGGGGTTCTATCGCTATGTGCGGAACCCCATGTATTTGGGGTTCTGCGTGGGCTGGGTGGGGTTGTGGGTCGTCTTCGGACGGGCAAGCCTGGCCGCGATCATAGGGGCGTTCGCCGCAGCGCTCGGTGTGGATTTGTTTGTGCTGCTGTATGAGGAACCGCACTTGCGCAAGTTATTCGGCGCGGAGTATGAGGAATACTGCAGGAACGTCCGCCGATGGGCGCCGCGCATGCGGCCATGGATCCAGTGAGACCATCTGCCTTGAGCGAATCCAGAGTCGCCGGGGCCACAGGCGGCTGCCGAGCTGTGCTCGGCTTGGACGGGCGGGGGCGCCCGTCCCCACACGGGCTCTAGCTGCTATTTTTCCCGCTGAAACAGATAATGGCCGCCTCGGTCTTTTGCCACTTGCTCCGCCACTTTCAAGAACGCCCTTCCCGCGTGCGACAGTTCTGATTCTTGCCGGTACACCAGTCGCAACTTGCGCTGAAAGCGCAGATCGTGCACTGGAACGCGCACCAGGTCTCCACGGCTGATTTCGTTTTCTACGCTGATCTCAGGCACCAACGCCACCCCGTTCCCCATACACACGAAGCGTTTGATGGCTTGCAGCGTGGGCAGTTCCACGTCCATGTGCAAGGGAGTTTTGTGGCGGCGGAAGGCTTCGATCACCTTATCGCGGTAAGGAGACGCCACGATGTGGGCCACGAAGGACTCCGCGCCCAACTGCCGTACGCTGACTTCGCCTGCCGACGCCAGCGGGTGGCCGGGAGGAACCACTAAGGTCAGCTCGTCCAGATAGACCACCGTCGAGCGCAACTGCGGCTCCTGCGGATCATAAGAAAGGACTCCGAGTTCAACGTTGTGCTTGAGCAGATCGTCAGGAATGCGGCTGCCCAGCGAACGCCGAACCATGATCTTGATCGTCGGATGCAGGCGGCGGAATTCGCCCAGTACCGGCAGCAGGTAGAGCGCGGTAAATTCATTGGCGGCGATCGCCAGTTGGCCCTTCTGCAACTCCCGCATCTCCACCAGCGCCGTCTGCGCGTCCTGCCGCAGGTTGAGCAACTTTTCGGCGTATTCCTGCAAAACTCGGCCTGCGTCGGTGAGCACGCCCTCACGCGACGAGCGGTCGAACAGCGGCTCGCCGATCTCCAGTTCAAGTTTGCGGATGCTCTGGCTGACGGCCGATTGCGTGCGAAACAACTTTTCGGCCGCTCGCGAAAACCGCCGCTCGCGGGCCACGGTGAGGAAGACTTCTAGTTGTGAAAGGTCCATGGGGATCCTACTTTGGTCCCGTCCCGCACTGCCGGCAGCGGACGCGGCAAGCGGGATCTCTACGGGGAATCCAGGCAATCGCCACCCGAGATTCCCCCTTCAAAACTATGGTTATTATTCGTAGATGTATAATAAGTTATTCTAATACTATCAGATATTCTAATGCTATCGTAAAGATAATAAACTTTTCTTTTGCCCTAATTTGTCGTTAGAGTGTAGAGTAGTTAAATTTTTCGGAGGGATGGAATCCATGGATCGGCCGCGCATCACCATTTTCGACACCACGCTTCGTGACGGCGAGCAGTCGCCGGGCTGCAGTATGAATGTGTCGGAAAAGCTGCACCTGGCCCAGCAACTCGACCGCCTCGGCGTGGATGTGATCGAGGCCGGGTTCCCCATCGCCTCCGATGGCGACTTCGAAGCCGTACAACGCATCGCCGCCACGGTCCGGCGTCCCATCATCGCCGGTCTGGCCCGCGCCTGTACCGGCGACGTGGACCGGGCCTGGCAGGCGTTGCAGGGAGCCGCGCACCCGCGCATCCACGTTTTTCTCGCAACCTCTGACATTCATCTGAAATACAAGCTGCGCATTTCGCGCGAGAGGTGCCTGGAGCAGGCGCGCGACGCCGTCCGCCACGCCAAGTCGTTGTGCTCGGACGTTGAATTTTCGCCCGAAGATGCCACCCGCACCGACGTACCGTTTCTCTGCCAGGTGGTCGAAGCGGTGATCGCAGCTGGCGCCACCACCGTCAACATTCCCGATACGGTTGGCTACACGATGCCCGAGGAATATGGCCGCCTCATTCGCACCCTGCGTGAAGAAGTTGCCGGAATCGACAAAGTAACGATCTCCACGCACTGCCACAACGACCTCGGCCTGGCAGTCGCGAACTCGCTCGCTGGAGTGCAGGCCGGTGCGCGCCAGGTGGAGTGCACCATCAACGGCATCGGCGAACGCGCCGGCAATGCATCTTTGGAAGAAATCGTCATGGCCATGCGGGTGCGGCCCGACCGCTATCCGTACGAAACCGCAGTCGCCAGCGAGCAGTTGTATTCGTCGAGCCAGATGTTGGCGGAGATCACGCGCGTTCCCGTGCAGCCCAACAAGGCCATCACCGGCCGCAACGCGTTTGCGCACGAGGCCGGAATCCATCAGGATGGCATACTCAAGAATCCGCTGACCTACGAAATCATGACGCCCCAATCGGTCGGCGTGCCCGATTCGCGGTTGGTGCTGGGCAAGCACTCCGGCCGCCACGCGCTCGCTCTGCGCTGCGAACAACTGGGACACCATTTTGAGCGCCGTGAACTCGATGAGGTCTATCGCAGGTTTGTGGTCCTGGCCGACCGCATCAAGAAAGTTCAGGACAGCCATTTGCTTGAGCTGATCGAGGATGTCAGCCGCGGCGCCGTGAGCAACGATGACGCCATCGACAGCCCGAGCAAGAAGTTTCCACCCGCTACGGCCACTTTGTCTTTTCCGCAGGCCATCTCAGCGGTTGCCGGAATCAATGCCAATTCCAATGACCCGCATCCGGCCCAGATATCCGGCAGCGCCGGTCAGGCACAGGTCCGGCCAGGTTCTCCTGCGCCTGCCAACTGGTTCGGTCGGGCGCCGGTCCCCCCCGCCGATCATCACAGCGAGCAAGAAGACTATCTTTGGGGGGTGTAGTCAGGGGTGTAATCCTGCAAGGGTAGAAACGGGGCAAGCCCCGTCTCTACAGCAGGGTTAGAAACGTATCGTATAGATTTGTAACTAGCGCGGAGCCGGGCTACCGCGGCGGCCTTTCCTCATTTATATATGTTCTTTCGAAACGACTCGAGGATTCCATGCAACTCCGTGTCACTTCCCTCCCCGGAGACGGAATTGGTCCTGAAGTTATATCCCAAGCCATTTGTGTACTGGAAGAAGTAGCCGCCGGTTTTGGCCACGATCTCGAACTCGACGAAAAAGAAATCGGCGGCGTAGCTCTGGCCAAGTTCGGCAATCCCTTGCCCGACTCGACGATTCAGGCCTGCCTCGCCTCGCAGGCCGTGCTGCTCGGAGCCGTCGGCAGTCCCGCCTTCGATCACAAACCTCGTGAGCTGCGCCCGGAAGCTGGGCTATTGCGCCTCCGCCAGGAGCTCGGAGCGTTCGCCAATCTCCGTCCCGCGGTCTTTTATCCGGCGCTTGCTGCCTGCTCGCCGCTGCGCGAAGAAATCGTGAAGGGAACCGACATTCTCATTGTGCGCGAACTGCTCGGCGGACTGTATTTCGGCCAACCGCGCTCCATCGCAGGCGAACCCGGCGCGCGCCAGGCGATCAACACCATGTCTTACGGTGAGCCGGAGATCGAGCGCATCGCCCGGGTCGCGTTTCAGCTCGCTCAAACCCGCCGCCGGCGCCTGCTCTCCGTCGACAAGTCGAATGTTCTGGAGTGCTCGCGCCTCTGGCGCGAAGTCGTCACTCGCTTGGCCCGCGATTTTCCCGACGTCCAACTCTCCCACATGTACGTGGACTCCGCCGCCATGGCGCTCGTCCTCAAGCCCGTCGGGTTCGACGTTATCCTCACCGAGAACATGTTCGGCGACGTCCTCTCCGATCAGGCTGGCGGGATCGTGGGATCGCTCGGCCTGCTTGCCTCGGCCAGCATAGGGGGCCCGGTCGGTCTCTATGAACCCGTCCATGGTTCAGCTCCCGACATCGCTGGTCAAGGCATCGCCAACCCGCTCGGCGCCATTCTCTCGGTCGCCTTGATGCTGCGCCATACGTTTCATTTGCTCAAAGAAGCGGAGTGTGTGGAGGCCGGCGTCATCTCCACCTTGATGGGAGGCTTCCGCACCCGCGATCTGGCGCGCCCCGGTGAGCGCACCGTCTCCACTGAAGAAATGGGAGCACAGATCACCGAATTCGTGCGCCTTGCCGCGATCGCCAACAATCAAGCCGCCTCGTAGCCTGAGGAGCCACCGGACCGGGCGCGTCGATTGCCGACCGAAAACGCCCGGCCCCTGAAGGGGCTTTGATGACGGCGGCATTCGGCATCGCTAAAGCGATGCCCTGATTCGAAACCTTTAGCGCAATTTCTCCGGAGAAGCCACCGCGCTCCCCGCATACTCCCCGGTCATCGCATTCCACCGGATGCGCAAGACTTCCACAAACATCCGCAGGCCGTCCCGGAAAGGATGCAGCCGCGTGCCCTCGCTATGCGCCCAGAGCACCGGAATCTCTTCGACTCGCAAGCCCGCGCGCCGCGCCAGAAACAGAATCTCCGGATCGAATCCCCAGCGCTCAATTTTCTGCAACGGAAAAATGCATTGCGCTGCGTCTCGCCGAAACGCTTTGAATCCGCATTGCGTGTCCGCGTAACGCAAGCCGAGAATTGCCCGCAGCACCAGATTGAAGATTCGTCCAAATGCCTGGCGGTACAGCGGCTGCCGTTCGGTCTGCAATTCCGCCCGCAGCCAGCGGGACCCGATGGCGATGTCGGCGCCCTGACCGATCGCGTCGAACAGTTTCCGCGCCTCCGCGATCGGCGAAGAAAGATCGGCATCGGTGAACAGGCAAATGTCGCCGCGCGCATGCAGCATTCCATTGCGCACGCTATAGCCTTTGCCGTGGTTTCCGGGATTCTCCACCAACACAATCTGGGGATGCGCCTTGGCGTAATCGCGCACGATCTGGGCGGTATCGTCGGTCGAGCCGTCATTGACTACCAGAATTTCCGCGTCCCAGTTCTGCTCCTGCGCATATCTGAGCAGCGTATCGAGCGTCGGCCGGAGGCGGCTGCTTTCGTTGTAGGCGGGAATGACGACGCTGTAGGTCAAGGGCATTGAGTCAGTGAATCATTGAGACATTGCATCATTGAACGATCCAGGCACCGAGTCAGTCATTCAATAATTCACGCCACCTGCCGCTGCTGGTCGAGCATGCGGAAGAACTCCGCGACCAAGTCCTTATCCCAAAGCCCGCTGTTCGCCTCGGTGCGCATGGTGGCCATGGCCTGCTCGTGGCTGAGCGCCGGCTTATACGGACGCCTCGTGATCAAGGCATCGTAAATATCCACCACCTGGAGAATGCGCGGCAGCAGCGGGATCTCGCCCGAACGAAGCCCATCCGGATAGCCGCTGCCATCCGAGTGCTCGTGATGATGCCGGATGATTGGCAGCACCAGGCGCAACGACTTCAACGGACGGCAAATTACCTCGCCCGTGATGGGATGCTGCTTCATGATCTCCCACTCCGCCGGCGTCAGATCGCTCCCCTTCTTCAGGATGTCATCCGGCACCTTGATCTTTCCCAGGTCGTGCAGGTAACCGCCACGCTCCAGGGCGACAATCGATTCCTCGTCCAGATGCAAGAAATGCCCCAGATCGACGGCATAGCGCGCCAACCGCTCACAGTGGCCTTCAGTGTACGGATCGCGCGCCTCCACGCTCAACCCCAGCGTGCACAGCACAGAATCGGCGGTTTCCAGTTCGTCGGTGAACTCCTTCAACTTCAGCAACGAATGCACACGCGCGAACAATTCTTCGGAACTGATCGGCTTGGTCAGAAAATCATCGGCGCCCGCTTCAATGCCCTTGACGCGGTCTTCTTGAGCGCTCAATCCCGTAATCATCACGATCGGGATCAGCCGCGTCCTGGAATCCGCTTTGAGTTCGCGGCACAACTCGTAGCCGGTCTTGCCGGGCATGACCACGTCGAGCAGGATCAGGTCCGGAGCTTCGCGACGAATTTCCGCCTCCGCCTCCGCCGCGTTGTGTACTGCAACTGCCGGATAGCCGTGGCTTGCCAGCAACTCCCTCAGCAGCGCCGCATTCACCACATTGTCTTCCACCACCAGAACCGACTGCTTCCGGCGGACTGCCACCAGATCGCCCATATTCGCATAGGAATCCGATGGCGGAGAAAACGTTGTCTGGCGCTGTCGCGGTGGAACACTCATTGCTTCACCTGCTCATTACGCAATGGTATCTGAAAACTATTTTCAATACCACGAACCGCGTAGGACAGCAGCGCCCCGGCGAGTGGCGACAAACGTGTGGGAACGGGCGACCCTTCGACAGGCTCAGGGCAGGCTCTCGCCCGTCCGTCCTCGCCAGAAAAACCGAACATTTTTGCTGTTCAGCCGTCATTGCCCCGGGTTCCGCACCCGTGCCAGGCTTCTCCTATGCTGCGAAAACTGTCACTCACGTTCCTCATGCTCTGCCTGGTTCTGACCGAATGCGCGGCTGTCCCCAAACCGCATGTCATCGCTTTTGGAAGATGGATTTCCGCCAAGTGGCCCAACGCCACCGGACAGAAACTGTTCGACCTGAAAGTGCGTGCGTTGCTTGTCGACACCAGGCTCAAGGAATACACCACCGGAACTCCGCATGAGTTGACCGACCGCTTGTTCGTAGTTCGCCGCGTCTTTCGCGTAAACGATGCTCTGCCCACGGAAACCGCCAACGCCCCGCGCTGGCAGTGGCAACGCGGAGGCTGGCTGCTGGTCGATCGCCTCACCGGACGAGTCTCGCAACTCAACCTGCCCGAGTTCGATCCTTTCTATTCCACCGCCAGTTGGTATCGCGACTACATTGCTTACTGCGGAGTCTCCGAAGACGGCAAGAAGCTGTACGCGGTGGTCGCCCAGGTGGGGCGCCGCAAGCCGATCCTGAAAAAAGATGCAGGCGAACCCGCCGGAGCAGATGATCCCGACTCCGAATGCCCGCCCCCAGTCTGGGAGCGCACCCCCATGCGAGTCACCTTCCAACCCGACGACGATCAGAAGTTGGTGTTCAACATCCGAAGCCGCGTCGTCGATGTGGTCAACGACGCCGAAGAACCGGAGGAGTAGCCGGGCGGCCTTGCCGCCTGTCTCACCCTGAATCCCTTGCTGGAAGGCATTGTCTTCATCATCCAGGTATTTTCAGCCGTTCGACCACGGACTGCTATGCGTGGACCGGAATGACGTCCGACCTCTTCGCCCGCTCCCTGCTCCAGCGCGCAATCTGACGTACGCCCTCGATCGCCGCATCGATGTCCGCCTCCGTGTTGAAGGCACCGATCGAGAACCGCACACTTCCGTGGAGCGCGATGGTATCGAGCTGCTGGTGCACGAGCGGAGCACAATGCAAGCCGGTACGGGTTGCCACGTTGTGGTCTACATCCAGCATGATCCCCACGTTGCCCGGATCGAGTCCTTCGATGTTCATACTGACAGTAGAGAGATGGTTCTTCAGACTGCCGCAGCAATAAAGCTTCACGCCATCGATGGGCCGCAACCCGTCGACGAGGCGCTGTGCGAGCTTCATCTCGCGGGCGTGGGTGTTCTCCACACCGTTCTCGTCGAGCCAATCCTGTCCTGCCCAGAGCGCGGCAATGCCGACCATGTTGGGCGTCCCGAACTCCATCCGCCAGGGATACTCCTCGAGTTGGTACGGATACGCCGAGCGCACCCCCGTGCCTCCTGCACGCGTCTGCCGAAGCTCGACATGCTTGCGGACGCACATTCCACCGATTCCGGTCGTGCCCATGAGCGCCTTGTGACCGGTAAAGGCGAGGACATCGATGTTCATCGCCTGCATGTCGATCGGGATTATGCCGGCGGTCTGGGCCGTGTCGATGGCAAAGGTGACGTTGTTCTCGCGGCAGATGTTGCCGATTTCGCCGATCGGTTGCACCGTGCCGAGTACGTTGGACCCATGGTTCACGATCACGAGCTTGGTATTTGGGCGGATCGCCTTTCTGATCTCGTCCGGTTCCACAAATCCCTGACTGTTGAAAGGGACGTAGGTTGACGTCACCCCGCCATCACGCACGAGATGATTGATGGGGCGGATCACCGAATTGTGTTCGAGGTTGGTGGTGACAACGTGGTCGCCCTCCGCGAGCAATCCGAAGATGATCAGATTGAGGGCGTCGGTGGCGTTGTATCCGAAGCACAGTCGCTCAGGGCAGTCCAGATCGCCGCCGAAGAACTTTGTCAGCCGTTTGCGAAGCCGGTCGAGCAGCGACCCAGCTTCGATCGCTAGATCGAAGCCGCTCCGTCCCGGATTCACGCCGGTCTCGCGATAGAACTTCAGCATGAATTCATAAACGTGTTCTGGCTTGGGCCAGACCGTCGCGGCATTGTCGAGATAGATGAGATGGTTGTCCATGCGCTCCGCCTGAGGGAATGCTAGGGCTGGGAGCAGGTCGAAGTACATCCAAAGTAAAAGGAATTCAACGCCATCGGCATGGCGAAATAGCGGAAATAGACGGGAGAGAGTTAACGTTCTTCAGCGAGGCCTCTTGGTGGGCCCGGAGTTCCCTCTGCGGCGCAAAGGCTCTTCCGGCCGCTTCTCACGCGGCTTTACCGGACCCCACGTGATGGCCGAGGACAGGATCATGGAGGTGGTGGTCGCCACGTAGGGCATCAGCGAGTCGAGGGCGGTCTCCAGGTGGTTCATATCGGTCACTGCCATCTTGAGGATGAACGACTCGGAGCCGGTCACACGATGACACTCCAGCACCTCCGGACGTGACTTCGCCAACTCGACAAAGTGCTGCAGCTTGTCGCCCGCGACATTCACGCGGACAAAGGCAAGCACGTTGTAGCCGCACGCGATCGGATCGACCTCGGTGCGGTATCCGCGAATGATCTGTGCGTCCACCATGTGGTGAACGCGCTCCGCGACCGCAGGCGTGGACATTCCCACCCTCCGGCCCAACTCCGCAAAGGGAATGCGCGCGTTCTGTTGCAATTCGTAGAGGATGTTCCAACCAATCTGGTCCAACAAGTGAGCATTCGTGCGGCTCATAGGCTCTCCCATGTTCAGATTCTTCATTGTTCTATGACGTTCGACGCCGGTCTAGTGCATGCGTCACACCGAAGAATTGGGATCGGGGAACCGAGAACTGAGATGTCAGTCTCCCACAGCCTCAACCGCAGGCAACTCTTCCGCCGCGGCGCGACTCGAGATCTTCGCGCTCGTCACCAGCACCACCGAGGCCACGATGATCGCGCTCCCCATCAGAATGTAGCGGTCGATGCGCTCATGCAGCACCAGCCATCCGAGAAACACCGCCACCACGGGGTTGACATAGGCGTAAGTAGAAACTTTCGAGGTCGGAACGTGTTGCAACAACCAGATGTAGGCCGTGTAGCCGATCAGAGAACCGCACACGACCAGATACAGAATAGCGGCCACTCCGCGGAAGGTCCACGCGACGTGGGAAGGCCTCTCGACGAGCAGGGCGAAAAGCAAATTCGCGAGCCCGGCGAAGAACATCTGCCACGCGATGGCGCCGAAGGGATCGGTGGCCGCAGTCTGCCACCTTTTCGAAAGCACTGACCCGAACGCCCAACTGAACGATCCAAGTTGCAACGCCAGAGACCACCAAAGCTCACGATGTCCGAAGGCGTTGGAGTGCTGAAGATCAGGCCAGATGAGCACAACTACCCCGGCGATCCCGATCGCAAGTCCGATCTTGCCGCGGCGCGAGATGTGATGGTCGCCGAGAAGCAGGCTGTCGAGCACCAGAAACCAGAGCGGGGTAACCGCAATCAGCAACGCCGCGAGGCCGGTGGGGACGATCCGTTCTGCGTAGGCGAGCGTGAGATTGCCGCCCATGAGCAGCAGAATGCCGACAGCCGCAAAATGGCCCAGCTGCCGTACCGAAAAACGAATGCGCCGTCCAGTCAGCGCACAGTAGGCGAGCATAACCAGGCCCGCGGTCGAAAAGCGCACGCCACACATGACGGCCGGAGGAATCTGTTCTACCGCGATGCCGATGCCGAGATAGGTCGAGCCCCAGAAGACATAGACCAGTCCGAAGGCAACGATGATCTTCCACGGGCTCGCGGAGGCGTTCATTTTTATGAGATGAAAGTAGAAGCCGGAAAAATTCAGAATATCAGAACGCGGCGAAGGCGCTGCGAGCTACGCAGCCGACCACATCCCCATTTCGGCAAGGATTTTGGTTGCCGCTTCCGCGCCGGAGCGAACGCAGTCGGGAACCCCGATGCCGTTGTAACCGTTGCCGGCCAGGGCCAGGCCGGGAAGTTTCTGGCGGAGTGATTCGATCCGCTGCAAGCGTTCGAGGTGGCCGACGGAATACTGCGCCATGGCGGACTTCCATTTGTAGACGCGCGCAAACAGAGGTTCGGTATCGAGGGCGATAATTTGCCGCAGTTCGCGGCGAACGATTGCGAGGATTTCTTCTTCGCTCGATTCGAGGATCTGCTCGTCGCGCGCGCCGCCGAGAAAACAACGGACGATGGCGCGATTTTCCGGCGCGCGATGAGGAAACTTGTTGTGCACGAAAGTAGCCGCGAGCATCCGGTGGCCTGCACTGCGCGGTATCAGAAATCCAAATCCCGGCGGAAGCGAGCGCCGCACGTTTTCGTCGTAACCGAGCGTGACCGTCACGGAAGAGCTGTACTTGATTTCGGCTAGATTGCGGGACAGATCCTCATTTGCTTCTTGCAACACGGCCGAAGCGGCATGGGTTGGGGTCGCGATGATCACGGCGTCGAAGTGGTCGCTCTGGTACCCGGCCGAAACCGTCCATCCGTTCTCCTGTGGAATCACCGACTGCGCGGGCGAAGATGTCTTCAGCGCATTTGCATCCAGACGCGCGACTAGGGCGTCGACCATCTGCTGCATGCCGTCTTTGAGGGAAGTGAACAGCGGCCACGCTGGGGCGTTCGCCGCCGCGCCCATTTTCTTACGGGCGGCGAGCATGGCGCGGCCCAGACTGCCGTATTTCGCTTCCATGTCAGCAAAGCGCGCCAACACGGCGCGCACGCTCAACTGCGAAGCTTCGCCACCGTAAACACCGGAGAGCAGCGGATCGGCAAGCAGATCGACCATCTCGGCGCCGTAGTGGCGTTCTACCATCTCGGCAACGGTTTCATCCGCGGAAGCTTTGCGCGGCGGATGGAACCACTCGGCAGCCATGCGCATTTTCGTACGCCAGGAAAAAAGCGGCGAAAATACGGTGGGCATGATCTTGGTCGGCACCATGAACATGAGCCCATCGGGCATCACCACCAGTTTGCCCCTGGCTACGATGTAGGTCTTGCGCTCGAAGTCGTTCGAGCCGATGAGTTGATCGCCCAACCCAATCTTGCCGCAGAGATCGGCAGCCCAGGGCTTCTCGGTGAGAAACGAATCGGGTCCAGCTTCGACCAGGCAGCCGTCGACGCGGTCGGTGACGAGCACACCACCCAGGCGCGGACTCGACTCGAACAAAAGGTATTCGACGGGCGCGCCGGACCGGCGTTTTTCTTCAATGGTGTATGCGGCCGAGAGGCCGGAAATCCCGCCGCCGATGATGGCTACGCGCTTCATGGATTGCAGCTATTAGCTCTTTGGCTCTTAGCTTGTGTTGTGCTCCGTTGTAGAGACGCGGCTTGCACGCGTCTCCGCCTGGCGAATGATGATACGGCGGGAGACGCTGCAAGCAAGCTGCGTCTCTCACTGCGTCACTTACGATTGCGGACTACTTCCGTAACGGCCTCGGTCAAAAGCTTTGACCCGTTCAGCGACTCGGCTCGCCACAGGCGGATGCCTTCTTTTTCCGCGAACTGTTTGAAGGCTATGTCGATATCGTAGAGCACCTCGACGTGATCGCACAGAAATCCGATGGGATCGAGGAAGACGCCGCGATGACCCTTTGCTTTTAAGTTCCTGATCGTGTCCTCCACGGTTGGACCGATCCACACGCCGCCCGACATGCCTTGGCTCTGGAAGGCGAAGGTCCAGTCGTCACCTCCGAGGCCGGCTTCTTTCGCTACCAACTGGGCGGTTTCCTTGGCTTGCCGCTCGTAGGGATCGCCTTCGGTGATTGTGCGTTCGGGAACGCTGTGTGCGGTAAATATCACGGGCAGCTTCGCTCCGCTTTCGGCGCAGGCCTTCTCCCAACCAGAGCGCAGTTTTTCGGCGAAGGCTTTGGCGAGCAGCGGCTGATCGTGCCATTCCTCGACGAAATCCATCTTAAAAGGAAGATTGCCGTCACCTACCACAGCGCTGCGGTAGAGGCCAACGCTGGTGCGCGAATTCTGGGGAGCGAGACAGATGGCGATGACGCGCTCGTAGCGATTGCTCGCAATTGCTTTCACCGCGCCGGCGATGAAGGGTTTCCAGTTTCGCATGCCGACGAAGACCGGCATCTGCGACGACTGCGCGAGTTGATCAGCCTGCAAAAGAGTCCAGCAGGGGAGCGGCGAAAAACCTATGAGGGAATATCGATGACGAACTTCTTCTACCACTGTTGGCGGCAAGGGACGTCCGACGGTGACATAACTTAAAAACTCGGGAACCTGGCTGGGGTTCTCAGGGCTGCCGTGGGCGAGTAGCAGCACGGCGGTTTTCTGGGACGGTCCCGCTGTGGCAAACGAATTCACCTGCTTGGCGCAATAGCACTGGCCGGCTTGGCCCAGCGGGCAGGCCGTCATTTGTGAACTCCCCTCAGCGCCTGAAGGCGCGTCGATGTTAGCGCACTTGCGGCATCGCTAAAGCGATGCCCTGATACGAACCTTAACCGCGCTTCGCCTTGGGTTCTATTTTGAACTCTGCCGAGTGCTCGCGGATGTAATCGCAGAGCGCTTTCACGTTCTCCACCGGAGTTTCAGGAAGGATGCCGTGGCCGAGATTGAAGATGTGGCCAGCTCGCCCTGCGGCCTGGCGCAGAATGTCCTCGGCCCGCGATTTGAGTGCCTTCCAGTCGGCGAAGAGCAGCACGGGATCGAGATTGCCCTGCACTGCACCTTTGAAACCGAGGCTCTGCCATCCGGTGTCGAGCGGAATGCGCCAGTCGAGGCCGATCACATCGGCGCCGCTTTCCTGCATCGAGGGCAGAAGCGTCGAACTGTCGGTCCCAAAATAGATGACGGGCACGCTGGACTTTTGCAGGCGTTTCACCATGTCCTTCACGTGCGGCAGAACATAGCGGCGATAATCTTCGACGCCCAGGCAGCCCACCCAACTGTCAAAAATCTGGATGGTGTCGGCCCCGGCGCGCACCTGCTCGGCGGAATACTCGGCCGTCACCGCGACCAGCTTCCTCATCAGTTCGTTCCACGCGGCGGGCGCGGAGTACATCATCTTTTTGGTGAAAAGATAGTGGCGCGAGCCTCCGCCCTCGATCATGTAGCTGGCGAGCGTAAACGGCGCTCCGCAGAAGCCGATGACCGGGAGTTTATCGCCAAAGTGCCTGCACACCAGCTTCACGGCCTCAGAAACATAGCCGAGGTCGGCGGCGTGATCGGTGCGAAGGTTAGCAACGTCTTCGGGAGTGCGCACCGGCCGCTCGATCTTCGGCCCTTCGCCGGCCGAGAAGTGAAAAGGCAGGCCCATGACTTCGAGGGGAAGAAGAAGGTCGGCGAAGATGATCGCCGCATCGACTTGGAGGATCTCCGCCGCTTCAATCGTGACCCGGGCCGCGATCTCCGGCCGCTTGCAGATCTCGATCAGGGAATATTCCTTGCGGACGGCGCGGTATTCCGGCATGTAGCGCCCTGCCTGGCGCATAAACCAAACCGGAGTGCGTTCGGTGGGCTGAGCCCTGGCGGCGCGAACAAAGAGAGAGTCTGGGGCGGACATGAATCTTCTAATTTAGCATCTTCGGTGCGTGCTGTGGCCGAGTCGAACCGGAGTGTCTCGATCTGCGCTGGCGGAACTGGCCGATCGCAGCGAAATTAGTCAACTCACCAAAGCCAATCTAGCCCGTCGATATAGAATAATGGGTGTCTCGCCCGTGCAGGAGCTACCGTCATGAAATACGCCGCCGAGCGGCCGTGCTCGTCGATTTTATTCTTTCTTTTGATTGCTGTTCTCGTCCTATCCGGGTGCGGAAACAAAGAGCAAGTTCAGGGGGCAGGCAGTTCCGGAGGGCGTCCACCCGCGCCAGTGGTAGTGGCCAGCGTCGAGCAACGTGACATCCCGGTTCAACTCCAGGCTATCGGCAACGTGGAAGCCTACCAGACGGTGCAGATCAGGTCTCAAGTCAATGGGCAAATCCAGAAGATCTTCTTCAAAGAAGGAGAGGATGTGCGCGAAGGCCAGCCGCTGTTTCAGCTGGATAAACGGCCCTTCCAGGCGGATCTTGAAAAAGCCATTGGCCAGATGAAGCACGATCAAGCCCAGGCGGAGAATTCGCGGATCCAGGCCGAGCGGTACTCCGGCTTGGAGAAACAAGGCATTGTCTCTCACGAACAGGCTGAACAGCTGCGTGCCCAGTCCAAGGCCGATGGGTCCGCGGTGGAGGCGGACAAGGCCGCGGTCGACGCCGCCCGCGTGCAACTGCAGTACACGGAAATCGCGGCTCCCATCAACGCGCGCGCCGGAACCTTGATGATCAATCTAGGCAATCTGGTGAAGGCGAACGATACGCCGTACCTGGTGCAGTTGAACCAGGTCACTCCCATCTACGTCACCTTTTCCGTGCCGGAAGCAAACCTGGATCGAGTGCGCCACCGCTTCTCCTCCGGGCAACTTAAAGTTCTCGCTTTTCCCAAGGGACAAGCGGGCACGCCGGCAGAGGGCCGGTTGACGTTCATCGACAACGGAGTGGACACCACGACCGGCATGTTCAAGCTGAAAGGCACGTTTCAGAACCGGGACCGGCGTTTGTGGCCGGGAGAGTTTGTCGATGTTGCGCTGGTGCTCTCGACGCAGAAGAATGCTGTTGTCGTCCCGACCAAGGCGATTCAAACCGGGCAACA
The DNA here is from genome assembly GCA_020073215.1 of Terriglobia bacterium. Classification (GTDB taxonomy): domain Bacteria; phylum Acidobacteriota; class Terriglobia; order Terriglobales; family Acidobacteriaceae; genus Acidiflorens. Next base: position 137,707 of record JAIQFO010000005.1, on the reverse strand, counting down.
AGGCGAATACGTGTATGTCGTCAGAGCGGATTCCACGGCTCAATCGCGCCCCGTGAAGACGGCCGGGACGTATCAGAATCTGACGCTGATCGCGGATGGCTTGAAGCCGGGTGAGCGTGTGATTGTGAACGGCCAGTTGCGCGTGGCCCCGAACGCAAAGGTGATGGTGCAAGGCGATTTGCCTCTGCCCGGACCTCAGACGAGTACGGCTGCTCCCGCCGGGCCTGCCGGAGGCGGACTGTGAATCTCTCCGCGCTCTGCATCCATCGCCCGATCATGACCACGTTGATCATGGCAGCGATTCTGATCTTTGGCATTTTCGCGTATCAACTGCTGCCCGTCAGCGACCTGCCGAACGTCGACTTCCCCACGATATTAGTCAGCGCCTCTCTTCCCGGCGCCAGTCCTGACACGATGGCGTCTTCCGTCGCCACGCCGCTGGAGAAGCAATTTTCGACAATCGCCGGCATCGATTCGATGACGTCCACGAATTCTCTTGGGCAGACTGGCATCACCATCCAGTTCAATCTCAGCCGGAGCCTCGATGGCGCGGCCTTGGACGTCCAAGCAGCGATTACTGCAGCTGGGGGCCAACTGCCTCCGCAGATGCCCACGCCCCCGACTTTCCAGAAAGTCAATCCCGCCGATTCGCCCATCATTTACCTGGCGTTGAGTTCGCCGACCATGAAGCTGTCTGACGTCGATGAGGCGGCGCAGACTACCATTGCGCAGAACATCTCGATGGTGCCCGGCGTGGCCCAGGTGCAGGTGTACGGATCGCAGAAATATGCCATGCGCGCGCAACTCGATCCCAGCGCCCTGGCTGCACGCCAGATCGGGATCGACGAAGTCAGTGCCGCCCTGCAATCGGGAAACACCAATCTTCCCACGGGCACGCTTTACGGACAGAACCACACGTACACGATCCTCTCGAACGGGCAGCGGATGAACGCTCAGCAATTCGGGCCTATGGTGGTGGCCTATCGGAATGGTTCTCCGGTTCGCCTGAACGAGCTCGGCCGGGTCACCGACAGCGTGTTGAATGACAAGACGGCGAGCTGGTTCAACGGGGTTCGCGCCATCGTGCTGGCGATTCAAAAGCAGCCGGGAACCAACACGGTCGCGGTCGTGGACAAAATCAGAAAGCTGTTGCCCAGATTGCAGGAGCATATCCCTGCCGCGGTCCAGACCGACATCCTTTATGACCGCTCGGTTTCGATTCGTGCGTCGGTCAACGATGTGAAGTTCACCCTGCTGCTGACCATTGCCCTGGTCATCATGGTGATCTTTATCTTCCTGCGCAACGTTTCCGCCACGATCATCCCGTCGCTCGCTTTGCCCATGTCCATCATCGGCACGTTTTCGGCGATGTACCTGCTGGGCTACAGCCTCGACAATCTCTCGTTGATGGCGCTCACCTTGTCGGTTGGATTCGTGGTGGACGACGCCATCGTCATGCTGGAGAACATCGTCCGCCACATGGAGGAAGGTAAACGTCCGCTCCAGGCAGCGATGGATGGCGCCAGCGAGATTGGTTTCACAATTCTGTCGATGACCTTGTCGCTCGCCGCCGTCTTCATTCCGCTGCTGTTCATGGGTGGGATCGTAGGGCGTTTGCTGCATGAATTTGCAGTGACCATCGGCGTCGCGATCCTGGTTTCGGGATTCGTGTCGCTGACCCTGACTCCGATGCTCTGCAGCCGCTTCCTCCGTCACCAGGAGCGTTCCAGCCACGGACGGCTTTTCAATTTCAGCGAGCGCGTCTTCGATGGCTGGTTGCGCGGTTACAACCGCAGCCTGAAGGCCGTCCTGCGGCACAAGTTCGCAACCTTGATGGTGTCGTTCGTGGTGATCGGGCTGACATTTTATCTGTACACGATCTCGAAAACCGGGTTCATCCCGGATGAAGATCAAGGCCTGGTCTTCGCGTTTACCGAAGCGCAGCAGGGGATTGCTTTTCAGGACATGATGCAGTTGCAGCAGAAGGTGACCGATGTTGTGCGCTCCGATCCCAGCGTCATGAACACCATGTCTGCCGTCGGGAGTCCCACCAATCAGGGCCGCATCTTCTTTCGCTTGAAAGACAAGAAAGATCGCGCCAATCACATGAGCGCGACCGAGGTGATTCAGGAACTTCGTCCGAAGGTATCGCAAATTCCCGGCCTGAATGTGTTCATGCAGATTCCGCCGACCATCCGCATTGGCGGAACCCTGACCAAGTCGCAATATCAGTACACGCTGCAATCGCCCGACACGACAGAGCTCTACGCGGATGCGCCGAAGCTGGAGAGCGCTCTGCGCGCACTTCCGCAATTGCAGGATGTTACCAGCGATCTGCAGGTAAAGAACCCGCAGCTGACCGTGGAAGTCGATCACGATAAAGCTTCCGCGCTTGGATTGACGCCGGCTCAGGTCTCCGATGCCCTCTATTCCGCGTATGGCACCCGCCAGATCAGCACCATATACACGCCCAACAATGAGTACTACGTCATCGTGGAGTTGTTGCCTGAATTTCAGAACAATCCCGACAAGCTTTCCTTTCTATATGTCCGCTCCAGCGCAGGCAAACTGATTTCGCTCGATACCGTCGCGAAGCTGGTGCCTTCCGTGGGTCCCCTGATGGTGAATCACCTGGGCCAGTTGCCGGCCGCAACCATCAGCTTCAACCTCAAGCCTGGAACCGCTCTGGGCGACGCCACCAAACTAGTCGATCGCGAGGCCCTGCGAGTGCTTCCCGCGGACATCCAAGGCACGTTCCAGGGCACAGCGCAGGCTTTCCAAAACTCATTCACCGGCATGGGACTGTTGTTGCTGGCAGCGATTCTGGTGATCTACATCATTCTTGGAATTCTGTATGAGAGCTTTATTCATCCCTTGACCATTCTTTCCGGGTTACCTTCCGCGGGCGTTGGCGCGCTCCTGACTCTTCACCTCTTCCACCAGGAGCTGAACCTCTACTCGTTCGTGGGAATTATCATGCTGATCGGCATCGTCAAGAAGAATGCCATCATGATGATTGACTTCGCCCTGGTTGCAGAGCGCACAGAAGGAAAGAGCCCGGAAGAGTCCATTCATGAGGGGGCGCTCGTCCGATTCCGTCCCATCATGATGACTACCATGTCGGCCCTGATGGGAACTCTGCCCATCGCGATTGGCTTTGGTACGGGCGCGGACTCGCGGCGCGGCTTGGGCTTGGCGGTCGTCGGCGGTCTGGTCTTTTCGCAAGTCGTAACCCTCTACATCACGCCGGTGTACTACGTATACCTCGACAAGCTGCAGGCACGGTTCCGGAGGCGGCCTAGTGGACGAAAACCTGAGGTTGGGCCAGAGCACGGGCTCAACGAGGTTGCGTTGGCGGGACGGAACCATTAAAGACCCAGCCACTACCGACGTGCAGCTATAATGGCACCCCTCTAACAAAAGGAGCCGCATGCAACCCTTCGCTGCGATTGTGCTGATCTTTACCCTGGTGGTCCCATCTGTGTCGTTCGGCGCCGATCAAGCCGGAACAAATCAGACTGCGCTGGTGGGTTACTCGCCACGCGCCAGTCAAACCGAGCGCGAGTGGGAGACGAAGTTTCGCGCCATCCCCGACCCCGCCAACCTGAGGGAATACATGCAGCACTTGAGCGCACGGCCGCATCATGTGGGTTCGCCCTACGATAAAGACAACGCCGAGTGGATTCTCGCTCACTTCAAAGAATGGGGATTGGACGCGCACATCGAAAGGTTCGACGTTCTATTTCCCACGCCCAAGGTTCGGCTGCTCGAGATGCTTGCGCCTACGAAGTTCACGGCCAAACTGGAAGAGCCTGCGCTGGCCGTGGACCCAACCTCGAATCAGAAGTCGGAACAGTTGCCCACCTATAACGTCTACTCGATTGACGGCGATGTCACCGCTCCGCTGGTGTTTGTGAACTACGGCTTGCCCGAAGACTACGAAAAGCTCAACCGGCTGGGCATTTCGGTCAAAGGCGCGATTGTGATTGCGAAGTACCTGCACTCCTGGCGCGGCGTGAAGCCGAAAGTCGCCGCCGAGCACGGAGCCATTGGCTGCCTCATCTACTCGGAACCGCAGGACGATGGCTACACTCGCGACAATGTGTTTCCGGCGGGGCCGATGCGCCCCGCGGAGGGAGTGCAGCGCGGCAGCGTCATGGATTTTGCTTCCGCCAGCCCGGGCGACCCGCTTACACCCGGGATCGGCGCGACCCCCGATGCCAAGCGCCTGCCGTTGAAGGAGGCGAAGAGCATCACGAAAATTCCGGTGCTGCCGATTTCTTACGGTGACGCACGGCCTTTGCTGGAGGCACTGGCGGGGCCGATGGCTCCGGAGGAATGGCGCGGCTCGCTTCCGATTCCCTATCACGTGGGCCCGGGGCCGGCGCAGGTTCATTTGCAGGTTGCATTCAATTGGGACATCAAGCCGGTCTACGACGTGATCGCGAAAATTCCGGGGAGCGTGGCGCCGGACGAGTGGATCATCCGCGGCAACCATCATGACGCGTGGGTGAATGGAGCCGAGGATCCCATCTCGGGACAGGTTTCTCTGCTGGAAGAGGCGCGCGCGCTGGGTCTATTGCTGAAGCAGGGCTGGAAGCCGCGGCGCACCATCATTTACACCGCGTGGGATGGCGAAGAGCCCATGCTGCTGGGCTCAACCGAATGGGCGGAAACCCATGCCGATGAGTTGCGGCAACATGCCGCTGTCTACATCAACACCGACGGCAACGGCCGCGGGGTTCTGAGTATGGGCGGATCGCACAGCTTGGAGCAGTTCATTAATGGAGTTGCGCGCGACATCGAGGATCCGGAAACCCAGATGACGGTGTGGCAGCGGGCTCAGTTGAGCAAGATCGCGAAAGCAAAATCCGAGGACGATCCCAAGGAATCGCGGAACGAATTGCGGAAGGAATTGCGGCAGCGGACCGATCTGCGCATCGACGCACTGGGCTCGGGAACCGACTACACCGCGTTTCTCGACCACCTGGGCATCGCCAGCCTCGATCTGGGATACGAAGGCGAGGACGAAGGAGGAATCTATCACTCCGTTTACGACGACTTTTATTGGTACACGCATTTCTCCGACAAGGATTTCGTCTATGGGCGAGCGCTGGCGCAAACCGTGGGAACCTCGGTAATGCGGCTGGCGGACGCCGAAGTGTTGCCGTTCGACTTCGTGAATCTTGCCGACACGGCCGAGATGTATACCAAGAATTTGCAGAAGTTGCTCGCCGACAAGCAGGAGGAGATTCGCGAGCGCAACCGGGAATTAGATGAAGGAGTGTTCAAGGCGACGTTTGATCCCAGGCGTCCCACGGTGGCGCCGGCGCGGGAAGAGGTTCCTCCGCACCTGAACTTCGCGCCAATGCAGAATGCGGTCGACTCTCTTACTCGCAGCGCCAAGCACTACCAGCAGGCGTTGTCGCTGAAGCAGTCAAGTTTGGACGAAGACGCGGTTGCGGCCAAGTTTGGCGCCCTGAACCGAGATTTGATCGAGAGCGAACGCCGGTTGACGAATGCTGATGGATTGCCGCGGCGTTCCTGGTACGAGCATTTGCTCTACGCTCCGGGCGTTTACACGGGCTATGGAGTGAAAACGGTCCCGGGAGTGCGTGAGGGGATTGAACAGAAAAGGTATGCGGAAGCGGAGCAGGAGATCGTGCGCGTCTCGAAGGCGCTGGAGGACGAGTCGGCGCTGATCGAGTCGGCGGCGCAGGAGTTGGAGGGGGCGGCGCGATAGGCAGGGGTGGGAGCCGCTTCCACGTCTCGAGGAATGCGGGTTGTGGGCGCTTGCTCTGAGGGCGCTTGCACAACAAGTTGTTAGTGGGTCAGGACGCGCCGGATGCCAGCCTCAATCGTTTCCGCGGCCGATGCTCCGGCGGCTTGACCTAGCGCGCGGTAATTCTCAAAGTGCGTTTCGTCAAACCATTGGTTGGCCGTAGTGTCATTCGGGAAACTCTTGTTAATTCCGGCGTAGGCGAGGACGTCATCGGGATCACCGTCGACCAGGGCGGGCTTGATGTAAATGATGGCGCCGTCTTCTTGGGCGGAGGCAGGATTATAGCGAATCGTTCCGGTTACAAAGTGAGCTTTCGAACGTAAGATACTCTCGTCAGCGGAGTCTTTCTGAGGCCGCAGCGGACCGAGGTCCTCGAATACGATTTCAACTCCGAGATCGGTACGGCAGCGCTCCATGGCATTGTGCAAATCCCCGAATCCGCGAGCCGGATCGCAGGACGCGTCACAGGCCACAATCAATTTGCACCGGCGGCGTACCAGTTCGTACAGCGCGAGGTTCTCGAAATGTCCGCCGTCGGAAAGGTAGACATAGTCGCTGTCATCGTTGGTCGCGCCCAGTAACTCACGGAGGAGCCAATAGAAGCCAACTCGGGGACTTCCGTGCGGCCATCGTTTGCCTGCGGGATTGCCAATCCACCAGCCCAGTCGCACGTCGAACAGGGTCATCAGAAAAGCCAGCGGAGGTTCCGAATACGAGCCCATGTTGGGGCTGGCAGCAGCGCCAGAAATCGCGATGCTGGTCCCAAACGTAATGCCATCTTTGTACCCGGGGAGCAGGCTTCCCGCCTTTTTCGTCGGGCCGAAGAAGGATTCCCACGCCTTCGTTCCAGGTGTCTGGCGCGTAAACCCTCCGTAGAGTGGCGTGAACGCGAAGGATCGCGCCTTGCGTGTCTGCAATGCCAACTCCTTGCCGCGCACGACATTCAGGCTGGTATTCACGATAGGAATTGGACGTGCATCTTTTGGATCCTTCGACTCCTCGGGGATATGCAAACTTGACAGCGGAAAATTATCCGCATCGGAAAATCCCGTGAACGGCTGGGCGTTGCGTCCGGCCACCGAGGCGCCCAGGTAACAGCGTACGAGCCGGTTGCGGTACAGATAGTGGATGGAGAATTCGTTGATATTCACGCGCCAGGAAAAAACCACGGCAGCGGCGAACAATAGAACACACGTTACCGGTACTCCCCAGTGAAAATACAGGTCGCTGGGCAGCGCCAGCGTGGGCCATGCGATTCCAGTGATCCAGTTGGAAATCTTCGCCGCCAGCAGCGAAAGTCCCAGGAGTAAACCCAGAATGAAGGCGTACGGAGATAGTCTTGCGAGATAGTGCAGCACCTTCTCGCGGTAAGACGCTTCCGAGATCAGCTTGCCGCTTGTATCACTCTTGCCGAAGGCAACCCCGTAAGCGGTTGAGGCGATCCATATTAAGACGCCAGTGAATGTCAGGGGATGGGTGGGGTGGCGGAGTTGCTCCCAACCCAAGAATTGTCCCAGGCCAGCGGGAAAGTAGACCGCGATCAGAAACAGAAAAAACCAGCCGAAGGCGTAGATCATCAGCCAGCCTCCGAGCCGGCCCCACCATTCGCGGTGTGCGTCGATCATACTGCGCCCCAGCAGTCCAATGTGCAACACACCCGCAGCCAACATCATGCCAACCGTAACTGGGGTACCGAAAGTCATAACATGCCACTTCGTGAACGCAATTCCCGATGCGGCGCCTGCAGGAATGAGGACCCGGGCGAAGGGCACGAAGAGATAACCGCCGATCGCACCGGTCACAGCAGCGGTCGCCAGCAGGCGCCACGCTTTGGGCCCTCCGTTTCCAGTAGTTTTGATCGAGGCCCGGACGATCGAGCGCACCGTCAGAGCGCCGGCCCAGAGTCCGAAGTACATGGCAAATCCTAATAAGGGCGCGCGGTACAGCGGATGTTCCACGATCTGCCACTCGGTGAGGAACCAGCCGAGCCCGTAGGTAAAAAGAGCGGCGGCCAGAAACAGCGGCGCGACGATCAAGGACTGCACGGCCCATTGGTACGTGAACCAGCAGTCTCTTCGCTTTCTTCCCGGATCGACCGAGATGAGATTCATCCCGATGAAAACGACCGCCAGGAACGCGAGAGCGAGACCCAACCCCAGGGCAAAGTATTGGGACACCATATACGCCTGGATCGTTTCGGAGAATTTACCGTTAAGAGAATCCTCCGTATTTTCCAGCAGATGGAGGAGGTACACAAAGCTGCGCGGCAGCAACAACAAGGACAGCAACGCGAGCAGCAGAATGATCTGATTCAAGATCGTGTTCCGAAGATAGCTGGCGGCAAAGGCCCAGAAGTCCGCGCCCAGCAGTCCTTTTCGCGGTGTCAAGTAGTTGCTGTAGTCGCGCAGGAAATGAACTTCGGGAGGATCGGACGCTTCGCGCGGAGAATCGGGCGCTGCCGAGAGCTTCTCTTCCACCTGCTGGATTCCGATGCCCTGATGATGCATCCACGCCATCAGCCAGCCGCCGATGTAGCCGCCGCCCGAGACGGTCGAGAGATAGTCGAAGGCGCGCAACAACCGCCAGCGCGCCAGCGCCTGCAGGACTCCCAGGTTAAACGTCGCGCTGCGGATTCCGCCGCCGGAGAACGCCAGCCCGATCAGGCTCTCTCCCGCGGAGCCACGGCTATAGTGCCCAAGTCGCAGATTGCGCGACGTCTCGACCTGCCGCAACTCTTCGTCAAGAACTTCTTTGACCGTTGGAGAGATGGGTGCCGCCATAGTTCCATCCCGCTATCCAAATGAATAGTGTCGTGGCGCCCCGGATCGTTACGCTAAAATTTGTAGGCCCGTGCTCGGCGCGAAAGAGCATCCAGCGGGCTATTTTGTGACCAGCCCCATCTTGTACGCGCTGTCGGGCAACCCCGTAATTCGTATTCCACCGTGGCCTTTGTGGCGGAGGTTGAGACCGATCAGCAGCGCGGTGATCTGCTCGACGATGCGCGCGTTCTCAAGTTTCCCGCCATCGATCGCTCGCGCCCCGGCGATCTTCGCCGCGAGTTCCATCGCAACCTGTGTGGCATTCGGATCGTTGCTGCACACGATCACGTCGCAATCCACGTCGTCGTCGCCGTTCAGCACTTCGGCCGACACGTTCTGGAATGCCGCCGCAACGGTAACGCCCTTCGGAACCAGTTCCGCCGTCTGTTGCGCCGCCGAGCCTTGCCATACGCCCAGGGTGCGGCTGGCGCGTCCGCCCACGCTCGCAGCCAGCGGAACGGTGGCGTCAATCAACACGCTGCCGGAACGAATCGCAGGCTTTAGCTGCTTCAACAGCGCCGCCTGCCCCGCGAATGGAACCGTGAGCACCAGCAGATCGCTGGCGGCGCAGGCTGCGGAATTGTCCATCCCGGAAACTTGAGCGTTCGCGCCCGCCCGCTTACGGATTGCTTCGGCCGTTTGCTCTGCCCGGGCCGCGTCGCGTGAGCCGATGATGACAGTCTCTCCCGCACGCGCCCAACGCAGCGCGAGGCCGGTACCGGCCGGGCCGGTGCCTCCGATGACGGCGATAGCGCGTCTCGTGCGATCGCTCATGCGAATTCCGGATCCAGCGGGCGTTCAAAAAACGTCTCAAACGAAGTCTCGGAAGGAACGGGCATGACGGGCAGTTTGATCTGCATGCGCGAATATTTTGTGTTGCGCTCCGCTGGAATGCGCCCGATCTCCAGAATCAACGACTGGAAATCTTCCGGGCTGGTGTACTGGCCCGCGTTGGCTCCCGCCTCGCGCGAGATATTTTCTTCCATCAGCGTCCCGCCGTAGTCATTGGCGCCCGCGCGCAGGCAAAGCTGCGAAAGTTTGCGGTTCAGCTTCACCCAGGAGACTTGAACGTTATGAATCGAGCCCGCAAGCAGGATTCGGGCCAGCGCATGAATCTTGAGGTGTTCGGCGAGCGTCGGCCCCGTGCGCGCGAGGCCCTGCTGGAACAACAACGTGTTCTCATGCACAAAGCCCAGCGGCACGAACTCGGTGAAGCCGCCAGTCTCGGCCTGAATCTGGCGGAACAAGGACAGTTGTCGCACCCAATGGTCCGGGGTTTCTCTGTGCCCATACATCAACGTCGAAGTGCTCGGGATGCCACACGCGTGGGCGGTGCGGATCACCTCTTGCCATTGTGCCGAGGAAAGTTTGTTGCGCGATAGTACATGGCGGACTTCGTCGTCAAGAATCTCGGCCGCCGTTCCCGGCAGCGTGTCCAATCCGTTATCGCGGAGCATCGTGAGATAGTCGCGCAACTTCATGCCGGTCAGTTCCTCGCCGTACACAATTTCCATCGGAGAAAACGCGTGGATGTGCATTTCCGGCACCGCATTTTTCACGGCGCGCAGAATGTCGCGGTAATAGAACGGCGGCAGATCGCGCGGCAGGCCGCCTTGAATGCAGACTTCGGTCGCTCCCAGTTCCCAGGCTTCGTTTGCCCTGCGACCCATTTCTTCGAGCGAATGAAAATAGGCGTCGGCTTCTCGCGGCCCGCGGCTGAACGCGCAAAACTTGCAACCCACGAAACAGATGTTCGTGAAATTAATGTTGCGGTTCACGACGTAGCTGACGATGTTACCGACCAGGTCGCGACGAAGAGTATCTGCGGCCACCAGCAGCGCCAGTAAATCCGCGTCACTACAGTTTGGCCGGTCGCAATTCGCCAAGGCGTAGCGCTCGTCGTCGGTCAGGCATGCTCCGTCTTGCGTTTCCAACGTGCGCTCCAAGGCGCTACGAATCGCAACGGAAGCCTGCGGCGCGATCTGGTCCCAGGTCAGCGCGGGGAATTGCTCGAGTTCTGAAGCCTGCAATGCCATGCCGTTCTCCTATCGAAAAAGATCGTTTCGCACGGGCCGGATCAGTTCCCGCGCCCCACCGCTGCCTGGGCGGTAACCATAGCCGCGAATGATGCAGGCCGGAGTGCCGGCTAGCTTGCCGCAGACCAGTCCCGCCGCGCAAGCCAGTTCGTCCGCGACCGCATCAACCGTCGAGTGCAGCGCATAGCCATGCGGATCGCGGCGGCCGCGGTAGTCGACCAACGGCCGCATCCCAGCGACGCCAATCGCCACTTCTGTCAAGCCCTCCCGCCACGGACGTCCAAAACTATCGCTGATGATGACCGCAATCTCGATCCCGAGCTGCTTCTTCAACTCCCGCCGCAACTTCGCCGCGGAACGATCCGAATCCACTGGCAGCAGCACCGCGTGCCGTCCACCGTCCACGTTCGATACGTCCACGCCACTGTTCGCGCAAACGAAGCCGTGTTTCGTCTCGGTGATCAACACATTGCGCTTGCGCCGCACGATGCGCCGGCTCTCGCGCATCGCCAGTTCACGGACGCGTGCATCGAGCCGGTAGCGCCGCGCCCAATTCCGTGACGCCGCCGAGGGCTGTATCTCATCCAGCGCGACCAGTGCGCCTTCCGCCTTCGAAACAACTTTGTGTTTCACCACCAGGATGTCGCCATCCTGAAAGCGCAGCCCCAAACTTCTCGCCGCCGTCAAGAACCTCGCGGACAGTGATTCTCCGGCGCGAATTTCTCCGCTGACCGCGATGGGAAGAATGCGAACCTCCCCAGCCGCGCGCCCCCCGCTGTGCCTGGCAACCCTCGAACCCATGTTAAACCTGATATGTTAAACCTGAATCCGGGTGCCGAGGTTCCAGCTTCGCACCAGTTGCTGCGCGCGCCGGTCTCCGCCAGCGGATGCCAGCTCGCGGAGATCGTCAGGACGATCGACATCCCGCGCAATCCCCGGCAGTTCGAGCACCACCCAAGGCAGGCCCGTTGCCTTCGCCGCAGCCAAGTGTGGCAGGAAGCTGTCGTTTCCAAAGCGCAGCGGGAATAAATCGCTCGGAGATCGCCAGGCGGCATTCGTCCCCCGCCCAGCCGCATCCGGCACCAGAACCGCGCCACCCGCAGGCGCGCTATCCACGATTTTCTGCAGCTCTGAACTCTCGATCAACGGAATATCCGCGGGAACTACCAGGGTACTCGTGGCTCCTCGCGCTCTGCACACCGCCGTGGCCATTTCGATGGCGCCGGTTTCCCCGGAGTTGTCATCGGCAACAACCTCAAAATTGAAGCGCGCTGCCAACTTGCTCGCAAAGGAATCGCTCGTCACCACCGCAACAGGGGGCCGACTTTGCCAGCGTGCCAGAGCTTCCAGCACGTCTTCGCACATCGCCTGCGCCAGCGCGAGACGTTCTTCCGGACTCAAGATGGAAGACAGCCGCTGCTTGGCCTCCGCGAGGTTCTTGACCGGGACCAGAATCATGCGCGCTCCACTGCGTCTTGAGGCGACCGAGGTTGCATGGCCGCGTTCAGCACGCTCTTGGCCAGCGCCACTCTATCTTCATTCTTGCGCATGATGGTGGCAGTGCAATGCACGCGCATGCCGGTCTTGCGCAACTCCTGGGCAGCTGGGGCGTCCTGGGAATCGGCCACCAGCAGATCGAGGAAGTCGCGATAAAAATCGGCAACGCCGGCAATGGAAACGGCGAAGCCCTGTGCCGCCAGGAGTGTTCCCGCGGGCCCGGTAACCGCTGCTCCCCCGACAATCGGGCTTACGGCCGCAATGCGGGCGCGGCTTTCGCGGAGCGCTTCACGAATTCCCGGCACCGCGAGAATCGGCGCGATGCTGGTTACCGGATTACTAGGCGCGAGCAGGACAAGATCGGCAGAGCGGATCGCCTCGATCACTCCCGGCGCCGGTTCCGCATCCGAGGCGCCCGCGAATCGGACCGATTCGACGGGATCCTGGTACCAGCGCTGAACGAAATATTCCTCAAAGCTCAGGTCCCCCGCCGGAGTCAAGACCCGCGTCTCCACCCGCGAATTGCTCATTGGCAGGATGCGCGCCTTGACCCCAAGCCTGGTCGCGATTTCAGAGGTGGCTTCGGTGAGTGTTTTTCCATCGGAAAGCAGTTTCGAACGAAAAATGTGCGTGGCCAGATCGCGATCGCCGGCATGAAACCATATCGGTTGTCCCAACTGTCCCATGGCATTCAGGCAAAAAAACGTGTCGCCCTTCACGCCCCAACCGCGCTCCTGGCTGAGTTTCCCAGCCAGCATGTAAGTAATGGAATCCAGATCGGGCGAAGCATACAATCCCCACCACAGCATATCGTCGCCGGTGTTCACGATGATCGTCAGCTCTTCCGGCCGAACGATTTGCCGCAGTCCATCCACGAACTTGGCGCCGCCCGTGCCGCCGGACAGAACCGTGATCATGCCGCCCTCCTTGCGTATCCCGCAGCATCCACCGAGGACCTTAGGCGCTCGGCCAACAAATCGCTGTGGGCCGCTGCTTGTTCCGCGAACTCAGGATAAACCGGCAACCTCTGGCGCAACTCAAATCCTTTCGCTTCGGTCCGCAATCGCAAGTCGTCCAGCTGCGGCCACGGTTTTTCGGGATTGATGAAATCCGGCGTCAGCGGCGAAACTCCGCCCCAGTCGTTGATCCCGCCCTCAAGCAGATCGGCGTAGTGTGGGTCGGAAAGATTCGGCGGCGCTTGAATGTTCATTCCTGGCATCAGCAGCCGCGCCACGGCCAGTGTACGCAGCATTTCCTTGCGGCCGGGTTCGGGCCAGCGTGCCATCAGCGTCACAGGCTTGGCGCGGAAGTTTTGGACGATCACTTCCTGAATGTGTCCATACCTTTCATGTAGGTCGCGAATCGCGAGCAGCGAATCCACGCGCTCATCCGGCGTCTCGCCAATTCCGATTAGGATTCCCGTGGTAAAAGGAATCTTCCGCCGACCCGCATCCTCAATTACACGCAGGCGCTTCGCCGGTACCTTGTCGGGAGCGTTGTCGTGCGCGGCGTTTTTCGCGAGCAGCCGCGCGCTGGTTGTTTCCAGCATGAGCCCGAGGCTCGGCGCCACGCGGGAAAGCCGTTCCAGCCATTCCGCGCTCATCAGCCCGGGATTGGGATGCGGCAGCAAACTCGATTCGCGCAGCACTTTCTCGCACATCGCTTCCAGATAATGGAGCGTGGATTTATATCCGAACCGCCGCAGGATGTCGCGCATCTGGGGAAAAACCAGCTCCGGCTTGTCGCCCAGGCTGAACAGCGCTTCGGTGCATCCCATGCGCTCGCCCGCGCGCACTACTTCCATCACCTCGTCCGGCGTCATCGTGTGCGCGCCGGGTTCGCCGGGATCACGCCGGAATGTGCAGTAGCCGCAATAGTCGCGACAGAGATTCGTCAGGGGAAGAAACACCTTGCGGGAATAGGTGATGACTCCCGGCTTGAATCTCGCCCGAGCCAGTTGCGCCGCCGAGAGCAGGGAAGGCAGCACGTCATCGCCAGCCCGCAGCAGCCGGCAGGCCGCTTCACGAGAAATCGGCTTCGTGCCGGCATCGGCTAGTTCAGCCGCCGCGAACTGAGCATCCGGGAAAGAGGCGGTCATGCTTCTCGATTTCGAAATTCGCTTCATTCAAATCGCACAGATTCTCTGGCTACGATCGTGCGGGTAAACGATCACATGGCAACGATCATAGCGGACCTTACGAATCCTTGTCCCTTCCCGGCTCGCAGGGGACATTTCTATCGCGGTATGGCAGGCTTCCAGAGGTACTTGACATCCTTGGCCCGCCGACGCAAAATATCGCCAATTTAGGAAAAGCGCGCATTCCCTTCAAGAGATGAACAACCGGCAAGTTTATGACGCCTAGTCAGCCGTCGCAATCTCCCCAAGAGAAAGTCAACCGCGAGCAGTGCAAGCATCCCCGGGTGCAGATCGTCTCCCGCGACGAAGAAGCCGAATACGTGGAATGCCAGGAATGTGGGGACGTCTTCGAGTCGAGTGAATTCAAGGACATGGCGATCGAAGAAAAGAAAGAGCCGGACGAAGAGTGACCCGCGCACTCAGCTCAGCGCGCCTACCGGATCTTAATCACCAGGTTTTGCGAAGCATCCACCCAAAATTTCTTTCCCCCCGGAATCACCGTGGTCGCGCTGTATTCCGTGATCACAGCTGGTCCCTTCATTGATCGGAGGGGAACAAGGTCGCCGCGTTCAAACACGGGCGTGGCCACGGCTTGGCCGTGAAAAGACACCGCTGCGCGTTCGGCGGGCGTTATGCGCGGCTTTCCTCTCGTTTGCCGCCGCGCAACTTTTGATTCGGGTTGGGATCCCTGAGGCGCGCGCAACCGGGCGCGCAGACGCAACGTCACCAATTCAATCTCTCGTCCCGCGTGGTGATATCCATAACGGCGCTGATGTTCGTCATGAAAGCGGGCGATGACGTCCGCCTTATCCGTAGCGGGCACGTTGAGTTCGTAGCCTTGGCCACGATACCTCAGGTCGAGACTCCTTTCGTAATGAAGCCCGCCGCGCCACCGTTCCGCGCGGAATTCCTGGTGTGCCGCCGCTTCCAACTTGCGAAATTCTTTCCGCAGTTTCGCTTGCGGTAAACCGTCGGCCAGCCGCCAGAGCAGCGTACGCGAGTAATCTTTCACCACATCGCTCACCAGAATGCCAAACGCCGAAAGCGCGCCGGGTCGAGCCGGAATCATCACGGTTGGGATGGCCAGCGCCTCCGCCAGTTCGCAGGCATGAAGGCCTCCCGCGCCGCCGAACGCCACCAGCGTAAAGTCGCGCGGGTCGTACCCGCGTTCGATGGAAACAACGCGCAGGGCCCGCTCCATATTCGCATTCACAACTCGCACGACACCGGCGGAAAATTGTTGCAGACTCAAGCGCGAGCCTTGTTTCTTCAGCCATTCCGACGTGATCCGGTGCGCTCGTTCAAAGTCGAGCGTGAACTCGCCGCCTAGAAAACGATTGGGGCGAAGGCGCCCCATCAGCAAGTTAGCATCGGTCACCGTGGGTTCGGTTCCGCGGCCGTAGCAGATCGGTGCCGGATCGGCGCCCGCCGATTCCGGCCCCACGCGCAGCGCACCGCCCGCATCGAAGCGAGCCAGCGACCCGCCGCCCGCGCCCACCGTGTGAATCTCGAGCATGGGAACGCCTACGGGAAGCCCAGCCACTTCCGATTGGACACCGGCTCGAACCTCGTCCTGCACGGCCGCCACATCGGTCGAGGTCCCTCCCATGTCGAAGGAGAGAATCTTCCGGAACCCGCTGCGCGCTGCCATTGCTGCCGCGCCAACCAGTCCACCCGCCGGTCCCGACAACACCGTGCGCACCGGTTCGCGAGCTGCCGACTCCAGCGCCGTGATCCCGCCGCTTGATTGCATGACAAAGATCCGTGGTTCGCGGGTGCTCCGGGCATCGCGCTTTTCGGGTCCGGGGAGCGGCGCTGTGAAGCCATCTCCCGTGTTCATCGCCCGCTCCGCCAGTTTCTCCATATAGGTCTGCATGAGCGGTTGCAGATAGGCGTTCACTACGACCGTACTGGTACGTTCGTATTCCCGGAACTCCGGCAGAATCCGATGAGACACAGACAACGGTTTGCCGAGCTCCGCCACGGCCGCAGCTACCGCCACTTCGTTCTGCGGGTTGGCAAACGAGAACAGCAAAGAAATCGCGATGGCATCCGGTTCGGCGTCACGCACTGCCTCCCGGAGCCGCGCTAGCTCCTCTTCCGACGGCCGTTCCAAAATTTGGCCCTCGGCCCCGATCCTTTCCTTGACGCCGAACCGCAATTCCCGGCAAACAAGCGGCGCAGCCCGGTCAAAGAAAAAGTCATACAGCCGGGGACGGGCTTGCCGTCCAATCTCGATTACGTCTTCAAATCCCGAAGTAGTGATGAGCGCAACGCGAGCACCCTTTCTTTGCAACAGAGCGTTGGTTCCGACGGTCGTGCCGTGCAGCAAGGTGATCGCGGCTCTGGCGCCAGTCCTTTTGCTGACAATCTTTCCCAGAGCTTCGGCAATGGCGCGCGACGGATCGTCGGGCGTCGAGAATACCTTCAGTGTTTTCAGAGCGCCGCCCTCAACCCACACGCAATCGGTGAACGTGCCTCCGGTGTCGATTGCGATGCGCTGAGCTGTCCGTGTAGCGCGGACACTCTTGTCCGCGGCTTTTGACTCTGAAGTTAGTTCCGGCCAATATTCAGAACGACGTGCGGCAAACGATGCGCGAGCCATAAACAGGGAAGACTACCACCGCTCGCGCCCAAAACAGAACCTCACCACAGAGACACAGAGAGAGCCTTTGGATCCGCAAGGACCAGGGCTTTCCCCGTCCTCTGATTTTCTCCGTGTCTCCGTGCCTCCGTGGTGAGGTGTTGACAGTGCCCGAAACATAACCGTTTCCCCGCCCCTCCTGCCGTATTCTGAAGAAGTGAATGGAAGAACGTGGAAGGTGTGGCTGGTTCCGGGCGGCTTGTTATTGGCGCTGGCGGCGGCGCTCGTCAGCAGCTCCCTGTTTGTCCAAGTCGCGCCCTCGCTGGCTTTCTACTACGTTGCCGTGTTTGCCGCCGGATTGCTTCTTGCCTGGCGTTTCAATTCCAGTCGCGTTTTGTTTTCGTTGCTGGTGCTGCTGCTGGCGCACCGCGCGGTCGAGTTCTTCTCCGATGGTCAGACTCACACCGGCCCCGGGCGCACCGCGGTCGTACTCGCCGCCCTGCTGATCCCGCTGAACTTCATCGTGTTCGCCTCGCTGCGCGAGCGCGGCCTGGTCATCGCCGGAATCGCGCCCCGCTTTGGATTGCTCTTCCTCGAATCGGTGATCTTCGCGGTGCTGTGCCGGCCGGAGAACAGCCCCGCCGGTCCGGTGCATCCCGGCGAGGCTGCGATCCCGCTTTGGATTCTGTTGAGCTTTGTGGTCGCCACCGCAGTGTTCGTCCGCCGTTTTTTTCAAACGCGCAAGCCGATCGAGCCCGGTTTCGCGTGGTCCGTGGCCGCCGTTTTCATGTGGCTCGAATTGGCCCCGGCCGGCAAGGCAGCAGACGCCTACGTCGCCACCGCCGCCCTCATCCTCGGCGCCTCCCTGATCGAGACGTCTTACGTACTCGCCTACCACGACGAACTCACCGGCATTCGCGGACGCCGCGCCTTCAACGAGGCCCTGCTTTCGCTGGACCAGCAATATGCCATCGCCATCGTCGATATCGATCATTTCAAGAAATTCAACGACACATACGGCCACGACGTAGGCGATCAGGTACTGTGCATGGTGGCCAAGCGCTTATCGCAGGTCGGAGGTGACGGCCAGGCTTTCCGCTGCGGTGGCGAAGAGTTCGCTATTGTCTTTCGCAACACTTCCGCCAAAGAAGCGTTTGAACATCTCGACTCGCTGCGCCAGATCATCGCGAAATCCACATTTCAGGTGCGCGGTTCGGAGAGAAGAGCGGAGAGAAGCGCCGAGAAAAGAAGCAATCCTCAGAATGAACTCCGGACGGGCGGGTCGGATCGTAGAAAGCCCACCAGAAAGAAAACCGCTCCTGCGAGCCCTAGTCAGTCGCCTGATCGTTTGTCGGTGAACGTCAGCATCGGCGTGGCCGAACCGAGCACCCGCTACCGCCAGCCCGAGCAGGTGATTCAGGCAGCCGATCAGGCTCTTTATCGCGCCAAGAACAAAGGAAGGAACCGCGTGGAACTGGCTTCCACAGCGCCACTTCGCTTGGCGGAGGGCAAGCGCTCGAAAGTGTCTCGGCTCTAGCCCGGCGCTTTCGTATTACCGCCAGTCCGAACCTTGCGCGGGATTTTCGCCATGGCGCAAACCGCCACAACATCAGAATAAAGCAAGCGCCAGTGGTAAACTATAGTTCCGCAACGCCGGAGAGGTGGCCGAGAGGCTGAAGGCGGCGGTTTGCTAAACCGTTATAGGGTCTAACAACTCTATCGAGGGTTCGAATCCCTCCCTCTCCGCCAGTCCTAAGTAACACAATCCAAACAACTTGTTTACCGCTTCGTTTCTAGTGTGCCGCTTTTGTGCCATGGTCGCTGGTACACCGACCAGTGTTCTATAATAAAGCTGACACGTAGAAACGAGGATCAACCACAGCAATGGAAATCACGGTTTATAAACGCCACTCGAAAAACTGTCCGCACAACGCGGACCGCTCGTACAAGCGTTGCGGTTGCCGCATGATTCTGGAATGGTCTGTCAACGGGAAACGTCACAGGGTCTCAGCGAGAACTCGCTCTTGGGAGAAGGCCGAGCAGAAGGCTCGCACTATGGAGCGGGACGCTCACGCCCGCTCGATAGGCGAAACTCCGAAAGCCGAGGAGCCGGTCACGGTTGACGCCGCCGTTGAGATGTTCACCAACAAGAAAAGCGCCAAGCACAAAGAGACCCGGCGCAAATACCGATATACGCTTGATCGATTCAAGGCATTTTGCCAGCGCAACGGGCGGCTCTACATTGCGGACGTGACGGAGAGTGACCTTGAGAAGTATCAAGCTTCGTGGAATCTCAAAAGCAACTATGCGAAGCGGAACGAACAAGAGCGGCTCCGTACCTTCTTTCGTTTCTGCCGGGACTCCTCTGAGATTAGGCTCCTGTACAATCCGACAGCACAGCTAGATCACTTTAACGTGACCTCCGCCGAGCCGGAGGACCCGTTCACCGAGAAGGAATACGCGGCCATTGTGACGGCGTGCGATAGGGTTGAAAGCTTTGACGGCAAAACCGCGGAGCGTTGCAAGGCGCTCATTGCAGTCATGCGCTATGCCGGTCTTGCCATTCAGGACGCCTCAATCCTTGAGCGTGCCGCAGTGACTTCCGGCAAGGTTGGGAAGAAAGACTGTTACTTTGTCGCGATTCGCCGGAGCAAGACCAAGACCGGCGTCAACAACGCGATCCCGAAAGAGGTAGGCGAGGCGCTCCTCAGGGTTGCGAATGGCAGCCCGAAGTTTATCTTTTGGAGCGGGAACGGTGAGCCGGTCACGGTTGCGAAAGACTTCTCAGAGAAGCTGAGGAAAGTCTTTGACAAAGCCGGTGTCAAGAACGCGCACTCGCACAGATTCCGGAAGACCTACGGTGTTGACCTGCTCACGCACGGCGCACCGCTTAACATGGTCAACAAGGCGCTCGGTCACCGCAATACGGTTATCACGGAGCGGCATTACCTCAAGTTTGTCCCTAAGCTCCGGGAGCAACTCGCGGAGCAAATTGCTAAAACATGGTAGAAACGCGATAAAAGAAGTAAGACCCTCGGCAAGCACACGCCGAGGGTTTTTGTTTTCCAAGAAACAGGTATAAAACTCGGAAACAATCCTATTGCTACTTCCTGTGCTTTCTGGCATCTTAATAATTGGGACGCATGGTAGCACTGCACTGCCGTATAGAAAAAGTGCGGTGAACCTTCTATCTAGCTGACGACCCGAAGGCAACAAATAGTCAGCACACATTGACAACTGCGCCGTGAAAATCCGAAAGGGTTTTTACGGCGTTTGCTTTTTTGGGGTTAAAGCCGGAATCACCGGTAGAGAGGACAGGACAACATGACAAAGGAGGAAAAGGCGGCTTATATCGTAAAAGAGGTTGAGAAACTTAACGCCGAGGCGCTCAAAGCGGGTCTCCGCTTGAGCCTTGAGCACGGCGCTGACGGCAACATCAAGACGGTACTCACGAGCATCAAGAGCGGCAAGGTAGTTTTCAAGCAAACCTAGACAGGACAGGGACAGGACATGACAAAAGAAGAAGTACAGCAACTCCGCCTCGGCATTGTAACGCCATTCTCCCAAGTGTACGGGACGGAGGTTTACAACTCTCCGGGAAGTTTCCCGAGGGAGCCGGGTGAGCAAGACTCCTCAGACGTTTGCTTTAAGAATTACTACATTACGGTCACGGACGTTGAGGGAAAGTCCGGCTATGTAGGCGTCTCGGTTGCCGTAATGCTAGAGGGTGACATTGAGCACGAGGGACAACTTTTTTCGGACAGGGACACCGCTCTTGCTTTCATTCGCTCCGAGGTCAAGCTATGAGCAAAGACAGACGGACACAGATTTTAGACTCTTGGGAGATTGAGCGCGAGAAAGCGAAGGCGGCGGACCCTAACAGCGGATCGGCATCAATCGCGGACGCCGAGAAAGCAACCGCATTTTACGAGCGGGAACGGAGCAACTAGCAATGAGCAAACTTGACGCAATCGGACAGCATTTAACGCGGGTCATCACGGCGGACACGCCGGTCAAGTACAACCCGGAGACCGGCGAGGTCTCTGATGACTCCGGCACAATCGCAAGGTTGCGGGTGAGGACGGTACGCGGACGGCGCGCAATGCGTATGACCGTTCACCCGATTGACTACAACATCCGCACCCGGACTTTCACGGTCACGAGTCCCAAAGATGCCACGGAAAAGCTAATCCTCTAGACAGGACACAGACAGAACCTGAGCATTCATATGATTTTCAGCGAGGACCGCGAGTTTAAGAGGGACGTCGCGGTCAAGGCAAGGGAACGCATCAAGCAACAAGCATCACGCGGCGTTGTGGCAATCACGGTCCGCGCTCTCACCCGCCCGGTGTGCGAACAGCGTGTCCGCAACCTTGGCGCTCGGCTCCGCGCCGAGCAAGTCTCTACATGGGTTGAGACCGTCCGCAAAGGCAAGGACGGCGCGTACTACGGACTAAGGGAAACGCTGGCGCAATAACTATGGATGAGCTAATCACAGAGGCGCGCACAGAGCGTACAAGTTTCGGCATCTGCATTTCCGATAATCGTGACGCCGGTCCGCAAGATCACAGATGCAAACCGACACGCGACTACCCGCCCTCAGTAACGAGCAACTCCGTGCGTGGTACGAGAGACGTGGCTTTAGCTTTACCTGCGTGCCAAGGCCCAGCGCACCCCCTCCGTGGTTGCGAACCCGAGTGATCGACCGCGAACATCCTGTGTGTCGTAAACGAAAACGCAGTACCGCAGACCGTGCATACGACGCAGAAGGAGGCTGAACAGATGTAACCGGGAAGTGAGCCACTTATCGCCAGAACCCAAATCGAACACTGCGTAATCGGCTGACTGCGTTGGCTGCTGGGGCTGAAGCAAGCCGAGAATGTCGGGCACACCGCTCGCAAACTGGGCCATGACAGCCATGTTGCGGAGATCTTGACCGCCCGGACCAGACCACTCGATTTTGAACTCAGTCGACTTCGTCAACTCTAATGAGATTCCACCAGGCAAGGACACCTTGCTCAGCCCTCCGCGCGCAAGTCCGGCGACTCCCTCAAGAAGAGCGCCCAGTTCTCGGCGATAGAGTAAGGCCATCAGGAGAACAACGAGCGGCCACACTAAGCCGATCACCAACCGCACGACATCGTCCCACTTTATAGCCATGCAAGAACCTTCGGTCTTCAGCCAGGATTTCGCTTCGCGTTCCCGAGCGGCTGAAATTGTAGCTCAACCTGTTGGAACAGTAGTTGGAATGGCATGACCGCCGTGCTCGGCGGCGCCTGCTGCGCCACTCTGGTGGGCGATGCTCCACCCGCAAATCTGCGACCGCAGCGAAGCCGGCTTCGGTCTCCTCAGCGAGGACTCAGTGGGTAGTTCAATCGTTCGGGCAGCGAGTCCAGCTACTGCCACAGAAGGTTTGCGGGTCCTCGTGGCCATACATTGACTCTCAGAGCAGGTGCGGAACCTTCCGTTCGTAGACGTGGCTGGTCATAGTGTGCCCGTATTCTCTCCCTCAGGCTCCACAGTGGATGAGCGGAACAACACACTCACCAAGCTGACCTACCTGCTGTTCAGCCACCAGACGTGAAGACGCTCAAGCGTCACCAGTTCCGCGATTTCTTGCCCTACCCCGGCTTCAACTGCGATGTGCTTCGAGCAGACGCGACATGCGCTCTTGAGCAGTACAAATCCGCTGTCCTTCTGACCGCAGAGCCTTCGTGAACTCCCTTCGCGAAAGCCACTCCCCCTCTCTCAAGACTGCGCTACTCGATGTCACGGGGATGAAATACTCCACTCGGTGGCCCACTCTAAGCCACAGACAAAAAATGTGCATCGATTCCAGCCGCAGGGACCTCATTGCATACCGGCGTCGTCCGATTCTCGGATCGCGTACCGATTTCTCGATCAACTGTAATGCCTTCTTTACGAATGGTCCCTCGCTCAGCCGCGCGTTCTTATGCTTTCCTGAAACAATACTCACTTCGGCGCACGCGAGAGTCGTGCCGCGGTCCTGCAGGAAATACATCCACCCCACTTTCTTCAGCGTGGCGCTCAACGGCCTTCCCTCCAGAAGTCTGCTCAGCCGAACGCTGTAAACAGGATGAGGATGCAACACCTGGTCGCGGCTTGGCGTCGAAGGCGAAAAGTTCATCCAGTGCTTGTGATTGGCCTTGATGTTGCCAAAAGTCGCCAGAGCTTCGGCCAGCTTGCTTCGGGAATGCTTGGGAGGTGCGAACCGCGAAAGTGGCATGCGAAGTCACGTTTTCTTGGCGGTGAAATACGTTTTGTCCCACGTGGCGCCGGGCCGGTAGTCGTTCATGACCGCCGAATATCCAATGCTTGTCACATTCCCCGCGGCGTCGCTCGGATCAGCAATCTTGAGCACTTGAGTTCCACTGTCATCGATGGCGCAGCCAATGACTACCACAAAGTGGGCGGTCACCAGGTCCGAAAACATAATTCGTAAGGCGACAGGTCGCTGGTTCACGGTAGTTTCGTGATCGAGATCCTTGAATGGGACGACGCCTTGCGGCGGTTGGACTAGGTGCTCGAGCTGGTTGAGCACAAGGTCGAGAGCAAATGGGATATTGCAGTTGTCTGACGCGCCTTCCTGACAACAATCCTCGCCCGGTGACAGGAACTGATTCGCAAGCCCGCACTGGGTTGGCAGCGTATCGTCCTGGTAAAACCCGCAGATGCTGGCCGCCACCGCCGCCCAGCACCACTGATCCCGGCCTTGGTGCTCAATCTGGAATTTCAGAACGGCCATAACAAATCTGACCCTCACGGTTTGGTGAACGTGATCGCGAATCCGAAGCCTGCCGTGTAAGAGCTGGAGACCGGCGGAGACGTGATGTCGGGGGGCACGGTATCCCCAATTTTGAATCCGCCACTCAATTTCGACTGTTTCCCCACGTCCAGGCCGCCAGTCACGAAGATCGTGCGCCAAAACGAGATGCTCGGTCCGGTCAAGAATTCCGGACTCGATCCACCAGAGCTGTCTCCTTTAACGTTTGCGCCGACCCCGAAACTGAAGTGCAGCGCATATCGGTTGTCGGCCCATTCTCGCAGACGCGCATGAGCCATCGCTATCGGATAGGGGTTTATTCTTGAGTCTGAGGTCACTCCGAATGTGTTGATTGAATTTCCTCCAGAAGGAGGCACGCTTTTCACGATCGCAAATTGTCGGTTCCTAATCGTGCTGAATGCCGCCCCCGCCGTGACCGCGAAAGGCGAGGAGCACGTAACCGTCAGCAATCCGTCTTTCGTTTGGGGCTGACCAAGCTGGCCGTCAAAGACAGAAGTTCGGTCCACCAGGAGCAGCTTCAAAATCGTCTGCTCGTTCTTGTTGAACAGGACTCCGCATAGCACTTCCGACTGCAGCGTGAACGAACCCTCACTCAGGGTACTGATGGTGTTCTTCCAATATTGAACGATCCCGATCTTCTTGGCGAACTGTGCTGCCTTGTCACTATCGGAAGTCCACGCCCCCGCCTCCGTCAGCGCAGCTGAAACCATCGACTGGGCTGCCTTGTATTGAGCATCCCGGCACTTACTCCAATCCGTCCAGCCGAGTTGCCCGATGTTCGTGTCACTGCACGGGTCGCCCGTGACCGTGCCCGTGTTGGCGGGAAAGAGCGCCGGGAGCGCGTTCAGGTCCGCCTGCACCCTTTGCAGCCCAGCGACAATTCCGTCAGCCGTCGTCCAGTTGAACGCGTTCCTGATCGCATCATCCATCTGTCTCTGTGTGTCCGGACCCGTTACCAGGGCAACTACAGCCTTCGGCCCCCCGGCTTTGAGTGTCTCGTCGGTTTGACCGATCAGAGCCCGAAGGGTCGCCAGATACTTGTCAGTGTCGCTGCCGGTCTTGCGGTTCATGCCCTCAAGCGCGAACAGCTGCCCTTGCAGGGATTGGATATTCTTGAAGTCGGCCATGAAATGATCGTTAAGACTCTCCACCCTGGGCGGCTGAGCTCCCCCAGCCGAGAAAGACGATGGGAAAATGCTGGGCAGATTCGCCCCGCCGGTGTAGCTCACCGTCTTTCCAAAGTCCGCCCCATAGCGAACGGCATTGACCACGATCTGGGCGCATACCGGACCTTCAACCATCTGTCCGGAATTGTTGATCGATAGATTGATGGTGTGCTTCTGGTCTTTGCAGCGAAACAAGGCTGGGTTGGATTGCGCGTGTGTGCAAACCACAGAAAGAATAAATACACTCGTGAAGCAGATTCTTCTTCTCATACTTCCTCCGCATTTCACTCGGGCAATGTTCTTTGGGCCAGACGTCGAACTTCCCCGCTTCTTAATCAGGAGCGGATAGCTTGCATTGAATCGAAAAAGTCGACTAGAAGGCTCGCAGGGGAAGTGCGTGAAAGATAAAGCAGTCTCCTCCAGAGTCAACCAAGAAATCAACTTCGTTACGAAATCCGAACATGCGACCTTCGTTCTTGATGGGAGCCGACGGTTCCATGCCCGGGTCCTCCTTCTTTCTTCCCGAAGTTCAGTCACTTTTGCAATGGAGCAACGTCCCAACTCTCATGGCAATCTCCTGATGATTGATACTAGTGCTCGACTATGCCGTTCCAATTGAAACCAAACTGGCCTGGGTTATAGGCCGTCCACTTCATTGGGGGAAGGCATTGTGACCTGTTTTGGATCAGAGGAGTCACCGTTGTCATTCGTCACGATGACGTCGACCTTTCCGCGTTCACGTCAGTTGAGAAGGTAACGCTTATCTGCTTGTCGTCCCAGTTGGTCACCGTGACTTTCTTGCCTCCCAGTGTCACGGTCCTTCTTCCTCCTCTTCACCAGAATCAGCAAGCTCCCTGTCAGCGGCGCCCGAGCCCTGACCGACCTTTGAGATCTTGGGCACCACGGAACCTCCGGTCTGCGCTCCTCCAGACGGTGTGGGCGGCGCAGCCGTAGCGGAGACTTGGAACGGCCATGGTGGAGAAGCGTCGCCGTTGTTATTCGTCACGATGATATCGACGCTTCCAGGGCTTACGTCAGCCGGGAGGGTAACCGCTATTTGCTTGAGGTCCCACTTCGTGTCCGGTGCGTTCTTACCTCCTGCCGTTACACTGCTTTTATCCCCTTTTGCGCCAAATCCTTCGCCGCTCACTATGAGCTTCCTAGCGCTCTCGTCCGCCCACTTGACGTCCGTGATTTTGGGCGCCACGGAACCTCCTGCCTTCCCTGCGCCAAGTGGAGCTTGGGTCGCGGCCTCGGTGGCTGCCTTGGAGCCAAAGTAAAAACCAGTGATCGCAGTCAAGGTGCCGGCAATTAGCATCAATAGCTTCTCCGCAATGTCGGGAGGCTTGGGCGGTGCGAACACAACGAGGTGGAAGACTGCAAAACCTAAAACGAGAATGAGCGTTAGTGCGACAAGGCCACGTGTGAGCCCAGTAAATCCAGTTGGTCCTTTGTCCATACCCGCGAGGAGAGAGCCGATCTCCTGGACGGTTGGGTTATTCCCCAGCTTCGCGAGAACTCCTTCCCGCTCCTTGTAGCTCTTACGGATGTCGTAGATCGTGCATATCGTGGGCAGAAGAGCGATGAGCCCCACGTATATGAGAAGAAGGACGAGTTCCTTGGTGTTTCCGACAACGGGGATCGGCGTAGGCTGTGGAGACTCGACGTAGGTCAGCTGTCCAACGGCAACTGACTTATCGTCCCTGCCGATGACCTCAACGTCAGCCCGGCCCACAATCTCGAGCTTCGGAAGTGGTACGGACACTTTGCCTTCCGCGCTCGGCTCTTGCACGGCAATGACATGTCCACCTATGCGAACGCTTTTGACCTCTTTCTGGTCTGGGATGCTCTTATCTAGAGTGATCGTGATAGTCGGCGTGGTGCCCTTCAGAATGCGATCGGGGCTGAGGGATGCCTGCGGCTGGTCCGCGCGCACAAAGACGGCCGCCGCCATGATGACGACCACAGCAACGACAGCGAAGATGGTGATGCGATGTATACGCATGATGCCTCCGTTTTGTCAGAGAAGGTTCGCCCAGCGAGTGGCGACGTCGTGCGCGTCTTGTTCAGCCCGCGGGACGCGTGCCCTCGACGGCCTGAGTAATCAACTCCTGCTCCATCACCAGAACGTAGTTGTGTAGAGTCGATCCGTGATTTTACGTGTCGAGTGCGCTTCGCTCTACTTTGGAACTCTGGTGAATGAGACTTAGGGATGCGTCGCCTCAGGGAGCGGGCACTTCCTCCCCTCGGTGGGAACTGCTAGTCGGAGAGGCGATGCGCGAAAAAGTATTCATTGATCAAGACCTAGTTGTCTGTGATTGTTATCACGCATTCGTGTGACTGAAGATACCTTGGTCCGCCTGAGGGCTCCGGCCTATCGGCGGCGAGGATTCTTCCAGGCACCAACATCCGGCTCTATGCGTATCGCTATCGGCTACTCCACCGATTTCACTCAAAAACTCGATAGTAGGGCAACGAGTGTTCCATTTGGCGAGTAACGGGCAACCCGGGGCCGATCCGCTTTGACATAGAAGGAGCTCACGCACAAGTCAATCCGATGTCCAGGGTTCAGCCGATTAGAAGCCGCCAGCGCCTGACGTCGTTCGGCTAGTCGGCAGCCGACAAGAACTTCTCTTCCGCGGCGCCTTCAAGCCGCAAGGTTCGACGGTATTTCCTTCGTCAGCTTGAACTTGGGAGCGCTGCGAATCAGCTACCCTTCTTCCCTTCTTCCGCCTTGTGAAGCATGCGACGCAAGGTTCGCAGGGCACATTGGCGGTGGATAAGGAACTGCCAAAGGCGAGCCTCTCGACCTCATCGGCGGTTATCGCGTCCAACCGCATTGACGTGATCGGGTTGCAGCCAGGAGTCCGACATCCGTCTCGATAGTAAGCCTTGTTTGTGGCTTCCATCTAACACCTTTGACCCCGCTCGAGAAAACGCCTCGAAAACTTGCCCAATTGTCCCATCAATCCTGTTTACTGGCTACCCCTCGCGATTGCTGGCCCAGCCCGTTATGTCCCCCGTTTGAGCGAACCCACCATAGTGAAACTGAAACCAGCTAGCCTCAAGAAGCGACTAGACAGTGTTTGCACTTGACTCTATGGTTGTCGCGTCGTCATGACCCGAAGGAGGTAAGCACAATGGCGGATATGCATGAGGGCGAACTGGAGTTGGAACTTGAGCAAGAGTTCCACGAGGGTGAACTCGAAGGCGAAGGCGAAGGCGAAGGCGAAGGTGAGGCGGGCTTGGAAGGCGAGGGCTGGCTCGGCGCCATTGGCAACGTTGTCGGCAGCCTCCTAGGCGAGGGCGAAGGCGAACTCGAAGGGGAATTCGAGGGAGAAGGTGAATTTGAGGGCGCAGGCGAACTCGCGGGAGAATTTGAAAGTGAAGGCGGTCTCGAAGGTGAGGGCCGGCTCGGCGAAGGCGAGTTCGAAGGTGAAGGCGAGTTCGAAGGTGAAATGGAGACGGGCGAGCAGTTCTTCGGGAAAATTGGGAGGTTCCTAAAAAGAGCCGCGCCCATCCTGAAGAAAGTTGCCAAGGTCGCCGCTCCGATCGTGGGAACTGCGATCGGTGGCCCATTCGGCGCAGTGCTAGGCAAAGTGGCAAGCTCCGCCCTGGGCGAGGGGGAGTTCGAACTCGCATCCGAGTTCGAATCGGAGTTTGAGGGTGAAGGTGAGCAAGAAATGGTTCATGAGATCGCAGCTCATGAACTGACGCACAACGAAGCTCTCGCCGAGATGATGGCTGAATCTGCCTCGCAGGAAGTGCACGAAGGAGAAGCCGAGGCGATGGCCGGCGCTGCTGCCGTTACCGTCATTTCTCCGGCAGATCGTCGAGCCCTGCGTCGAGTCCTTCCTCACTTGATTCGCGGTACTGCAATTCTCACCCGCATCCTGCGCCGCCGTCGTGTCACACGCGTGGCGGTCCGTGCGGTGCCTACCATTGTTCGGCGCACAGTCAGAGACTTGAAGCGACAAGCCGTCAGAGGTGTCCCGATCACCCGGCGTAGTGCCGCGCGCGCGGCTGCGAAACAGATTCGACGCGTCCTTGGTAGCCACAAGGCTTGCGGCGCCGCTATCGTTCGTAACCTTCGGGTAAGCAGGTCGTACAAGCGTCCGCGGCGCCGTGCTCGCAGCGCTGTGGCTCGCTGACCGGCTCAGGTCGTAGGTCTTCGACCATTTTGAGGAGGAAACATCATGGCAACACCTCTGTATGAGTCCGAGTATGAACTAGAAGCCCTGCCTGAACTCGAGGGCGAGTCGGAAGGAGAACTCGAGGGTGAACTGGAAGGCGAGGCCGGCCTGGAAGGCGAAGGTTGGCTCGGAGCGATTGGTAATGTGGTCGGAAGTCTGCTCGGCGAGCAGGAGTTCGAAGGCGAGTTCGAGGGTGAATTTGAGAGCGAGGTCAGTCCTATTAGGAAGATCTATCCGGACGCCATGATGGAGCACTTGGGAGAGCTTGCGGCCGAGGCTGAGACGGAACAGGAAGCCGCGGAGCATTTTCTGCCCTTGGTGGGGATGGCGGCCGGCAAGCTACTTCCTGTCGTCGCTAAAGCCGTCGCACCCCTGGCGAGAAAGGCGCTTCCTCGCCTAGCAAGAGCGGTAACGAGGGCGACGCCGCATCTCACGCGCGGGATTGGGAAGATTGCGAAGAGTCTTCACCGTAATCCTCAAACCCGAACGCTCCTGCGCACCGTACCCACAATTGCACGACGCACGGTCGGCAGTATCGCACGTCAGGCAGCGCGTGGTCGTCCTGTTACCCCTCGGTCCGCGGTCATGACACTTGCACGTCAGACGCAGAGAGTTTTGGGCAATCGCCGGAACAGAGTCAACGCACTGCGCCGACATAATCATCTCGAGCGCCGTTTCCATCGCCGCTGGGGGCGCGTGGTCCGGCCGCACTGGCGCTATGGCCGCGCTCCATATGGCGCTCCCGGCGCGATTGCCGGGCCCCGTTATCAGGCCGCTGCAGGTACCGTCGGCGTGCCAGGTGTGAGATACGGAAGGGTGGTTGGTGGGCAATGCGTCTGCCCAGCGTGCGGTACCGGTCACGTCGTACAGGCACCTGCTGTAAGTACGGCACCGGCATACTGCCGTTGCTGCGGACAACTGCTGAGGTAGGAATCGATGGCGACCGCGGTCAAAACGATGCCGGAGCCATCTGCGCGGGTGGAAGCTCCACCTCGTCCGCGAATTAAGGTGGTTCGCAAACCGGCGCCAGTATTACTGCCCTGGCTGCGTGCGCAGTCTATTAACGTGACCCGTCACGCGGCGGCGCTGCGGCCGTTCCGCCCAGACGAGTTCGGCACCGGCGCGGAAGCGCCGACGGCAGGCCACATTCAGGCGGTGAATAAGCTTATTACGGCTCTGCGCGGCAGCTTGTTACGTATGTCGGGCAAAGTGCGCTCCGCCGTTGAGGCAAGCAGCGAAGAACCAAGCGCCCCCCGACTCCAGGACACGATGCGCAAGAAGGAGCACGCGCACGCCTGGGTGCGAGGCATCGAACGGATATGGGATTTCTATTTTGAACTTTTCGGCCAGCGGCAAACCAGATACGCGAAGTGGCTGCTCAGTTGCGACCGAATCGGCCTTGATTGCTACCGGGTCGCTTACCTGGGGCTGGGTGTGGCTCGATCCATTCCCGCGCCGCCGACGTTTTCTTACATGGCGACGGGATTCGCGCCGGCAACCTTTCGCAGGGGCATTCCGCTGAAGCGCTTGGGAAAACAGCTTAATCCCTTTCCACTCATCCAGCTTCCGTATCACAGGTTAATCAACCCTTGGACGCTGGGCGCGATATTGCACGAGACCAGTCACAACTTGCAAAGCGACTTGGAGCTCTCGAAAGAGATTCCGAGACACATCGCTTTGCGGCTGTTGCGCGCCGGAGCCACGCCCCAAGTCACTCGTACCTGGGTGCGGTGGAACCGAGAGATGTTCGCGGACCTGAGCGGAATGCTGCTCGGTGGACCCTGTATCGCGGGCTCGCTTATGGATATACTGGCACGCGGACCAGAGACCGTAGTGTCTTACAGTCCGCGGGGACCGCATCCCACGCCGTACCTGCGAATGCTGATAAATCTCGAGTTGCTGCGGCGTATGGGATTCGAATCCGAAGCCAAAGAGTACCGCCGTGCCTGGGTGCGTATTTATCCCAGCGCGGCTGCGGGGAACATTCCGACAGCGGTCCTGAAGTCGTTCTCTGAAGCGTGCCCGTTGGTAGTGGATGCGATGTGCTTTCATCCCTATAAGTCACTGGGTGACCGAAGCTTCGCGCAGGTGATGAACTTTGGCAACAAGGAACAGCAGATGATCGAGGAAGCTTCGCGGCGTCTGGCTGCCGGCGTGGATCCCGGAATCATCCCAGAACGTTTTCTGATCGGCGCCGTGCGCAGCGCGCTGGATCGCCGCCTGGCGCGTCCCGAGGTCCTTACCAAGAACTTTTACAAAGCGTTGGCCAGCGGGTAAATGAGATGGCTTTGGAAGCGACATTCCGAGAACTCTACACGCATCTCCGAAGGCTCCACGACACTCTGCTGGCACTTCGGGTGACAGTAGCGGAGGACAAACCGCTAAAAGGGGAAGCGGCGCTCGTCGACCACCTCGAAGATACCATCCTGGAGTTGATGGGCTTGCTGGGCGAGTGCCTGACGTCGGCACGAGCTGCTCAAAAGGCGGTCGCACATCCCCTGAATCTGGATCGGGCCCGTCGAGCGCTCACCAACTGTCAAGAGCGCTTTCACCAGATCGAGCAGCAGTTTGCTGCCGACTTAGTGTCGTACGAAAAGTTGAAAGATCTCTCCAGCTTAGGGAGCGAGCGGCGCGGAGAGTGGCTGCCTTGGGCGAGCAGCGTGAAACACGGACTGGAGCAGTGCCGTCAGCCGCTGGACCTCGCCAGCAAGGCCCTGGCCGGGTGCTGGCAGGAAATTGCCGAGCGGGTAGGGATGACATCGGTGTCGGTGCAGGCCACCAACATCGGCCAGCAGCTCGTGTCAGCGCCTGACGTAAGGGACTCGGAAAAAGAGGGCGCTACGTGAAGAGCAGCACGATTGGGAATCGGGCTGGCGTGGCGCACGCTGCGGCGAAGAGCCACAAAAAGCCATGAGCGAGAGCTCGGGAGGGCGACGACAATGGCAACACCAACCATAAAGGCAATCGAGAATGCTGCAGACAAATTGCACGAGGCCATCGCCGGAACCAAAACCACTCCGGGCCTTACTGATGCAGTGCAACAGGTCGGGCAGGACCTGTCTGACGTCACAGCCGCGATTACGGGGACTGCCGCGCAGCCAGGCCTCACTGGAACGGTGGCTGGAGCTGCCAACCAAGTCACACACGCAATGAATGCCGCCACCGCGTTCCCGATCCTCACTGAAGAGGTTAGTTATCCACCGTCACCGCTGGCGTCGCCTGGCAAGGGGGGCGGAGCGGGAGGAGGCTCACAGCTTGGACAAATGGCGATGAAGGCCATCGCGGATGTGCTCGGCTGGAAGCCCAAGGTCGGCGACCCAAAAGGATTCGTGGGCGCTCTCAACGCATCGTTCAGTTGCCAAGAGACAGAAGGTCGCACTGAGTGCGTGTGGACGCCCCGTACCTACGCGGTGCAAACTGATATCGGCGGTGGCATTACCGGAGCCCAAGCCAGTGTGTATACGCGCTCCAAAGACGCCATCGATGAGTCCCTCAAGCTTCTGGACGGACTGTACCCCCTGCGGCCCGACGCCGACGACGAATTCATTCAAGCCACGCGGGAAATCGTGCGCAATCAAATGACCCAGCTTGTCGTCGAACTGGGCATGGCTGGTGGACCAAGAGTGACGAGGGTAGATCAGATTTTCTTGCTGTTGACCGGCGTTCTGCCTCCAGCTGTGGTGCAGTTCGATCCAGACCTGCTCGTTAGCGGATGTCAACTGGCTACGTTGCGACGAGTCCTTGGGCTGCGGCGGCAGCCTCTTGGCGCAATCGGACTTATCCCGGCGGAGCCCGGCAATCTGGTAAACACGGTTGAGGATGAAACGGATCAGACGAATTTTCGCATCATCGTCGATTACGTGACCTCCCTGCAGCAGAGTTGGAACATCAACCGGCCGTTCTTCCAGGTTGGTCCGGGAGCCGCACCCCAAGCTTTCTTTGGAACGCAACTGGTGCTGATCTCGCAACAGATGTCGGTGGTTGTGGAATCGGTGGATGAAGTGCGGTTTGCCCTGGATTCAATGTTCATCGGTCCTGACGAACAACAGACCGTGCTGATCAACTTTGCCTTGTCCGCCAATCCAGCAGTCAATGTCCTGCAACCGATGTTTGTTGACAGGGTGCTTTCGTGGATACGGGACTTTGCAGCCGAAGAAGGACCGAGGATTGCGCAGGAGGGTGGGACCTTTGGCATTGGCTTGACCTTTATCCCGATCCTGCAGCAGTCGTTGATTCCCGCGGCGGCCGCTTTGACCGATCTGAATGTCATCACCGCCGCCGGAGTACCATCGGCATTTAACACTCCGCGGGTGCTCAATGCGGCCAATGATCTGCAAGACCAGCTAGACAACCTGTTGACTCTTGCTCAGCAGATTCAACCGCCGCCGTTTTAACTGAGCTGATTGTGTGGCACTCGCAGCAAAGTTGAGGAGGCTGACTCATGGCAAACGAAAAAGATTATCAAGGCTTATACGACCGGATAGCAGCCCTGCGGGAACAGGTGGCCAGCCGCTTATCGTCGGACCTGATCTCCAACCCGCAGCTGGCTGACGCGCTCACTAAGCAGATTGATGACATGCTGGCCTCGGTCGTGGACGCCGACACCAAGGCGACGCCTCCTCCTGACAAAGGCCTGGCTGCGCTGGCCGGGGTTGGCCCCGAGGCTGCCCGTGAGTTTGGCATCACCCGCATTCCGCCTGGTGTGGAAGCCTACGACGAGACGATTACCTCCGAGCGCATCGTGGCCGTGGGTGACATGTACTACCTTTGGCAGCATGAGAAGATTGGCGTCTTCCGCGTAGTCCAGAAGCTTCAAGAACTGTTCCGTGCGGGTACGGTTCGACTCTCGGGCGGGTCGGGCGCCTTCGCCCTGTATCAATTCGATCGCCGCGATGTATTGCGTTACACCCAGCGCGACCGGCAGTCCGCCTACAAGCGGATCTTCAACTACGGGGGGGCGCCCGTACCCACTGGTTCCCGGGCGAACACCGATTTCCACAAGCTCTTTGCTCACTTCATTCACCAGGTCACGCTGTTCTGGCGTGACAAGCGCATTTCAGATGTGATTCGCGAGCGTGCCTACGATCCCAGCTTCGGGTCAATCGCCATCGTGCGACGCGCCGGTCTCGACTTACGAAACAACCTGAAGTGGCTGTCGTTTGGTCATCTCAACGTCCTGCGAGTCGAAGTCATGCAACTGCTCGAAGAAGCTTTTAAGATTCTAAACGCTGACGACGTCAAGAATCTGTTTGGCGCCGATAACGCCTGGGACGTGGTAGAAGAGGTTCTGATCCGCTACTTCAACGAGCGCCTCGTCACTTCGCCTCGCCAGAGGATGGGAGTCACGGGACGAGAAGTGCTGCGCTGGCTGGCGCAACCCCACATCTTGCAAACCACGCGGGCGCAGTTTGAAACTCTGTTGCTGGAGATCGCCGAGCAGTCGGAAGAGTGGCTGACCAGTGCGCAAGCCATGAATCTGGCCGGACGGCCGGCGTCAGCGCGCGTACTACCGTGGGACCAGACTCAACCCACGCCGGTGCGTGTGTCATCCAACGGGCGCGGCCGTGGGAAACCGGGAGTCTCGCCCGTAAGAGCGCCAGCGCGTGAGTTCGAGTACGAATACTGACGGGGGTACTCCTTTGCTTCAGCGCTGACCCGCAAAGGTTGGCGCTGAAGCAGTCCCTTGGCTGAGGAAAAGCTACCACCTGCATGCATCATGACACCGGAACACGCCGTAACATACGCCCGCCGCCATCGACATCGGTTCCTCGCCGAACTGAAAGATTTCGTACGTTTCCCCTCGGTCAGCTCCCAACCCAAGTATGCCCGTGATCTCAAGAATTGCGCGATCTGGCTGGGAAATCATTTGCGGCGCATTGGACTTGAGCGTGTAAAAGTAATTCCGACGCGCGGACATCCAATCGTGTATGGGACGTGGCTGCAAGCCTACAATCGCCCCATCCTGCTGGTGTATGGCCACTATGATGTTCTTCCTGCCGATCCTCTTGATCAGTGGCGCACGCCACCATTTACTCCGACAGTAAAGGGGGACAATCTATACGGCAGGGGTGCGTGTGACGACAAAGGGCAACTGTTCACGCATCTTAAGGCGATCGAATCCTACCTCCGAACGGGACGCTCACTGCCGATCAATGTTAAATGCCTGTTCGAGGGCGAGGAGGAGATCGACAGCCCCAACCTGATGTCGTTCATCGCGCGAAATCGGAACGCGCTCCGGGCGAATGTCGCTGTGGTTTCCGATAGCCCCATGCTCGGACCGAATCAGCCCGCCATCAGTTATGCGGGACGAGGCGCACTGCGGCTCGAACTGGAGGTACGGGGGCCGGGGCAGGACCTGCATTCCGGCAACTTCGGTGGGGCCATTCATAATCCGCTGCAATCCCTCTGCGAAATCATTGGGAGTCTGCATGACGAAAATGGGCACATTAGCATTCCCGGGTTCTACGACGATGTACGCGATTGGAGTGAAAACGAGCGTGCATTTATGGCGCGCACCGGCCCCCGTGATGCCCAGATCTTAAGCGCGGCGCACGCGGAGAAAGGTTGGGGGGAGGACGGATTCACCTTGTACGAGCGGTTAACAATTCGTCCGGCATTGACGGTGAATGGCATCGTAGGTGGCTATCAAGGTGCGGGCGTAAAGGCGGTGATACCTTCTCACGCTCTGGCAAAACTTAGCTTCAGACTCGTGCCCGACCAGGATCCGAAAAGGGTCGAGCGGCTGTTCCGCAACCACATTGCTGACATCGTACCGCCCACAGTTACCTGCGCAGTCCGCGTGCTCTCCGGGGCGAAACCCGCGGTGTTGGACCGCGAGCATCCGGCAGTTCGCGCTGCCGTTTTTGCGCTTCGCAAGGGTTTTGGATCCTCTACAGCGTTGGTGCGCTCTGGAGGTTCCTTCCCCGTCCTCAGCATGTTTCAGCAACTGCTGGGGATACCCACGGTCATGATGGGCTTTGCTCTGCCCGACGACCCAATCCACAGTCCGAATGAGAAGTTTCACCTGGGGAACTTTTATCGAGGAATTGAGACCAGCATCTGGTTCTTGGCTGCGGCCGCTGAAAGGCTGAAAAGGGCCCGCCAACTGGACAAACAAACCGTCTGGAGTTCTAGGAATGGTAATTGACAGCCACTGTCACGCTGGAAAGGGCGATCGTATGACCGCGCCGTGGAACACGGACGCGCCAATCGGAGCCTACCTCCGCCGTGCGCGGGCTGCCGGCATTGACAAGACAATTGTGTTCGCGCCTTTTCACAGTGATTACGCCAAAGCCAACGCTCAGGTTGGACGCATCGTCGCTGAAGACCCTGATCGGCTGATTGGGTTTGCATTCGTCCACGCCGGTCGCGATGCCGGTCGCATATTTTCCATGGTCGAGTGCGCTGTTACCAGGTGGCATTTTCGCGGCATCAAATTGCACGGGTTTGACGCTATGCCCACACGCGAGGTCTGCGAAGCAGCCAGAGCGTTCGGGTTACCCGTGCTGGCCGATGTCGTGGGCCGGGCGGAGGTCGTCGAAATGTTCGCTCCCCAATACCGCGATGTCAATTTCATCGTCCCGCATCTGGGTAGTTTCGCGGACGATTGGAGGGCACATCAGCAGGTCATCGATCAACTTTGTCGCTATCCGAATGTATACACCGACACGGCCGGTGTTAGGCGCTTTGATTACATTGTGGAAGCTATCAAGCGGGCTGGGGCGCGCAAAATTCTATTCGGATCGGACGGCCCGTGGCTGCATCCGGGAGTCGAAATTCACAAGATTCGCCTGCTCGGATTGTCGCCCGATCAGGAGGCGCTCATCTTAGGTGGGAACGCGTTGCGCTTGCTGCGCCCGGTGCTGCGCAGCCCGACATTGATGCGCAGTTCTAGACGACCCGTCTGCGCTGCCTCCGGCAACTCCCACGCGCATCAGGCATTGAGCGTCGCACAAGATAATAGGGCCTATCTGCCGCCCGGGACACAGCTGGAACACGAACTTTAGGCGGATTGCTTCGAGCGGACTGGGCGTGAGTCTGGCGTAGCGCGATGATTGTTGGTCAGCAATCCCATCTCCGAGAGCTGCGCCACCATCGCGGCGCGGGAGGTAACTCCCAGCTTCGCAAATGTGCGACGCAAATGGGCGCACACAGTCCAGGTGCTAATGCCCAGGACATCGGCGATAACCTTGTTGGGGTGACCGTTGGCAACCATGCGCACAATTTCCTGCTCTCGCGGACTGAGCCGGATGGGACTGTGCTCAGAGCGTGGCAGGCGAACGAGCAGATACCGGCATCCTCCCACCTCGGCGTCCAGCAGGACCTGTTCCCGGTGGGGGGATCGATCGATCGTACCTACCTCCGATCCTGCTTCCAGCAGACCCACCAGCGTCCTGATTACTTCGTCGACGGGATGGGACCTCGCTTCGCGAGCCGTTTCCGTCAATGCTGGGCTGGTCCGCATTGGAATTTCTCGGGAAAGTGGCGAAAGGCCGTCTTCAACGGGGACTAGCCCACGTCAGCATCACAGGATGAGCGACCCCCCCGTGCGGCAGATGTGCTGAATATCTGTTGTCGAGCAATGAAATTCCGAGCGCCGGTCGTGCGATGGAGCTGGGAGTGGAATAACCATATAACAGGACGTCTCGCAGTGGTAGTCGCATTTTCGAGCGACAAAGATGTAAAAACGCTGACGTTCGGCGAGCGATCAACGACATGAACGGGAGAAGCGATCGGAGCGGGACTCGACCGGTTACGGGTCGAAGCTGGGAAGTTCCCGCATACCCCATGCCGTCCAACCGGAGCGACCTCGTGATTCCAAAATAATCCGTCACCCGAGATCCTAACCCAAGCAGGGCGGGGGTTATGAGGCGCCGTTCGCGATGTGAGTCGGTTTAGGATTGCGCCGCTTCGGTCCTGTTACGAAAACGGAACAAATTCGCATTAATGCTCGAAAAATGTATCCCATGTTGTACAAACCCGGCTCAATGAGCGGCGCCGTCTTAGACGAGGTGAGCCATTGAGTCCGGCATAGCGTTTATTGCGCGTGGCGGCAGTGCGAATCAGGGATTGGAGAAACAGCTTGTAATCCACGCGGCCCTTAGGAGGGCTTATGCGTACCCGTGCTGCCAGTGAGATTGATGGTGGTGCTCCGGGTCCTTCCTGCACGGATGTGTCAGATCTGCTCCGGCTGCTGATTAGCCATGCCGCTGAAAACCCAATATATGACGATGGCTGTGGAGATGGGGGCGAAGAAATTATCCTGGATGTCGGCTGCGACGGAGATCGTTATTTGCTGGTTCGAATGCCGCGTGCACAGCGGAAGTCTTTCGTGCTTAGTCCTCGGGAACAGGAAATTGCACGCATGGTGGGCTTAGGCCACCCCAACAAGGTAATCGCTGACGTTCTGAACATCAGTTCGTGGACGGTATGCACCCACCTGCGGCGCATCTTCCACAAGCTTGGCGTCTCTTCTCGCGCGGCGATGGTCGCCCGCCTATTGGAGCGCGAAGGATTTTCGAGGCACGCAATTTTGGCGGTTTGGCCGCAAACAAATGTGCAGAACCCTCCGCAGCGCTGACTTTGGTGACCGCGTTGAGTTAGGAAGAAGCTCGCCTGCTGGCTTCCTTCTCCTTCCGGTGATTCACCAGGTCGTTCATCGTCCGTAAACCCAAGCCTCGACCTCATCTTTAGGTCTGGTTGGCGATCTCCTCGGTTGGAACGACGATTCAGACTTGCTTCAAGTCGCCCGCCTTCTTGGGATCCTTCTCTGAAGGTCATGATCGAGAAGGCGAATGAACACGCCGCTATATCTGGGCATGGTACGACAGAAATATTCTCAACGAAATGCGTCTACTCGAAATGTCGACGATTGATTCCTTAGAACCAAGCTTCTGGACGGCAACATCGTGCCTGTGATGATGATGGCACACGACTCACGCCCGTTTTGGGGACTGCGTGCAACGCTGTGCCGGACGTCCAAAGTTGTGGAGTACGATTGAACGAATGCCCACTGCGGCTGGACCGAAGGTGCAATTAAGAGAGCTTGGTAAGACAGGCGACTACGATCGTCACATACCCCCAAAATGGAATATCGCAATGAGCCATTTCCGCTTTTTCCCTGGAGTTAATCCGTTTCCCGAGGAAGAACGGTATGTTAGAAGTCCCTTAATGCAGGCATTCGCGTTTGTTGATCATGTATCG
Source organism: Terriglobia bacterium (assembly GCA_020073215.1). Classification (GTDB taxonomy): domain Bacteria; phylum Acidobacteriota; class Terriglobia; order Terriglobales; family Acidobacteriaceae; genus Acidiflorens. Next base: position 98,485 of record JAIQFO010000005.1, on the reverse strand, counting down.
CGCGGTGAAGTGTGTTGGCGAGTAGTCCGCAAACCTGAAGTGATCTGATGCCTGCCTACCGCGATTAGTAATGATAAGTCTTAGAAGCCGGCTTCTGGGAAGTTGCTGAAATTCGCCGCACTCCACGGAAGACCTGTCGGAGTGCATTTGGCCGGATTTGGAAAGCGGGAGTGACCCCAGCTACTGTTTCAGTCCAGCCGTTCAGAAACAACCATCGCCTGGCGGAAAACGTTCCTCGTCTTCTGCACCCGTCGATCTATACGCACACGCCTTTCGCATCTCCTGTTTGATCGGTCTCAGCGTTCGCCAGGCAGCCATACAACACGCGAATCCGAGTGCGGGTGAGGCTGCGATGGAAGCACCAGCGACTAGTGCACCGGCACCAACCACTCTACCGATCACGCGCCAGCCACAGGCCGCGCGTACCATCTTCTCGCGTTCCACTGCATCAGCGTTTCTCCAGTGGTGGTCCCGTCCTTCATTGACGGCACTGACAACTTCCTTGAGTGGGCGCTCGAACAGCACTTGCGCTGCTTTGATGACAAATAGAATGGGCAGCACGATGAACGTCGCGCAGAGCGCCAATAAGAACAAAACTACTACGAGTATTTCGAGCATAGTGTCTCCTTGAGAGTTAGGTTGTTGAATCGTGGAAGTCTTGGAGGAAGGATCACCACACCGATGACGGCCTGCGAGGAACATGCGGGCCGATAACGCGTGGAGTGGGAAGTGGATTGAGCTTCGGGAGCGCTAATCGGCAGCTATCGGTAACTGCGAGACCGGTGGGTATTCTGGCTCGGTTGAACTGCGCACGTCGGTAGGATCCAACGGCTTCTGCCGAGCTCGTTCGAGCTGTTGCAAGGCCGCGCGAACGTCCGCCTTGTCTACGATCGCGTATCGCTTGAAGATGCTGGAGGTTTTCCATCCTGCGATGCGCATGATGATTTCCTCCGGTACGCCGGCAGCGCGCAGGTTCCGTGCCGCTGTCCGGCGGAAGTCATGGAAGAGAAGGCCCGGCACCGCGGCGGCCGTGCACAGGGTCTGCCACCGTTTGCGGAAGTCGCGTATCGGTTTATCACCTCGCGTGAACACGTGATCCTCCGCTCGCTTGCCCTCCACGCACTGGCAAAACAACTCGAGCAGTCGACCCGACTCGATCGTGACCTCACGCCCTTCGTGGTTTTTGGTTGTGCCCGGTTCCAACCGGATAGTGCGAGCCACGAGATTGACCTGACAGACGCGAAGATTGAGCAGTTCACTCACCCGCCAACCGTAGTTATAGGCAGTCTCGAGCATCGCCCGGAGCCACAGGTCCGGACAGTGGGCGACGAGTTTCGCAAACTGCTCGGGAGTGACGAAGCCTTGTCTCACGTTCGTCTCCTTCAGGTGTGGGAAATATGGCACGCTCGGTACCCGCGGTGGATTCGACCTGTAGGCGAGCCGGTACATGCGTTTCAGGCACGCCAACTCGCGATTGATGGTGGCATTGCTGGCGTGCTCCTCTCGGCGCCCGTCGATGTAGCGCGCGAGTAACCGGGAGTCGAGTTCGGTTGCTAGGACCGAGCCAAAGAACGGTCTCAGATGGAGACGCCAGCGCGTCTTGACATCGTCTAGAGACCGATGTTCATTGATTCGGTAATCTCGGAACAGGTCGTCCACGAGTTGCTCGATCTTGAGGCTTTCGGCCAAGTCGGGTGCGACCTCGGCCAAGCGCTGGTGGAGAAGCCGGGAGGCCTTTCCCAGGTCCCCGGTCCGAGTAGATTCTCGGATCGGCTTTCCTGCCCGGTAGTACTTGATCCAAAGGAAGGGACTGCGGGGCCGCGTGTAGATCGACCCCTCTCCCCGAAGACGTCGGTATTGATGTTCCATAGTATTTTCTCCTTGTGACGACGGGTGGAACCGGTTGGAGTGCTGTTGGAATGCGGAGTTTGGGCACACTACGGGCACCCGGAGTGGCCGGACCCGCATCAGTTGTGGGTGAAAACGCAGCGCGGCGGACTGCTTATCCGCCGCGGAATAGCGCCTTCTTGGCCGCAAAGCGGCCGAGAGCTAGCACCTCCGAACATGGCAAGCGAAGTTGTCCTAGGTGAGTTACAGCAGAACGGCAAGGATGAGATGGTTCAGCGGTGGGGGGAAGTGCGGAGTTGTAGAGGCTAGTGCTTGTTGACGCGCTGAAACGGGACCATGAGTTGATGAGTAGTAACTTGCAAGCAGTTGAAGCACGCCTCACATCGACCCAAGCGGAGTTCGTTCGGGTTGAATCTGAGCTGCGAGACTTTGAGCGTTCCCTGGTTACTGTGAATGCCGCAATTGGCAGCGTGCGCGAGCAGCTTGCAAAAACGGCGGTTGAATTAACCACGGTAGAACGAAGATTGGACCAAGTGATAGAAGCGAGCACGGAACTCGATAAACTCCAGGCCGCTGTCAACGGTTGGCTCAATGACGCTAAAGCAACTCAGCAACTTGGGCAACTCCAAACGGACCTGCAATCGCGTCTGGAGATTTTCTTGCGTCATCTTCAGGAATACTTGGTGGCCCTGGGGCACAGTGCCTTACTTGCCTCTAACCCGGCACCCTTACACCTTGATGAACGTTACACGCCGTACTTGGGTACGCGGCGGCTCCGCTCACTTGGTTCCGCGAGTGACCAATCTCGGTTGGTCGCAGCATATTGCCTAGCACTCGCGGCATCATCGAAGGAAGTGACTGGCTTTCATCCCGGAATCGTGGTCCTAGATGAACCGCTTCAACAAAACCCGGATGACCCGCACCGGGACCTCTTTAACACTTTTCTCAGCGACCAATTAGCCCGTCAGTCTGGATTTCAAACGGTTGTTTTTACTTTTCTCCGAGATGCCGAAATTGCCGGTTTGCGGAAACAGGGCACGAAGGTGATTACACCCGAAGGCAAACATTTCTTAAAAATTGTTCCGCCTCAAGCAGAAGCGAAAAGTGGTGATGCTAAGGCTCCCGAGCCGGTGGGTGATGAGACTCAGTCCGCGAAGGAAATGTGTTCACATTGCGGGGAGAGTCCCGCGTTAACTCTCAAGATCACAAAACATGACCCTGACCTTGAGGGATTGGGGGTGGGCTGGCCGGAGACGCTCGATGTGCTGGAGGACAATGACATCGGGGATGACCCAGATTTTTACTTCGTGACGGGATTCTGCTCGGAAACCTGTATTCATCTGGCCGGTGAATACAGGCACGCGATGGCAAGAGATCCCGATTAGCAATCATGCGAAACTTTGCCCATGCCGGCGCCGTTTGCGCAGCAGCTATATTGAAAAGAGCATAAAACAGCGCTGTGTGCTGCGCTCTATTTTGTATTAATTACGTTCTCACGCGGATTCGATTTCTTCCCCGCTTGGAATCGGTCGCTGCGGAGACGAGGTGGGTCGCTCGCTGGCAAAATTCCCAATCCACAACTCAACCCTACAGAATGACAGCCTAATCACGCAGCAGCTTCCACGTACTATTCCTGGAATTTCGGACTGACTGTCAGACAGTCGCAAGAGCACATCTTCTCGTGGGTTTGCGGTGCGGCAGTGTGCTTAACGTGGACAAGGTTCAGCTCACGGCAAGAAAGACGACCTGTACCCAACGCCGACAGTATTGTTTGGCGCCCTTCGCCTGATTGCCGGCGGGCGACATTCCTCGCGAGAGGAGCAAGTACCTGCAGCGGGTTGGTAGGGTGTCGTCACACGTGGAAAAGCCTTTCGCGTGCCGTGCGTTTCCGCTGGGCAAAAGTTCTCCGCGAAAATCTGACACGGCCATTTCGCGCGGTACGGGTTGCGGTACGGGTCTGCTCAGCCTTCCACCGATTTTCAGCGACTTACATGCCGCAAAACGTCTTGGAAGACTGGCACCCATCCTGGATTGACCGGTTTCCACGTACGATGGTTCTGAGCCCCTTTCTACCGATAACGCGGGGACACCGCCGAGTGTAGAATGCAGACCGTGAGCAAAACCAAAGAGGCGCGGCGGCTGAGTAAGCTCAAGCGCGAGTCGGAAAGCCACGAGAGCCGGAATATCGCCAAGCGGTACAAGCTCCCTGAGGCGGCGGTCAAGCTTATTGAGAAAGCTGGACCCGTTTACGGTCAGCAGTCCCGAGCAATACAGGTAGCGGTTGAGCTTCTGTGGAACATGCCCGGATGGGGGGTGTCTGACGAATCCATGTCCCATATTCTCAACTCGCCCCTTACTGGCAAGACCTACAAGCTCCCGCCTCGGACGGTTGGTCTCATAAACGGACTCGCGCTCGAGTACGGCACCAAGGGCAATGTCCTAGCCGCCATTGCTCACATGCTTACGGCAGACCCGGGTGACTCGAGACCCGACCTCAGCACGAGACTCACAAGAATGCCGCTCCCTCCTCCTGACAAGATTGTCGCTTATTAGCCGGTCCCTCCTCTTGGGGAGGGGGAGACAATGGCACAGAGGGTCACGCGCCGGAAACGGCACAAAGGATAGCAAATGCCTCTGGGATGTGGACGATTCTAGTGACCCTCACGATGCAGCCCCTGTGCGATTGTGCCGTTTTTGTGCCATGATGTTACGGGACAGGCGGTACGGGCGTCCCGAGCGGTATCGAGATTCAACAAGTTGCGTGTTATCAATAGGCACGGCGGGAGCGAATCCCTCCCTCTCCGCCACTGTTTCAAGCACTTACAGCCCGCACATGCCGTTTCACATGCCGTTCAGTGCCAGCCCCGCAACCTTCCCACTCGCTACAGCCATGTCAGCCGCGTCCGCAGTCCCGTAAACGTTCATCGTTGTGCGAATGTCGCTGTGCCGCATTAGCTTTTGCTGAACGCCGATTCGAGTACCGACCGCATCCAACCATGACCTGTGGGTGTGGCGGAACGTGTGGGAACTTAGGTGACCGATGCCAGCCTTGACCGCTGCATTCTTGAGCGCAGACCACACCCCTGCATAGGAGATGGGCAGGCGTCCAATTTGCACCGGCGAAGCAAACATCCAATCACCGGACGCAGAGAACTGAGTCAACCGTTTCCAGTCTTTCAGCCCTTCCAGCATCGCAGCGTCGATGTGCATCGCACGGTTTGACTCTGGCGTCTTAACGTCATCGACTACCTGATGCACGATGCCGCGTTCAACGTTCAGCGTACCGTTCAGCCAATCGACATCCGACCAGCGCAGCGCCAGACACTCGGAGATGCGAAGGCCAAAGCACACACAAACCAGCGCGATAGTGTGGAACGGTTCCTCAAGTTGCCTAGCAAGTTGGCGGAACTCTTCCACGGTGAGACTACGCGGTTGCCGCGTGCGTTTCGATGCTCCCTTAATCGTGACCAGTTCCATCGGATTCCGTTGCAATGGCACGTCACCGCGCCACATTGCGAAGTCCCACAGAACACGGACAAGGCCACGAATATGCACCTTGCTCTTGGGTGCCAGTACAAGAGATTGCAGCCACATGTCAACGGGACGCGCCTGTAACTCTTGAAGAGTACAGTCACCCCACGTCGGAAGGATGTAGTGATTCAGCCATGTGTTGTAGCCTTGCCGCGTCATCTTTCGCTTGGGCATCTTCTCTTCCCGATACTGCTCAACTAGCGTGCTGACGTTTGGTGCTGTGCTGCGGCTGACTTGCGTTTCGGTTTCGACTGCATCACGCAATGGCTTTGCTGCCCGCCATGCTGACGCCTTCGTCGGGAACTGGCTCAAGGTGCCGATGCGCTTGCTGCGCCGTTTGCCCTGTTCCCAGTAGAAAAAATGCCACGTTTTGATTCTTGGGTCTAAAGCTATGCTTCCATTTCGTGCTCTCACTGAATCCTCCGTTTCGAGAGAGCAACGGTAGGCGGAACGAGTTTAGCATCTAGGTCGCTGCGAAGGAATCGCCAAACATGGCGTCTGGTGCCGGATAGGACGTGACCCTTGACTGTTCCCTGTCTCGCCCATGCGAGCAACGTGCGATGGTCTACACGTAGATAGCTGGCCGCCTCTCGGCTCGTCAGCCATGGTGATTCGATTGTGCTGGTCAAAAGATCGGGGAGCGATGGTTTGCTCCCACTGCAAAACGAGTCGGGGGGGGTATAGTGGGTTGTGAGTGTAATCGCCTGTGGGTGTTGAAAAACTCCCTTTTCATCCCAAACAGCCAGAATTTTGGGGATAGAAAATGTCTACCCGACCCGAGAAGATCGCTTACAGCGCATCCTAACGCAATTTTATTTTCGCGAATTTCGCGAGAAGGAGTTTTTCAACAGCCACGCCTGGTTACAACAGTTGGGGAGCATACTTGACGAGTACCGGGTGGGCAGGAGGTAATGCCACATGCGCTCAAAGCTTCTCAAAGTGCTGGTTCTTAACGTGATTTCAGTTGCCGCATGTAGCGAGGTCTTTGCAAATAGCTGCATGCTACTAAGTGCCCACAACCGCTACCAGAATGCGGACGCAGTTTTCGTCGGCACGGCGGTCTCAAAGACGGATTCCGCCGGACACATCCTTTTTCACATTGACGAAAGCTTCTGGGGGACCACTGGTGATTCGATTATTGTTAAGCACTATGACCCCATTATTTCCGATTCCTTTGCGTTCAGAGTTGGCGAGAAGTATCTCGTAGTGGCCTACAAGCAGAAGGATGAACTCACTGTCGGCCCATGCAACCAAGGCGCTGGGATCAAACTGGCAACTGGTGATATACACGTACTGCGTGCTCAGTTGAAGGGGGAATCGCTCCCCTATGTGTACGGTGTGGTCACAAGGAAAGATGAAGAACCCTTATCAAGTGCAAGGGTGACATTGCGTAACCAACAGCATCCCTCACAAGTCACCGCAGAGACGCGAACGGAAAGCGATGGCTACTTCGAGTTTTGGAGCGTCTCGTCGGGTGGTTATTTTGTCACTGCAACTCCAGTTGGGGGCGGGACTCCAATCAAGGATTCTTTTGGAACGGGATTTCCGGGTGTACGACTGATAATGCATGATTGGTGAAAAATCGCGATTACACTCACAACCCCCGTATTGCAAAACGTAAGGGGTGTACAGTGTACCGACGAATCGCGGGTTTCAGTGTCTACACCAGATTTCGGGCGTGAGATGCTACGGCCTTGAGGGGAACAGGGAGAGCGAAGGTCACTCGCCCCATTGCTTATGCAGTGGTAAAGCAGAGGCAGTTGCGTGTGCATTAACTACCTCTGAATACTACTTTTCATAGACGCGTAATCTGTGGCAATGGTTAGGGTTAGCATGTCTTACGGGATACGTTATAGTGAAGCGTGTTCGACCTCTGCAAACAAGTCAGAGGAGATAACCTTCGCTACCTCGGCTGCTGCCCGCTCAAGTTCCCGCCTTCGGGAGTTATTACGCTTCGTGTCCCAGTAGAGATGTTCGGGATTCAGGCAAGCCCTGAAACGACACAGGGGAGTTCTGTGGCAAGCATCCATGAAGTCTTTCCCGACCTTGTAGTCGAGCGGCTTGTCCGTAGCGCAGCACAGCACCAAGCGTGACGCAGAGGTGCTCTTGCCACCTACGGAAGTGATGCCGTAGCCCTCTTTGTTGGTGGAAGGATAGACCCAGCAGTCCCCGTGCTTGATGGAGTTGCCGATAGCAACGATGGCCCGGTAGTGAAAGCCAAGTAGCTCAAGGTTCGCCAGCCGGACGGGAAGCAAACCCCATAATGCCTCGCCGTTTTCGACAACAGGTCTCGCCTACGTTCCCTCTGACCTCGTCAAAAGGGGTCGAAGAACAAGACACAAACGGCTACTACTACCAGCGCCTAAAAGGCGACGGGCGGTGGATTTAGCTGTCAGTCGCACCGAACCCAACGATGCGTGGAGCAAGGCGACCGCAGCGGTCAAGACTCTATCGCCTGAACTGAATGATCGCCCTTCAGCCCACAACCGTCTTCTCGTCGGAATCCTCCCGTGGTTGTAGGGGGTCATACGAAGAACACGCGAGGCCATCGTTGATCATGCGATCGATCAGTTCCTCCATCCACCCAAATTCCTCTTGACGCATTTCCTCCTGCCACTGAACTTCCTCTTCCCAACTCCAGGGCCACTTGTCAGGAATCATATCGATACCTCCACACAGCAATAGCACTGTCCTCAAATGGCGGCACTCAATATACGGATCTCCCGCCGGCTAGTCTGTGACGCTGTATACACCCGTGCGTGATCCTGGCTAAACCCTGCCTGGCAGCCCTGCGAATCACTTCACCACAAATCTGAACGAAGAAGATCGGCCTGTGCTCGAGAAAGAAACACGAATTCCGGAATCTGCAGGAGGTCGAAAGAACTCCCGAAGAATTCCGGTGGAATTCTCATTGCTCCGCGAAGAATGGAATCCGATTGGAGGCGACGATCGATGGCGCTGGGCCGGGTCTTTACCATTTGCCCTATCTGAAGACCGGTTGTGCGCTTGGCAGTCGCGTATAACAGCGTGGCGAGAAGGGTACTCCGCTTGGACCGGCGCAGCGGGCCGGTCGAAGCCTTAGAAACAAATACCGGAGCCGCGCTGGATGGTCGGCTGCTGAAGCAGACCGGCGGTCTCCAAGAGGCAAATTCATTCCGCAGATTGCGCCTTCGCCAGGCGCTCGGCGACGATCGAGTACGCCGAAGGATTAAACGCCATCCCGATGTGAGTGCCCGGCACTTCAAAATCGCTCCCAGGCTTCCGGGTCATGCAATGGCGCCAATCCACGATGCCGTCATCGCGCGTGTAAATCGCGGTCTCCAGCATCGAGTCCGACACGTCGCGCTTCAACGAATGGACAAAATCGCAGGTGCAGCGCCCGGTGTAGCAGTCGGGTAGCACTCCCCCGCGATGCTCCCGCAGGATTCGCTGGCGAATGGCTTCGGTAGCATGGAGCACAGTCCGGCTGGTAGAAATGGAGCGAAAGGGCGCCGCCAGCGTGATGACCGAAGCGACATCGTCTGGCCTCTGGCCCGCCACCGAGCGTGCGATCACCCCTCCCAGGCTGTGACCGATCAAGTGAATTCTTCGCTCGGTCTCCATCAGTGCTCTTTCGATCGTCTGGTTCAGCTTGCGTTGCACCAGAAGATTCGGGCACTCGGCGTTAATACCGATGCCGGAAAAATAGGGCCGGTATCCGATGCGCTCCAGCCAGCCGTGGAGCTCCATTAAATAAAGGTCGGTACCGAGAAAACCGGGAATAATGATCACCGCGGAGTCATCCCCGCGGGGTACGCCGAAGCCGTAATAGACGGGAGTTGCGTGCAGCAGGAGAACCTCAGCCGCAAACAGCGCTTCCGTCCAGGGTGAGATGTCGGCTGCCAAATCGGGCCTGTGAATTTGCTTCCGACTCCCCGCCTTCGATGGACCCGCAACCCTTTTCTGTTTGCGCTGCAATCTCATCCTGCGTTTGTCCGGCATTTTCGGGCACATCGCGTTAGCGGCAAAAGCTTCGAACTGCGAATTATAACCTGCCCTTTTGCTTTCGACGCCAGGCTCGTTTTCCTCGCGCGGGCTTTTCCAGCCGGGCCTCGAGTTCCGCTACCCGCTTGCGCAGTGTGTCGAGTTCCGGTTCGGACTGGGCTCGCGGCTGGGATGCCGCCGGCGCGCCCAGGATCTTCTGCATCATGTCCACCGGCGACAGAATGGCGGACTGGACCTCGCCGAGCCGGTTCTGCACTGCATCCTGCACCTTCTCATAGGTGTCAAAGGCGGATTTCAAATACCACATGACGAACTCTTGCCGCACCTCGTCGGACGCCACGATCAGTTGGCGCAGCAGTTCGAGCGGCAGGCCTGTGGGCTTCTCCTTTGCATCCTCCGTGATGATTTGCGTCAGGGTGACGCGGGTCAGGTCCTTTCCCGTCTTCGCGTCGACGACCTGGACGTCTTTGCCCTCCCGAATCAATCCCGCAATATCGTCGAGATTCACGTATTGGCTGTGGGAAGAATCGTACAACCTGCGATTCCCGTATTTCTTGATGAGGACTGGGGTCGGCTTCATTCGGGTCCTGCCTGTGCTGCTACGCACACAAGATAAATATATATTGACACAAATGCGGAAGAATCGTATATTTTAGTTGATGCTGCATTGCAGCATAACGTGGAGGTACCAAATGCCAACAACCGCAAATCCCCAAACTCATTCCCGGGAGTCCTCTTTTGTCAATCTCCTGTCCGGTTGGGCGCAGCAGGGAGTCCAGAGTTTCTTTGCCACGCAACGGATCCTCCTGGATCTCGCGATGCGGCAGAACGCAAGCCTGATGCACTCTCTGCGGCAACAACTGTCCGATCCCAATCATTCCCCGACTGCCATTCTGAGCGAAGCGGCTGCCGAGCGAGTGTCGAACTTCATTGAAGGCCAAAAAATCCTGCTTGAACTGGGGCAAAAACAGAACGAAATCCTGATGTCCGGCGTAAAGGAGCGGATCGGAGACTGGCCTGCGGCGCAAGCGGTTACCGATCTGCTGCGGCGCAGCGTCGAGACTTTCATCGACATGCAGCAGGAGTTCCTGAAGATTGCCGGCAAACAAACTCATACCTGGGTAGAGGCAGCCAAGACCGGAAAGCCGTACCAGACCGAGCACCTGGTGGAACTGGCCCGCGAGTCGATGGACCACTTTGTCAAAACCCAGAAGCACTTCATGGACGTTGTCGCCGAGGAGACCGCCAAGGCCACCGGCAGCAAACCACACACCAATGGCGCCAAGAAGGTCAAGAAGACTGAGTTGTCGCAATTGGCACGCCACGCCACGGAGTCGTTCATCGATGCCCAAAGGAAACTGGTTGATGTAGCCGGGCGGCAGATGAACGCCAACGTGAAAACCGCAGGCAAGACTTTGGAGCTCTTGCGGCCCTTCCCCTTCTTGCCACTGGCCGAACTAACGCGGGAAGGCGTGAAAAGCTACGTCGACGCCCAGAAGGAGTTGATGGACGTCATGGTGAAGCCAGGTGGCGAACACAAACGCCCGCACAAGGTTGAACATCGAACGAAGCGAACGCCTAAGCGGCACGCGGCTGCTGCGGCGGTCGCCTAAACGCTTGCCGACAAAAATGCCTGCCAACATGGCGGGTGCTCTCTGTCGTTTTGTGCCGTGCGCTGACGGGTCGAACCTGTCCCGGTCAACGTGAGGCGCTGCGCCAACGTGCCCTGGTCGGTTGAGGGGGCACGTTGGCGTGTTTCTGTCCGCGCTCTCGAGCAGACCTCGATCGGTTGCTTGAAGATGCGGGCGTACCGCGGTACCCAAACCCGTTTCCGCACCGAGCCGCGCAAGGCGCTCCATCCCGCCAGCATTACCCAAACGTAGTGTTTACGCTCACAGCGAAGTGTGACCAACGGTACCGACGTACCCTCCATTTGGGGATTTAATGAGTCTGGCATCCCCGATCTGAGTGCCGAGAGGAGATCCGATGGACTTATACAAGTGGTCCAAGTCAAATGCTGATTACGGCCGCAGGCTCCTGGATTCCGGAATAGAGGGAGCGCGTTCTGGTCAAGAAGCATTCCTCAAGGGAAAATCTCTTACACCCTTTCTCAGCGAATCAGTTCGAAGCGCATGGATGCCCGCCGCTTTTGGTGTGTGCATTGGTGTGCTGGGCAGTTATCCCGGGTATCGGCAGAAATCCATTACACGAGTCCTAAAGTTCGGTTTGCTGGGCGGGGCAGTCTGTCTGGGCGCAGGTTTCATTTGGGAAAACCGCCATCTAACTGCGAGCGTCGCGGAGAACGCCTTGAGGAACATTGGCAAAGTACGCGATGAGCACTGGCTGGCCAAGCATCCCATCGACTACGCATAGAAACTAGCGAGGTTTCACCAGTGACCGGGCGACCATGGTCATGGCCACGAGAGCTGGGAACATCCGAGTAAACGTGCTGCCCGCAGGCAAGGACTCCGACTGATAGTTGGAGGGCAGTAATGGCTACGCGTGAAGTAGTGGAAGAGCGGGTCCAGTTTCCCATTGTCACTGAGCGCCTCAGTGAAGAGCGAATTGTCTATCTCGAGAGACTAGTCAGTCAAGCCAGAGCCGCTGCCGCCGTCTTTACCCAATTCACCCAAGAGGACGTTGATCGCATCGTCAAGCCGATGGTCCTGGCTGGCTTGGATCACGCTCAACCTCTCGCCCGCCTGGCGGTTGAAGAAACCAAGCTCGGAGTCATGGAAGACAAAGTCATCAAGAACATGGTGGCTACCGAGTTCGTCTACAACTACATCAGAGATAAAAGAACGGTTGGCATCATTCGCGAGTTTCCGGAGCGCGACCTGGTAGAGGTGGCGGAACCGATCGGGGTCATCTTCTCGATCACGCCGATTACTAATCCCACATCCACGGTGCTTTTCAAATGCATCATGGCCATCAAGACGCGCAACGCGGTCATTTTCAGCCCCCATCCCAACGCCTGGCGTTGCTGCTCCGAGGCCGTGAAGATCATGTATGAGACGGCGCTGAAACACGGCGCGCCAGAAGGAGTTTTTGCCTGTCTCGAATCGCACACCCTGCAAGACAACGCCTATCTGATGCGGCACAAAGACGTGGGCCTGATCGACGCCACCGGCGGACCGGGCGCGGTTAAAGCCGCCTATGGCTCCGGCAAACCAGCCTTAGGCGTAGGGCCAGGCAACACTCCGGTGTACCTGGAAAAAACAGCCGACCTGACCACGGCCGTGACCGACATCATCCTCTCCAAGACGTTTGACAACGGAACCATCTGCGCCTCCGAGCAAACGGCAGTGATCGACGATGAAATCTATGACCTCGTGCTGCAGAAATTCGCGGAACTGGGCGCCCACATCTGCACCGAGAAAGAAGGGGTACGGCTGGCGCGCACGGTCATCGATCCTAAGACTGGGTTGATGCAACCGAGGGCGGTCGGGCAGAGGGCTGCCGACATCGCCCGTTTTGCTGGTCTATCGGTAAAGCCGGGCACCAAACTCCTGATTGCGCCAATTCAAGGCGTAGGGCGCGAACATCCCTTGTCGGCGGAAAAACTGTTCCCGGTGCTCGCGGTCTATCGGGCGAAATCGGTCGATGAGGCGCTCAAGGTGTGCGTCGATGTGAATCATGCCGGGGGGCTGGGACATACAGCGGTCATTTTCTCGCGCAACGATGCCGTCATCCACAAGTTCAGCGAAGTGATGAACGCGGGGCGCATCCTCGTAAACTCGCCCGGCTCAGTCGGAGCTGTGGGCGGTATTTATAACGATCTCGCACCTACCTTCTCCTTCGGGTGCGGCACCGGTGGCGGCAACAGCACCACCGATAACGTCAATATCTATCACTACCTCAACATCAAGCGTGTGGCTCGGAGGACACAAGCCCATATGTGGTTCCGAGTTCCCAACCGGATTTATTTCAACATGAATGCGGTCGAGAATGTGCACCAGTTCCCGTCGCAGTCGACCATCATTATTACTAACCCGGCCTTGGAGAAGTTCGGACACGTGGATATTGTCCGGCGCTACCTGCCGGAGGGAACCCACGTCCACGTCTCGGTGATTCCAGACGCCGAGCCCGAGGTCAAGGTGGTCATGCAAGGCGTGGAGGCGCTCAATTTCTACAAAGCGGACCAGATCATCGCGCTCGGTGGCGGGTCGGTGATCGATGCGGCCAAGATCATGAAGCTCAAGTACGAGTCGCCGGATGCGGACCTGGAAGAACTGGCCGCGCCTTTCCTCGATCTGCGTAAGCGCGTGGTCGAGTACCCGACGGAGAAGACTAACCGGGCACGGCTGATTGCCATCTCCACCACCAGTGGAACGGGGAGCGAAGTCACTCCCTTTGCCGTCCTGACGGACCAGGAACGCGGCCGCAAGGTAACCCTGGCCGACTACTCGCTGACCCCGGATGTGGCGATTGTCGATCCGCAATTCGTGATCTCCATGCCGAAAGGCCTTACCGCCGATACCGGCATCGATTGCCTGACCCATGCGCTGGAAGCTGCCGTTTCCAGTTACGCTTCGGCCTATACCGACTGCAACGCCATGCAGGCGATTCGGATGGCGTTCAAGTACCTGCCCATCGCGTATGAGCATCCCGGCGATGAAGAGGCGCGCTCCATGATGCACAGCGCCGCCTGCATTGCAGCGATGGCATTTGCGAACGCGTCGGTGGGCGTGAGTCATGCGCTGGCGCATGCTTTCGGAGCACACTTCCACGTGGCGCACGGACGGGCAAACGCGCTCATGTTGCCGCACGTGATCGCCTATAACGCCTCCGTGCCCATGAAGTTCTTGCCCTCGCCGTATCAGAAGGGCTATGTCGCCCACAAGAAATACGCAACGATCGCAGATTTGTTGGGTCTAGGCGGCCACACCGTTGCCGAGAAGGTAAAGAACCTGGTGACCGCGACCGAACAGTTGCTCGATCAACTGGGATTTCCGCGTTCGATCGCCGAACTGGGAATCTCGAAGGAAGAATTCGAGCGGGCGATCCCGGAACTGACCAAGCTTGCTTTTGACGATCCGTCCTGGCGGTCGAACCCTCGTATGCCACTGATGAGCGAATTGGCCGACCTGCTTTGGAAGGCTTATCAGGGGCGAGGTCCAGCAGGGGTGGTCGAAGTATTTCAGCCAAAGACGTCTCAGCAACAAACCGCATAACAAGTAGTGGTGGTGGTTATGGCCGTGATCGCCGTGTGGCTCAAGGTTGACGAAGAGCGCATTGTCCAGGCATTGCAGGAAGCCAAAGAAAGACTGGACAGCGTCGAGGGCGAAGTAGCTTTGGATTTTTCATCCGTGCGCCGGATCGACCCAAGCGCGCTCAGAGCCATGGAAGAGTTCGCAGACATGGCGGGCGCCAAGGGCGTAAAGCTCGCATTGCGCGGCGTCGACGTCCGCGTCTACAAAGTGCTCAAGCTGGTGAACCTGGCGTCACGATTTTCTTTCGTGAACTGAGATGTGCGGTATCTTGACCACCGAATAGGAGAGTAGCTGCCATGTCGAGCCATGCGCAGAGCGGCGAGGAGTATAAGAAACGAAGCGATCGCCTTTCCTGGGGAGACACTGTTTTCCTCCATCTCGAACGCGAGGGCATGCCGCTCAACGTCGCCTGCGTCTGCGTGTTTGAAGGCGAGACTCCATTCAAGGCTTGTATTCAGTTCGTCGAATCGAAGCTGCCGCTGATCCCCCGCTACCTCAAGCGAGTGACGCCTCCGCCGCTTAATCTTGGGCTGCCCAGCTGGGAATATGACCCAACCTTCGACATCCTGCGCCACGTGCACGAGGTGACTCTCAAGCACGGTACTGACACAGAATTGAAGACCTTAGCGGGAAAAATTCTGAGCACGGTTATGGACCGGCGACATCCACTCTGGGACATGACCCTGGTGCACGGGCTGAAAAACAATCGCAGCGCGCTCATCTTCCGCCTGCACCACTGCCTCGCCGATGGCATCGCCGGGGTAGGACTCATGAACGTGCTCATGGATGCGAGCCCGGTGGCGCCGCGCCTGCCCCGGCGAAAAGTTCGGCTGCAAGTTCCGCCGCCACGTGACGTATTGACCTCGTTAACCAACGGCTGCGTTGATACCTACTCCGAATTCGTGAAGCGAATTCTCGACGCAATGGCGGATGTATCGAGTATGGCCGAGCGCTTGGCCACAAATGGCGGCAGCCTGGCGACCGACGAGTTCGCCGGCTTACTCCCGGAACTCAGTGCATCGACAGAGCGGTTGCGGTTCAACGTCTTCTACCGCGGCCCGCAGAAATTCGCTTGGGCCGAAATGCCGCTGGTGGAAATCAAGGCGATCAAGAACAGCTGCGGCACAAGCGTGAATGACGTAGTTCTCGCGCTGGTAACGGCCACCATCCGCCGCTACCTCGAACTGCATGGCGACCCGGTCAAAGGGCGGCTGTTCCGCATGATGGTTCCGGTCAACCTGCGCGGCAGCGACAGTCCGGGAGAATTGGGGAACCGCATCTCTCTCGTCCCAGTCACCGTTCCGCTGGACATTCGCAACCCGCGAAAACTGCTGGCAGCCGTCCACCGGCGAACGGAGTTCCTCAAACGCTCGCATGCCGCGGAATTGGTGAGCTTAGCCGGCGGTTTGATCGGCATGTTCCCAACTTCCGCGCAAGCGCTAGGCGGCCACATCCTGAGCAGGTTGCCCTTCACGCCTTTCAATATGGTCTGCACCAATGTGCCGGGACCGCAGTATCCGCTCTATCTGCTCGGCCACAAGATTTTGCATTGTTATCCGTACGTACCGATCGGCGGCGAGATGTCGCTCAACTGCGCCATTCTGACCTACAACGGCACAGCCTATTTCGGATTCAGCGGAGATGTGCACGCCGCGCCGGACCTTCGGCGTCTGGAAACGCTTCTGCAGTTGAGCTTCACGGAACTGCGAGACGCTGCGGGAGTTACTTCATTACGAAAGAACGAAGAGAAAAAGGAAGAGAAGAGAAAAAAGAAAAGAGTGCGAGCGAAGGCAAAGGTCGCAGCAACACCGCCAGCCCCAGAGACGGTGCCGGTTAACACGTCCGTTCCAGTTCCGCCTGCCCCTGCTGTCGAGCCCGCAATTCCACCCAAGCCCCCAGTTATGGAGGAGAAAGTCTTAACCCCAATGATCGCCTAGGAATCGTCAAGGCGAGAGAGTAGAGCCCTGTGGTAGTCATCGGGCCAGTAACGCAAGTAACGTCTCAGTTGATCGCCAGCCGAGACCTCTTCTTACTCATTCATATTCTGGGCATCGCCTGCTTTGCTTACATCGTGGCAAGGCGTCTGGTCCCGCTCGTTTGCGGCCAACGCGATTTTCGTTTTGACCATCCCTGGGTGCGACTCGGAAGGGTTGGGAAGTACTGGTTGGGACAGTGGAAGCATCCGCGCTACCGGACTGCAGGAGCCCTTCATATCTTCATTTTTGCGGGCTTCCTGGTCCTGGCAATTCGCGCCTTCTCGGTTCTGATTGTCGGTGTCTCCGAAAACTTCGTCATGCCCGGCCTGTCAGGAAGAGCCGGCTCTATCTACGACATCATCACCGATTACGCCGCTACCATTGTTTTCCTCTGCATGGTGATTGCCGTGGTCCGCCGCCTGGTCTTCAAACCGGCGCGCTATGCTGTCCCGGCAAGGTACGGCAAGGCTCACACTGCCGACGCCATCTTTCTTCTGTCGCTCATCGCGATCCTGATGGTTGCCGACAGCCTCTTTGCCGCCGTTAGAGCCGCTGCCCAGTCCCATTCAGGGCAATCGGTTGAGACCCTAGCCGCGTTTTCGCTCCCGTGGATACTGCAGAAGATTCTCGTCTCAACGTCCTTGCCCACTCTCGGGAAGGTCTACTTCGGCGCTTACCTTGTCCATGAACTGACCTTCTACTTTTTGCTCTGCTATCGGCCTTTTGGAATCCAGTTCCATGTCGAGACCTCCCTCTTCAACATTTACTTCGCAAAGTTGGATCGGGAAATTCTGAAGCCGGTGCGATGGGGTGTCCCAGACGAGCATCTCGACCAGGTGAAATCCTTCGGAGTCAAGACGTTCGAAGACTTCACCTGGAAGCACATGCTCGATTTCTATTCCTGCGCCGACTGCGGGCGATGTTCCGACAATTGCCCGGCCAACGCGGTGGGCAGGCCCTTGTCACCACGTTTCATCGGCATCAAGGCGCGAGATTACGGCTTCCAGCATTATCCGGTACTTGGACGGGCGAAGAATGGCACTGCACTCATCGGCAACAACGATTCCGGCAGCATTTATTCCGAGGACGAAATCTGGTCCTGTACCACCTGCGGCGCTTGCGAAGAAGAGTGCCCGTTGCTGGTCGAATACATCGACAAGATCGTCGACTTGCGGCGGGGCATGGTCGATGAAGGGAATGTGCCCCAGTCCCTGCAAAAGCCGCTGAAAGCGCTGGAGAGCCGCGGCAATCCCTACGGCAAGCTGGAAAAGAAAAAGGCCGACTGGGCCAACACCAAAGAATTCCAGCAAGTGTGCCCGGTCAAAACGCTCGGTAAGACCAACGGTGCCCGGACTTTGTATTTCGTCGACAGCATTACGTCCTATGACGATCGCATGCAGTCGATCGGCCGGGCAACCGCGAAGATCCTCAATCACGTCGGAGAGAATTTCGGAATCCTGGGCGCGGCCGAAAAAGATAGCGGCCACGAAGTCCGGCGGTTCGGCGAAGAGACGCTTTTCATGGCCTTGCGGGACCACAACGTGGAGGCCATCAAAACCTCTGGAGTTCGGCGAATCGTTACGGCTGACCCGCATGCCTACAATGCGCTGAAACACGACTACCAGGATGTGCCGCCGGTGGAGCACATCAGCCAGGTCATCGCCAGAGAAGTGAAAGCCGGCACAATCAGGTTCAATCCCGTAGAAAGCAAGAACGCTGTGTATACCTATCACGACCCCTGCTACTTAGGCCGGCATAACCAGATCTACGACGACCCTCGAGATGTGCTGGACGCGATTCCCGGCTTGAAAAGAGTCGAAATGACGCGGTCTCGCGACCGTTCGTTTTGCTGCGGCGGCGGGGGACTGATGCTGTTCTACGAGCCGAAAGAGGATCAACGGATGGGCGTGAAGCGAGTCCAGATGGCGGCCGAAGCCGGGGCCAATGTGATCGTGACCGCCTGTCCGTTCTGCATGGTGAATATAGAAGACGCGATCAAGGTCGCAGGTTTCGAAGGAAAGATGGAGGCCATCGATTTGGCGGAATTGGTAGACCAACAAATCAAGGGAGGTCAAAGGTAAGAGGTCAGATTGCAGAGGTGAAAATCAAAATCTCGGCGAGAGGTTTTTACCTCTGCAATCTGAACTCTTACCTCTGACCTAGGACGCGATTCTGTGGAGGTGAACGTGGAGATTCTAGTTTGTGCAAGAAGAGTGCCCGACACTTCGGAGAACGAGATCGAACTCAACGCTGCCGGAAACGACATCGAGCGCGATGAGTTGGTCTATTCGATCAACGAACCTGACAACTACGCGGTCGAAGAGGCCCTTCAGATCGTCGTCCGAGTCGGAGGCAACGTCACCGTAGTGACGGTTGGCGGCGAAGACGACGAGGAAATCCTGCGCCGCGAGATGGCCATGGGCGCAAACCATGGCGTGCTGATCACCGACGATGCCTTCAGCGGATCGGACGGCAGGGGCATCGCCACCATCCTGAAAGCTTTCGTCCAGAAGGGAAACTACGACCTGATTTTGACCGGAGTGCAGGCCGAGGACGGTGCTGCTCAGGTCGGCGGAATGCTCGCAGCCCTGCTCGACTACCCCTTTGCTTCGCTAGTCAATTCCATCGAGGTCTTGGACGGCAAGAAGCTGAAAGTCAGCCGCGAAATCGAAGGCGGCAACAAGGAAATGAATGAGATCGATCTGCCCTGTGTACTGTCGATTCAGACCGGCATCAATGAACCACGTTATGTCGGCATGCGCGGCATCCGGCAAGTCGCCTCTATCCCCATCCCAACTTTTGCCGCGTCAGACCTGGGCCTAGACGCAGGCGCGGTGGGAGAAGCTGCCGCGAAAGTGGCACGAGTGGACTACTTCGTCCCCACGTTGGGCCAAGGCGCCGAAATGTTGCACGGCACGCGTGAAGAAAACATCGACAAAGTTCTGGAATTAGTGGCAGCCAAAGGAGGGTTGAAATAATGGCTCGTATCTTCTGTTACATCGTGCACAAAGCCGGCGTGCCCGACGATTCCGCCTTCGAACTGGCGGCTGCTGCGCGCAAGATCGACCCTTCTGTTTCACCGACTGCCATTCTCGCCGGCAGGGGCGCCGACCTTGATGTCGCTTGCAACGCAGTCGGCGCTGCTTACCCTGAGATCTGGAACATCGCCAACGATGCGCTCGCTTACCCCAACGCAGAGCTGATCCGGAAGGCCCTGGTCAAGGTGCTGCCGAATAACAGCATTGTGTTAATGGCCCATGACCATTTCGGAATCGATCTGGCACCGGGTCTTTCCATCAAGCTGAATTCGGCTTTCGTTTCCGACGTCGTGGATATCGCCGGCGCTGAAGGCTCTGCCCTCAAAGTAGTCCGCCAGGAATTCGGTGGACAGGTGAGCGCTCACGTTCATTGCGATATTGCATCCGGCGCTGTGGTCACGATACGTCCGGGTGCATTCAAACCGCTCGAGGCTGTACCTATCAGAGTCGCCGTGGTCGACCAGTCCAACGACATCGGAACGCTGACCGCGGGCCGTCGTTATCTGGAGACCGTCGTCGCCGAGGCGGGCGACGTCGACATCACCAAGCACAATGTTCTGGTTTCGATTGGCCGCGGCATCCAGGAAAAAGACAACGTGGCCATCGCCGAAGAGTTAGCTGAAGCCATGGGTGCGGCAGTGAGTTGCTCGCGACCCGTAGTTGACGCCAAGTGGATGGAAAAATCGCGCCAGGTGGGTTCCTCGGGGAAGACCGTCAAGCCCAAGGTTTATCTGGCATGCGGCATCAGTGGAGCCTTTCAGCATCTCGCCGGCATTAAAGGCAGTCCGTTCCTGATCGCCATTAACAAGAATCCGAAGGCTCCGATTTTTCAGGTGGCAGACATCGGGATTGTCGATGACATCCTCGAGTTCCTGCCGGAAATGACCAACAAGGCTCGCGATTTGCGACACGTCGCATAGCAAAGTGAGGCACCGCCCATGATCACCAGTAAAACACTGAAGTTAAGTTTGAAGTCGCTCAAAGACTTCGCCAAGAAACGGCTGCCGGATGAAGTGCTCCGGGAACTGGATGAACGTGATGAGTGCCCGCTCGATATTGTTCGTCACATGTGCAGCCCAGACAAACTGGGCATACAGCTCCTGTTCATTCCCGAAGAGTTCGGGGGCATGGGCGGTGGAGCGTTCGATGTCTACTGCGTCTGCGAGGAAATGGCGCACATCGATCTGGGCGTCGCTACGGCGGTGCTGGCGACGTTTCTGGGCAGCGATCCGATCACGGTGGGCGCCACTCCCGAGCAAAAGAAGATCTGGCTGACGCGCATTGCGGAAGAAGGGATTCTATTTGCCTACGGCGCCACCGAACCGGAAGCGGGCAGCGATCTGGGAGCCCTTCGCACCACGGCGGACCCAGTCATTAAGGAAGGCCGCGTCGCCGGCTACAAGATCAATGGCAACAAGCAGTGGATCAGCAACGGCGGGATCGCCGATGCTTACAGCATTCTGGCCAACACGCCCAGCGGGCCAAGCTGGTTCATCGTGGAAAAAGACGCGAAGGGCTTCACCCATGACGAACCGGAAGACAAGCATGGCATTCGCTTGAGCAACACGGCAGCCCTTGCCTTCAATGACGTCTATGTTGACGCCGACCGGCTCGTCGGCGCCGTCGAAGGCCAGGGGTTGATTCAAGCGCAGGCCGTATTCGGCTATACGCGCCTGATGGTGGCGGCGTTCGGTCTGGGCGCAGGATGGTCCGCGCTCGATCGAGCCATTCCCTATTCCACCAAGCGCATTCAGGCCGGAGCTCCGCTTTCGCAAAAGCAGGGATACACCCACAAACTTATCGTGCCCAACGTGGCGCACCTGGAAGCAGCCCGCTCCTACATCGAAGAAGCCGCGGAGCGCATCGATGCCGGCACCGAAGGCAGCTTGAACACCGAGGGTGCCATCGCCAAGTACATGGCGACAGAAGCCGGTAATGCGGCCGCCGAGGCCAGCATCCAGGCGCTGGGTGGTTACGGTTACACGCACGAATACATGGTGGAGAAGATCAGTCGCGACGTTCGCATCACCACGATCTACGAAGGCACCTCCGAGATCATGGAGATGACCATCAGCCGCGACCGCTGGCAGTCTCATCTCAAGACACGCGGGCAGCACTATCACGAGCGAGCACGGGAATTTGAAGCGCTGCACACGCGCAATGCGACAGTGGGCGCGGATGTTGCGGCGCTGGCCTTGCACGCATTGGCCGAGGTCATGGAAAAGGCGCGCGTGGCCCGCCTGACCCGCTATCAACACATTCTCCTGCGCCTGGGCGAGTTGATCGCTTACGCCGAGTGCGCGGGTAGTTTGTCGCGCCGCGCTGCGCTTTCGGCGGAAGGCAAGCTCAACGAGAAGGCGAATCGGCGTTTCGACGCGACGGCGCTCGCGGCGATCAGCCGCGTCTTTGCCCGCGAGGCCGCTCTCAAGGTCGCCGAAGAAGGCTTGCGTTGGGTCGTCGGAGCCGGGGGCATCGCTGATTCCGGGATCGCTGCCTTGGAAACAAGTTTGGGATTACCCGCAATTCATCGCGCGCAGTCGGGCCTGATTTCAGATTTGGATTACGTCGCAGATGTACTGTACGGCCGCGCGGCCAAGCACACGGAGGCAGCCGCGTAGACATCTCATAAAAGTTGTTGCCGGTGTCCCGCTCTCTCTCGGGGCCCAGACACCCTCTCTTCATCAAGCAGGAGCGTCATCATGGAAAACACCGCGAATCGAGCGATCGCGATCGTGGGTGCGGGAGCCATTCTGCCCGACGCCGCGAATGTATCGGAATTTTGGGAAAACGTGAAGAACGGCCGTGACAGCATCTCGGAGGTTCGGCCCGAGCGCTGGGATCCCGCGCTCTACTACGATCCGGACCATAGTGCGCCCGACAAGACTTATTCGAAGATCGGTGGCTGGGTGCGCAACTACGCGTGGGACCCGGTCAAGTGGCGTTTGCCGATCCCACCGCGCGTCGTCGCGGCCATGGATGAGTCGCAAAAATGGGCCATCGCCTGCACCCGCCAGGCGTTGGAAGACTACGGCTATCCCCAGCGTCCACTGAACGCCGACCGCACCGCGGTGATTCTGGGCAATGCCATCGGTGGAGAAAAACACTATTTCACCGTGACCCGCATACTCTTTCCGGAATTTGCGCGTGAACTGGAAAAGTCAGCCAGTTTCGCCACGTTGCCGGAAGCGGTCCGCCACGACATTACGGACCAATTCCATGAGCGCATGGGAAAGCTCTTTCCTGAAATTACGGAAGACACCATGCCTGGCGAATTGTCCAACTGCATTGCCGGCCGCATTGCGAACATCTTCAACTTCCACGGCCCGAACTATGTTTGTGATGCCGCTTGCGCATCGGCAATGGCAGCGATCAGTTCCGCGACGGAAGGGCTGATTCAACACCACTACGACGTGGCAATCGCCGGCGGCCTTGACCGCAACATGGGCGCCTCGAGCTTCGTCAAGTTCTGCAAGATCGGCGCGCTCTCGGCAACCGGCAGTCGTCCCTATGCCGATGGAGCCGACGGTTTTGTCATGGGCGAAGGCGCCGCGATTTTTCTGCTTAAGCGTATAGCCGATGCCGAACGCGACGGGGACAAGATCTACGCCGTCCTGCGCGGTATGGGCGGATCGAGCGATGGTAAGGGAAAAGGCATCACCGCGCCCAACCCGATCGGCCAAAAATTCGCCGTCGAGCGCGCCTGGGAGAATGCCGGATTATCGCCCGCTACCGTGACGCTGATCGAGGGCCATGGCACATCCACCGCCGTGGGCGACGTGGTCGAAGCGCAAAGCATGATTGATGTGCTCGCCAGTTCTCATCTCCCCTCGCATTCCGTGGCGCTTGGTTCGGTCAAGTCGAACTTGGGGCACCTCAAAGGAGCGGCCGGCGCCGCCGGACTGCTGAAAGCCACGCTAGCGCTTCGGGATAAGGTACTGCCGCCGAGCGTGCATTGCGAGCATCTCAATCCCAACATCGACTTTGCTCACTCTCCGCTCTACGTCAATACTGAACTGAAACCCTGGACGATGCCTCCAGATGGCGTGCGCCGCGCCGGTCTGAGCGCTTTTGGTTTTGGCGGCACCAATTTCCACGCCGTGCTCGAAGAATACATTCCGGGCAGGCTGAACGGAAACGGCAAGCGGTCGGTTGCAGTCACCGACATACCGTCGACGGTGAAGGAGCTAACGCCAACTCCCATGACAATGACCAATGTGGAAAATTCTTCCGGCACTTCTTTTTCCGGCACTGCTAGCTCTTCTCCGTATAAAGCCCCGTTGCGCGGAGCCCTGGTAATCGGCGCCGCTTCCGAAGGCGCGCTGATCGAGCGTTTGCGCGTCCTAGAAAAGGATGCAAAGACAGGCCATGCCCCGGTGCCAACTGCCCCAACTGAATCCGACCTGCGCGCACCAGAGCGCCTGGCCATCGACTACGCCAACGCCACCGAACTGGCGGACAAAGCAGGCAACGCACTCCAAGCGCTGGCGGCCAATCAGCCGGCGGTGTGGAAGGCCCTGCGGGCACAAGGCATCTTTCGCGGTCATGGTCCCGCTCCCAAGGTGGCGTTCCTGTATACCGGTCAAGGCTCGCAGTACGTGAACATGCTCGAGGTACTCCGGGCAACAGAGCCGATTGTGGCCGAAACCTTTGCCGAAGCCGATCGCGTGATGACCCCCTTGCTCGGCAAGCCGCTCAGCAAATTCATCTTCGTTGACCAGGCCGACACCAACGCCGTCGCCCAGGCCGACGATGATCTGCGCCAAACCGCGATTACTCAGCCAGCGGTGCTCGCAACCGACCTCGCGCTGACCCGCCTCCTGGCCGCGTATGGCATCGAACCGGACTTCACGATGGGACACAGCCTGGGTGAATACGGAGCGCTGGTCGCCGCCGGCGCCCTCCCCTTTGGCGACTCGCTCGAAGCCGTCAGCGCTCGCGGCCGCGGCATGACGCAGGTGGCCATGGACGATAACGGCCGCATGGCGGCAGTGTTTGCTCCCTTGGAAGAACTCGAGCGCATCCTGAAGACGATCAATGGCAACGTGATCATCGCCAACGTTAACAGCAACCATCAGGCCGTTATCGGCGGCGCGAGCAAAGCAGTCGAGCTCGCCATGGAAGCCTTCCTGAAAGCTGGCTATGACGTGGCTCCGCTACCTGTGAGTCACGCCTTCCACACCTCGATCGTGGCGGGAGCCAGCGAGCCGCTGCGGCGAGTTCTGGAACGCCTGCATCTCGAATCGCCTCGTTTACCAATCGTCGCCAACACGAACGGCGAGTTTTATCCGATGGGGCACGATGTCGTGCCGCAAATGCTGGACATTCTCACGCGGCAGGTCGCTTCTCCTGTCCAATTCGTTAAGGGCCTGCGCACGTTGTACGACGCCGGCGCTCGCATCTTTGTTGAAGTTGGACCGAAGAAAGCGCTGCAGGGATTTGCCGAGGATGTGCTCGGCGGTAACAGCGATGTGGTTTCGTTGTTTACCAATCACCCGAAATTCGGCGATATCGTCGCGTTCAACCAGGCGCTGTGCGGCCTGTATGCGGCGGGACATGGCCGCGGAGTTTCCGAAACCGTACGCGAGCCCGCGTTGACCGTGACCGCTGTCTCTGCACCGGGGGAAAACTTTAAAGCAACCCCGGTAGCGGCGTCTTCGACACTTGCCTCTTCCGCACCAAGCACCCCGACACGAACCGCGCCCGCGGCATCGAACGGCGACCGCTACAACGAGCTCGGCCGCTTGTTCGCCGATGTTCTCGATCGCGGCTACGAAATCTACCGCGGCAAGAATGAGCGCTCCACCTCTCAGCCCGTTGTCATTACGGGCGCGGCGTTAGGCCTGCCTGGAACCGACCACATCTTTGATGATGGCAATATCGGCCGCATTCTGCGCGGCGATCAGTTTCTCGATTCGATTCCCGCGCGCTTCCGGCAAGCCATGCTCGACAAACACATCACGCGCCTGGTGAAAAGCGAGACGGGAGAACCCAGGTTTGAGACGCTCAGTAGTGTCGCGGACGTCCTCAAGCTGGCGGGGCGTGGAGGAGCTTTTGATCTGGAAAATGAATTCGGAATTCCCGCCGAACGCGTGGGCGCCCTCGACCGTGTTACCCAACTGGCGATCGCCGTGGGCATCGACGCATTGCGCGATGCGGGCATCCCGCTGGTCATGCGCTATAAGACCACGACCAAAGGCACGCAACTGCCAGAGCGCTGGGGTTTGCCCGACGCTTTGCGCGACGATACCGGTGTGATTTTTGCCTCAGCCTTCCCCGGGTTAGATTCGTTTGCCGATGAGATGGCGCGCTACTATGCGGACCACGAGCGCCGCGAGCAGTTGGCCACGCTCGAAAACCTGCTCGCCCGTGCGGTTGAGGGGAACGGTCAATCCAATCTTGCGCAGGAGCTAGACCGGCGTATTGACGAATTACGCGTCGCCATCGACAAACAACCGTATGTCTTCAACCGGCGCTTCCTGCTCCGGGTCTTGTCCATGGGACATTCGCAATTCGCCGAATTCATCGGCGCCCGCGGTCCCAACACTCAAGTCAACGCTGCCTGCGCCAGCACCTCGCAAGCGGTGTCGCTCGCACAAGACTGGATCCACGCCGAGCGCTGCAGCCGTGTAATTGTCGTCTCCGCGGACGACGTCACCTCCGACCATCTGATCGATTGGATGGGCGCTGGCTTCCTGGCCACTGGAGCGGCAGCCACCGACGAAGTGGTCGCAGATGCCGCCATTCCCTTCGACCGCAGGCGCCACGGCATGCTGATCGGCATGGGCGCTGCCGCTCTGGTGGTGGAGAGCGCAGCCGCCGCGCGCGAGCGTGGCATTCAGCCCATCTGCGAAGTGTTGTCCACGGTGACCAACAACAGCGCCTTCCACGGTACTCGTCTTGATGTC
The DNA here is from genome assembly GCA_020073215.1 of Terriglobia bacterium. GTDB lineage: Bacteria > Acidobacteriota > Terriglobia > Terriglobales > Acidobacteriaceae > Acidiflorens. The sequence continues at coordinate 71,990 of JAIQFO010000005.1, read as the reverse complement.
CAGCACATCGGCCAGGTGATGGAGACCTTGGTGGCCAGAGCCGAAGTGCAAAGCGGCATTTCGCGTCGCGAGATCGCGCCACAAACCGTTTTTGTATCCCATGAAACCTACACGCCGGCGCGCGGCGGCAGCGCCTCCGCTGAGATCTATGCGCTTCGTCGCGTCTTTGGCGATGTCGCGGATCGCATCGTCATCGCCAACACCAAGGGCTTCACCGGTCACGCCATGGGCACGGGCATCGAAGATGTTGTCGCCGTCAAGGCGCTCGAAACCGGCTGCGTGCCTCCGGTCGCCAACTTCAAGGAAGTTGACCCTGAACTCGGAGAGTTGAACCTGTCGAAAGGTGGCACCTACCCTGTCGAGTACGCAATACATCTGGGAGCAGGATTCGGTTCGCAGATCAGCATGATGCTGCTGCACTGGGTGAAGACGAAAGACGGGGTCCGTCGCAGCCCGAATGCTTTGGGCTATGCCTACCGCATCGTCGATGACAGCGCCTGGAGTGCCTGGCTTACAAGTGTCGCTGGCCGCCCGGCTGCCGATCTGGAGGTGGTCCACCGCACGCTGCGTGTGCGCGACCAAGGGCTGGCGGCGCGAGTCCCCGAGATCGCTTCGGCATCACCAACTGCGACCGCAACCGCAACAACGACCGTACCATCCCGCACGCCACAGGCAACGCCGCTCACGCCAGTCGTTGTCACAAAACTGGCGCCTCTACCGGTCATTGCGGTCACTGAACCGGCAGCCAAGGTTCCCGTCTCCACTCCTGCTCCTTCTGCAGCGCCAAAGCCGGCGGCCAAGGGCGCACGAACATTCGAGCCAAAGCCCGATTCAGTGAAAGAGAGGGTGCTGGCCCTGGTCGCCGAGAAGACCGGATATCCGGTTGACATGCTCGATCTGGATCTCGATCTCGAAGCCGATCTTGGTGTCGACACGGTCAAGCAGGCGGAGGTCTTTGCCGCCATCCGTGCGTCATACAACATCGTGCGCGATGAGAATCGCAAGTTGCGTGATTTTCCGACCCTGGCGCACGTGATCCGCTTCGTGTATGACAAGCGGCCAGACCTGGCTGCAGCCCCGGCGGCCGCAAAAGAAGAAGTCAAACTCACCGCTCCGAAAGTCGCTGTGGCAGCAGAGAAATCATCACCCGCAGCGACATCCGCGCAAGTCGCTGGCGATATCCAGAAACGCATTCTCGCACTAGTGGTAGAAAAGACCGGCTATCCCAAAGACATGCTCGACGTGGATCTCGACCTCGAAGCCGACCTCGGCGTCGACACCGTCAAACAGGCCGAAATGTTTGCCGCCATCCGCGAGATTTACAGCATCCCACGAGACGAAAACCGCAAACTGCGCGATTATCCGACCCTGGCGCACGTCATCCGCTTCGTGTATGAGAAGCGCCCCGACATGGCCGCGGCCCCAGCGGTTGCGACGGACGTCAAATCCGCCACGCCGAAACCCGCTGTGGCCGCCGAGAAACCGGCGCCGACCGCGACATCGGCGCCGGTTTCGGCTGGCGATGACGTCAAAGAAAGCATCCTCGCTCTTGTGGTTGAGAAAACCGGTTATCCGAAAGACATGCTCGACTTGGATCTTGACCTCGAAGCCGACCTCGGCGTCGACACCGTCAAGCAGGCCGAAATGTTTGCCGCCATCCGCACCGCGTATGACATTCCGCGCGACGAAAATCGCAAACTGCGCGATTACCCCACCCTAGCGCATGTCATTCGCTTCGTGTATGAGAAGCGTCCCGACTTAACTCAGGCGTTTACAACTCCTTCGTCACAACCTATCAGAGCGGCAGTTCCGCCCACCTCATCTCCAGCCACCGCCCAAGCGGCCACGGACGATTCCATCAAAGAGAAGATCCTGGCGATCGTGGCCGAGAAGACCGGCTATCCGAAGGATATGCTCGACGTGGATCTCGACCTCGAAGCCGACCTCGGCGTCGACACCGTCAAACAGGCCGAAATGTTTGCGGCGGTGCGAGCAGCGTACAACATTCCGCGCGATGAGAATCTCAAGCTGCGCGATTTCCCGACCCTGGCCCACGTGATCAAGTTCGCTCACGACCGGCAGTCCGGGCCAGCGAAAGCTCCAACCGCAAGTATCTCCGCCACACAAGAAAAGCGAGAACCAGCGCAGAACAAACCGGTGGTGTCTGCATCTTCAGCGGTTTCGCGTCCGGCCCCCGCCAGTTTCGACGCCGCCAATCGTATTCCGCGCCGCGTGCCTGTTCCCAACCTGCGCCCGCCCCTTGCCCTTTGCAAGCCAACCGGTGTGACGCTCACATCCGGTCGCCGCGTGGTCCTCATGCCCGACCAATCTGGTGTGGCTGACGCGTTGGCAAAACAGCTAACCACGATGGGGGTAAAAGTTCTCCGCATCGAAGATGCGTCGGATGCCGGCAAACTGGCCGATCGTCTCAAGAATTGGCTGGCCACAGGTCCCGTGCACGGAGTGTATTGGCTGCCCGCGCTCGACCGCGAGGGCGCGCTCGCAGATATGGACCTTACCCGTTGGCATGAAGCCCTGCGGGTGCGTGTCAAATCGTTGTATGCGACCATGCGCATTTTGTTCGAGCAGGTTGCGAAGCCGGGCACATTCCTCGTAGCCGCAACACGGCTGGGTGGACAGCATGGTTACGATGGGGCCGGTGCCATCGCGCCGTTAGGTGGCGCAGTTGTGGGCTTCACCAAAACGTATAAGCGAGAGCGGTTGGACGCCTTGGTCAAAGCGGTCGACTTTGAAGCGGAACGAAAGCCGTCAGAAGTCGCCGACATCCTGGTGCAAGAAACCTTGAGCGATCCGGGCGCAGTCGAAATTGGTTATAAGGAAGGTCTGCGCTGGACGGTTGGGCTGCAGGAACAGCCCGCCACCGATGGCCAGCCCGGTCTGACGTTGGACAGCAACTCCGTCTTTCTCGTCACCGGCGCGGCTGGAAGCATCGTATCGGCCATCACCGCGGACTTGGCGACGGCCTCCGGAGGCACGTTCTACCTGCTCGACCTGGTACCCGAGCCCAATCCGGACAATCCCGATCTTAAACGCTTCGCGACCGACAAGGACGGCCTTAAGCGCGATCTCTTCGCGCGCATCCAGGCGCGCGGCGAACGCGCCACGCCTGCCCTGGTGGAAAAAGAGCTGGCAGCGTTGGAGCGAGCCCAGGCAGCCTGCAGCGCGATCGCTGCGGTGCGAACCGCCGGCGGTACCGCCCATTACTTCAGCGTCAACCTCACCGACGCCGACGCAGTAACCAGGATCATCAAGCAAGTGCGGGAACGCAGCGGACACATCGATGTGCTGCTCCACGCCGCCGGCATCGAGCGCAGCCACTTCCTGCCAGATAAGGATGCGCGTGAATTCGATCTGGTCTTCGACGTCAAGAGCAACGGCTGGTTCAATCTTCTGCATGCCATCGGCGACATGCCGGTCGGGGCAACGGTGGCATTTAGTTCAATTGCCGCACGCTTCGGCAACGCCGGACAAACGGACTACAGCTCGGCCAACGATCTGTTGTGCAAGATCACCTCGAGCTTCCGCAACACCCGGCCAGCGACACGCGGCATCGTCATCGACTGGACGGCATGGGGCGGCATTGGCATGGCCACACGCGGCTCTATCCCCAAGATGATGGAACTGGCAGGTATTGACATGCTGTCACCCGAGGCGGGGGTTCCCCTAATTCGCCGCGAACTCACCGCGGGCGGCACCAGGGGCGAAGTTGTTATCGGCCAGCGTTTCGGTGTTCTGCTGAACGAATGGGATGCCGCCGGCGGACTGGATACATCCGCCGCCGGAGCCTCAAAGAGCTTATCAGCACAAGGACCATTGGATTCAAAAACAGGACCAATGTTCGGCAAGATGGCAAGCGTTGACCTGCAGAGAGGCATCACCATCGTGACGACGTTGGACCCGGTGATTCAGCCGTTTCTTCACGATCATCAGATCGACGGCACACCCGTGCTGCCCGGGGTCATGGGCATCGAGGCGTTCGCCGAGGCCGCGCAAAGTCTGCTTCCCGGCTGGCATGTGGCAGCGATCGAAGATGTGAACTTCCTGGCGCCGTTCAAATTCTATCGGAACGAACCGCGCGCGGTGACGGTCGAGGCGATTATTCATCCGAAACGCGATAACGATTCCCTGGTTGACGGCCTGACTTTGCTGGCGGACTGCCGCTTAAGCGGCAGCCGATCGCTCCCTGCTCAAGCTGAGCCGCAAGTGACAACGCACTTCACCGCCCGGGTGCGGCTCACAAAACAGACGCCCCAAGCGGTGAGCGTACCGGCGCTGAGGTCGCCGGACGGGCACTTCATCGAAGCTGCCGACATCTATCGCCTCTACTTCCACGGACCCGCGTACCAGGTTGTGGAGCGGGCCTGGTGGGACGGGCAAAAAATTATCGGGCTGATGGCCAAAGGCTTGCCCGCCAACCATCTGCCGTCCGGGCTGCCGACAATCATGGCACCACGCCTGATCGAGCTTTGCTTCCAGACTGCCGGGCTCTGGGAGATGGGCGTGGAGGGCAGTATGGGTCTCCCGCAGCACCTTGATCGCATTTCATACTCATCGCTTCCGCTGAACCCGGAGGCGGCCGACACCGGCATCTATGCCGTCGTCACTCCCGGCCCCGGTCGCGGCAGCTTCGATGCGGAGGTTGTTGATGCAAGAGGAAACCGCTACCTGCAACTTAAGGGTTACCGCACCGTGGCGGTTCCCGGCGCAGTCGATGCCGAGCGGCTAAAAGCGCTACACGATGCGATGTGCCTGGAAACCGTCGTCGCATGAACAACGTGTCAAGCAGGTGACTTATGGAAAATGAATTTCAACGTGTGGCTATCGTGAATCGCGGCGAAGCTGCCATGCGCTTTATCCACGCGGTCCGCGATTTCAATCAAGAACAGGGCACAGCATTGCGCACGATCGCGCTTTTCACCGAGCCTGACCGCCGTTCCATGTTTGTGCGCGAAGCGGATGAGGCAGTGTGTCTCGGCCCCCCTCAGGTCCTCGATCCAAACACCCAACAGCTCAAGAGCAGTTACGTCGACTATGGCCGCATCGAACGCGCGCTGGCGACGGCACGGGCGGACGCGGTTTGGGCAGGGTGGGGCTTTGTGGCCGAGCACGCGGCATTTGCCGACCTTTGCCGCGAACTGGGCATCGTGTTCATCGGCCCGGACGGCGATGTGATGCGGCGTGTGGGCGACAAGATCGCCTCGAAACGAATTGCCGAGCAGGCGCAGATTCCGGTAACGCCCTGGAGCAATGGGCCGGTGGAATGCCTCGCTGACGCCCAGACCCATGGCGTGCGCCTGGGCTATCCGCTCCTTATTAAGGCCACCGCTGGAGGTGGTGGCCGTGGAATTCGCCTGGTGCGTTCCGCGGACCAACTCCCCCAAGCTTTTACTAGCGCCCGGGCCGAGGCCTTCAAGGCCTTCGGCGACCCAACCGTTTTTCTGGAGGCTCTGGTGCAAGGCGCGCGCCACGTCGAAGTCCAGATTATTGCTGACCGCTATGGCACGACGTGGGCCGCCGGCGTGCGCGACTGCACCATCCAGCGACGCCAACAGAAAATCCTCGAAGAAGCGCCTTCGCCGGCGCTTTCTCCGAAGCAGGATCAGATGCTACGCGACGCGGCGGTGCGCTTGAGTCAAGCAACCGGCTATCACAATGCCGGCACGGTCGAATTCCTGTACGAACCGGAAAGCAACCGCTTCTCGTTCATGGAGATGAATACCCGGTTGCAGGTCGAACATCCGGTGACCGAATGCACGACCGGGCTCGATCTCGTGAAACTTCAGATCCACGTGGCGCGCGGCGGCCGACTGGAAGGTGAACCTCCTCGCACCACCGGCCATGCCATTGAGGTGCGGTTGAATGCGGAAGATCCGGACAACGGCTTTGCTCCAGCTCCGGGCGTGATTGAGCGGCTCAGAATCCTGCCCGGGCCGGGGGTGCGCATCGACACCGGGGTGGCGGAAGGCGATCCCATCCCCTCGGAGTTTGACTCGATGATCGCCAAGATTATCGCCTACGGCAAGAATCGGAAAGAAGCGCTTTCCCGCCTGCAGCGAGCGCTGCGAGAGAGCGTTGTCGTCATCAAGGGCGGAACCAGTAACAGAGGCTTTCTGCTGGAATTACTGAACCGCTCCGAGGTACAGCTTGGAGATGTACATGTTGGATGGCTGGACGGCTTAGCGGCAACCGGTGAGCACCTCTCCAGGCGATACGCCGACGTAGCCCTGGTTCAAGCCGCAATCGAGACCTACGATGCCCAGTTAGCCGTGGAGCAGACGCAGTTTTACGCGTCGGCGCTGCGCGGTCGGCCGCAGGTCCGCAGCGAGGTAGGCCTGGCTGCGGCGCTGCGCTATCGAGGCCGTTGCTACTCGCCGAAGATTTATCGCCTCGGTCCCCAGCGATACCGCATCGAGGTGAACGGGGCACGCATCGATGCCCAGCTTGACCGATTGGGTCCGTATGAATGTTGGCTCACCGTCTTTCGGCGGCGTTTTCGCGTCGTCTCCGTAGTCCAGGGACTCAGTTACCGCATCGAGGTGGACGGTGTGTTGCACCAGATTGATCGAGATGACGGGGGCGTGGTGCACGCGCCGGCGCCGGCGGTGGTGGTTTCCATTCTTGTTAAGCCGGGCGACACGGTTGCGGCCGGCGACCGCTTGGCGGTGCTCGAGGCCATGAAAATGGAGACGCAAATCGTGGCCCAATTTTCTGGCAAGGTCCGGCAGGTGATGGCCATACCCAACGTTCAGGTGGACACCGGAGCCCCTCTCCTGCAGATCGACCCATCCGCTGGTGACGACACGGTTGCAACTGCGGAGCAAGTGGTCTTTGGCGCGTCCGCCTCGGATGAAAACGCAGAAGGCATCCAATCCAGCTGCCGTCAGAGCCTGGATGAACTGCGCCAGCTCACGTTGGGCTTTGACATCGATCCCAAGCAAACCGCGCATCTGCTCGCCGTATGGAGCGAGAATTGCCCCGTGGAGAGTGAGGAAATAAGACAGCGCGAAGATGAGATCCTCAACATTTTTGTGGACATATGTTCCTTGTTCCAACGCCAGCCCGAGGTAAACCATCGAGCCAGCGGCGAAGAACCCAGTGCCGAGGTCTATCTGTTTTCCTACTTGCGCATGCTGGAGACGCGCGGTGCAGGACTCCCGCCGGCCTTTGTCAGCGCGCTCCAACGCGCACTGGCTCACTACGGCGTGCGGACGCTGGAACGCTCCCCTGAACTGGAAGAGAGCTTGCTTTGGATCTACAAGTCGCATCAACGCGCGGAGCAGCAGATCGCGCCCGTTTTGAGCGTCCTCGAACGACGCCTGCGGCGCGCCCAGACAGGGTCGCCGCAAGCTGAGGAGTCTTTTCGGACGCTCCTCGACCGAATGGTCTCCATGACCAATGGGCTCTTTCCCGCAGTCACCGACCTGGCGCGGGAAGTGCGCTATCGCTACTTCGACCAACCGCTATTTGAGCGGGCACGTCAACAGGTGTACGACCAAATGGAGGAACACCTCGCCTATCTGGCTTCGAATCCCGATGCCGCGGACCGCTACGAGAGAGTCCGCGCACTGATCGAATGTCCGCAGCCGCTGTTCAATCTAATCTCCGGCCGGTTCGCAACCGCCGACCAAGCCCTGCGCAAATTGATGCTGGAGGCGCTGACCCGGCGGTACTACCGGATCCGAAAGCTCACGAACTTTCGCTCCGTGAATGCGGAGGGACAGTGCTGCACATTGGCGGAGTACGAGCATGAGGGAAAGCGCATACACCTGTTCACCACGCACGCCGGCTACTCCCGGCTTGCGGAGGCGGCGCGGACGCTGTTTCCAATGATCGCGGAAGTTCCGGCAGACCACGACATCGCCATCGATTTCTACGTATTCCATTCCGGCAAGTTGGGCGATCCGGATACTACGCAGCAGGAAGTGCGCTCGGTGCTCAACCAGGCTGGCTTCCCGCGCTCCATCCGGCGCATCGTAGTGACCGCCGCCGGCACCGGTCAGCGCCAAGGTATAGTCGGCTTGCATTTCACCTTTCGCCCCACCAGCGAGAATACGTATGAAGAGGAGAAGCTCTACCGCAAAATCCATCCCCTGTTGGGAGAACGGTTGCATCTTTGGCGGCTTAGCAATTTCAAAATTGAACGGCTGCCGTCGGTCGAAGACGTGTACCTACTCCATGCCATGGCCCGCGATAACCCGAAGGACGAGCGGTTGTTCGCGTGCGCGGAGGTGCGCGACGTGACTCCAGTCCGAGATGAGGCGGGTCGCATCGTGCAACTGCCGCATCTGGAGCGCATGTTAATGGAAGCGATGGCCAGCATCCGGCTGTTTCAGTCGCGGCGGCCGACCCATCAACGCCTCCATTGGAATCGCATACTGCTTAACGTGTGGCCGCCGTTCAATCTTACGCGGGATGAATTGCGGGATCTTGTCCGTAAACTTGCGCCCGCTACCGAAGGCCTGGGGTTGGAACAAGTGATAGTGCGCGCCCGCATTCCCAATCCTGCGACCGGCGAGTTGCGCGATATGGTGGTGCGTATCTCGAGCCCGGGCGGCAGCGGCATGCTCATCACTTTCCGGCCCGGAGCCCAACTACAACCCATCAAACCCCTGACCGAATACGACCAGAAAGTCGTCCGCATGCGCCAGCGAGGGCTCATCTACCCGTACGAAATCATCAGAATGCTCACACCCGATCCCGAACACACGCGGGCCGAATTTCCCGCTGGCGATTTTGTCGAGCATGATCTTGACTCGGAAGGCCGTCTGGTCGCGGTCGACCGTCCCTATGGCCAGAACAAAGCCAACATCATCGTCGGCGTCATCCGCAACTTTACAGCTCAGTATCCCGAGGGCATGACCCGGGTTCTCGTCCTGGGCGATCCCAGCAAGGATCTGGGCGCCATCGCCGAACCGGAATGCCGGCGCGTCCTCGCGGCTTTGGATCTCGCGCAGGCGAAGGGCGTTCCCCTGGAATGGTTTCCCATCTCGGCCGGCGCCAAGATCTCGATGGACAGCGGAGTGGAAAACATGGATTGGATTGCCCGCGTGCTCCGGGGCTTGGTGGAGTTCACGCAAGCGGGCGGTGAAGTGAACCTAGTGGTGAACGGAATCAATGTTGGCGCGCAGCCCTACTGGAATGCCGAGGCCACCATGCTCATGCACACTCGGGGCATTCTGATCATGACGCCGAAAGCGGCGATGGTGCTCACCGGCAAGCGCGCGCTGGACTATTCCGGCAGCGTGTCGGCTGAGGACAATCAAGGCATCGGCGGCTACGACCGCATCATGGGTCTCAACGGCCAGGCGCAGTACTGGGCACGCGACATCGATGAAGCCTGCCACATACTGTTGCGCCACTATGACCACACCTACGTGGCTGCGGGCGAACGTTTTCCCCGGCGGGCCACGACTGCCGATGCCCTGGATCGCGATGTGCGAGTCTATCCTCATGGCAGGAACGGAAACGACGGATTCGAACTGGTCGGCGATATCTTATCGGACGAGACCAACCCTGGGCGCAAGAAATCCTTTGATATCCGCAAAGTGATGATGGCGGCCATTGACCAGGACCACGCTCCGCTCGAGCGCTGGGCCGGCATGCGCGCAGCGGAGAGTGCGGTCGTGTGGGATGCGCATCTTGGCGGCTATCCCGTTTGTCTGATCGGTATCGAGTCGCGGGCAGTGCAACGGTTGGGATTTGTCCCCGCCGACGGGCCGGATCAATGGACTTCCGGCACGCTCTTCCCGCTATCCTCCAAGAAAGTGGCGCGCGCCATCAACGCGGCGAGCAATAATCGACCCGTGGTGGTCCTGGCCAACCTGTCGGGGTTCGATGGCTCGCCGGAATCGATGCGCAGACTGCAACTTGAGTACGGCGCCGAAATCGGGAGGGCGGTAATCAACTTCAAAGGTCCCGTCGTCTTTTGCGTGATCTCGCGCTATCACGGAGGCGCCTACGTAGTTTTTTCGCGGGGTCTGAATGAAAGTGTCGAAGTGGCCGCCTTGGAGGGAACGTATGCCTCGGTGATCGGCGGCGCTCCAGCGGCAGGCGTCGTGTTCGCCAGTGAGGTGGAAGCCAGGGCCCGCAAGGATGCCCGCCTGCAAGCGCTGAACCAGGCGATCGCCCAAGCTGAGGGCGCAGAGAAAGGCCGCTTGCGTACCCAGTGGGACGAAGTCTTCAAAGTCGTGCACTCTGAGAAACTGGGCGAGATGGCCTCTGAGTTTGACCGCGTCCACAGCGTGCAGCGGGCTCTGGACGTAGGTGCTCTCAATTACATTATTCCGCCCGCCCACCTGCGTCCTTATCTCATCCAGGCGGTCGAACGCGGCATTGCGAGAGAGGAGAAATCGGACTCCGCAAAGTCAGTGACCAACATATCGAACTCCACGATAACGGTGGCGGCCTGATTTCGCCGAAGGTGGGTTTGATGAACGTGTATTGGCTGGAACAAACCGGAGCAGACGTACCCCCGGAGAATGATTGGCTGAGCGCGAACGAAGCTGGCCGTCTGAACAGCATGCGCTTTGCCAAGCGCCGCGCCGACTGGCAGTTGGGGCGCTGGACCGCCAAGCGCGCTCTTTCCGTTTGCCTGGATGTGCCTGCTCACCCCTACGTCTTAAAGAAAATAGAGATATGCGCGGCGCCGTCCGGCGCACCCGAAGTCTTTCTCGACAGTGAACCGGCGGCGATCACGATCTCACTCAGCCACCGCTGCCGGATCGCGGCTTGTGCCGTGGCGATGTCCCACGCGAACCTGGGCTGTGATCTGGAAACGATCGAACCGCGCAGCGATGCTTTTGTCGCCGACTATTTCACCACCGAAGAGCAGGCGCTGGTTGCGCGTGCGTCTGCTGCGGACCGTGATCGGCTCCTGGCCCTGCTTTGGAGCGGGAAAGAGAGCGCGCTGAAAGCACTCCGTTCAGGACTTCGCCTCGACACACGGTCGGTGATCGTGATCCCGGGCGCCACGTCATTGGACCGCAATGGCTGGAACGAACTGCGGGTTCGTTATACAGACGGGCGCAATACCGGAAATCATGATCCGGGAGGTCAAGTCTTCCACGGCTGGTGGCAACATGCCGACAACCTCGTGCGCACCGTGGTCTCAACTCCGCCGCCCGATTCGCCGATTCGCTTGAGTATCCAGGCCCACTTCTTCGACAGCGCTTCCCGGTACGCCTGGTAGAGGTGGCGTGCGTCTAGGAACTTGTATGGACTGCAACAACCATTTCGACTTTGACTTCATCGTCATCGGTTCTGGCTTCGGGGGCAGCGTTTCCGCCCATCGGCTGGTGGAGAAGGGCTATCGTGTCGCCGTCATGGAAATGGGCCGGCGTTGGACTCCGGACAACCTGCCACGCAGCAGTTGGTCCATCCATCGCTGGATTTGGCGTCCCAAAATCGGCTTGCGCGGCTTCTTCAACATCCAGTTCTTCAAGCACGCAACGATCTTCCACGGCAGCGCGGTCGGCGGCGGATCCATCACCTACGCTTGCACCTTGCTTCCGCCTCCCGACAGAGTGTGGGGAGCCGGCTCCTGGACGGGATTGTCCGACTGGACAGCAGAAATGCCCCCGCACTACGAAACCGCTTCCCGGATGCTGGGTGTTACGGAAAACAGAATTCTCGGCCCCGCCGACCTTCTCCTGAAGAAGGCCGCCGAAACCTCGGGCTCCGGGCCTACTTTCTACTGTACGAAGGTGAGCATCTTCCAACCCGCGGAGGGAGAGCCCGGTGGCAAGACCTTCCCTGATCCATTCTTCGGCGGAGAAGGTCCGCCGCGAACCACCTGCGTCGGTTGCGGTGGCTGCATGATGGGCTGCCGGTATGGCGCGAAAAATACCCTCGACCTTGGCTACCTGTACCTGGCGGAGAAGCACGGGGCCCAGGTCTTTCCCGAAACCAGGGTGGTGAACGTCAAACCGCTGGATGGCATCAGCGACGGCAGCAACGGCTATGAAATTTGCACCGTCAAGTCTACCGCCTGGATTCGGCGCCAGCCTCGGCGGTTCACCTGTCGCGGAGTGGTCTTCTCCGGCTCCTCGCTGGGCACGATGGAACTTCTTTTTCATCTCAAAGAAAAGAGGTCATTGCCGGCCATCAGCAGCCAGGTAGGCCAACACGTGCGCACCAATTCCGAATCGCTCATCGGGGCGCGGACCCCGGGCTACTCCCAGGATGTGTCGCAGGGTATAGCGATCGGCTCCGGCATCTATATTGACGAGCATACCCACATTGAAGCAGTCCGCTATCCAAGCGGCTCCGATGCTATAGGATTTCTGACCACCATCCTGACCGATGGCCACCCTGGTCCGCGACGGATTGCCCTCTGGCTGAAGAACGTTACGGCCTCTCTGCTCCGCCATCCGTTTAAGACCGTGCGCGTCCTGCAACCGTTAGGATGGGCTCGTGAGTTTGTGATTCTCCTTTGCATGCAGACGCTGGAGGGAGAGATTGAGATGCGCTGGCAACGCCCCTGGTTCTGGCCGTTCAGAAAGTTCTTGGTCAGCCGGGGCGAAAGAGTGCCTACCTACATTCCAAGAGCCAACGAGTTTGCCAAGACCCTGGCCAAACTCACCGGCGGTTTTCCCATGAGCATGTTGCCGGAGATCCTTTTCAACGTTCCAGGTACGGCGCACTGCATCGGAGGTTGCGTGATCGCCGATTCTTCCAGTCACGGCGTGGTTGACTCTCACCACCGTGTCTTCAACTACAAGAATATGTACATCTGTGACGGTTCCGTGGTAGCGGCCAACCTCGGGGTCAACCCCAGCCTAACCATTACCGCGCTCGCCGAACGGGCGATGAGCTTCATTCCTCCAGCCGCAGAGACAGCTTGGAACGACAAGGCTTGGAACGAAAGAAACGACAACGCGGGGAACGATGCCGCCTCGGTCGCCCCTCAGGCCTCGCGTTGACGCAGCGGGGCCTTCGCAGTGACGGGCAGCAAGCGGTCCAGCAGTGCCTGCTCCCCCTCCAGCCACAAACGGGGCGAGTAAAGCAAGGCGCTGCATTGCAGCGTGATCCAGTCCCTGGTCATCAGCGGTGAACGGAACTCTTTGCGATTCCTGATCCAATGCTGGGCAACGTGACGCGCAATGGTGAAGCCGAACCCCGTACCCTTGTTCGATCCACCGATGTCGCCCAGAATCCCATCCAGCGTGAACATCACCTTCGACAACATGATCAGCGGCCCGGGGAACTTGACGCCCTTCATAGCAAGGCGTTCCAGGAGCACCATAGCATCCACCCCGCTGGGCGCGACCGGCAGTTTGCGGAGAAACTGGGTAACGAACTGGCCAACCATCCGCCCTCGCGGCGAAGCGCTTCGGATGTGTTGCTGGCTCAGTGCCAAAACTTCGTTGCCGGTGCCCACCGGGTCGCGCAAAGTTACCATCAGAAACAAGAGCGCGAGATGCCGGCGCTGATCGCGGCTTAAGCGCTCGCGCAGCGCCCAGTCGATGATCGTCAGTTCACCGGTGCGGTTGTTGTAGAGCAGATTGCCGGCATGGGGATCGCCGTGAAAAATCGCATCCTCCTGAGCCGCCAAAAGAGGAACCGCAACCAGCGCTTCGATGAGTTGCTCGGCGACCTTCCGGCGGCGCGCGGCCGGCAGGCGAGCCGCCGCATTCGTCACCTTGATTCCGCGCTCCTCGGTGAGCGCCGTAATTCTGGAACTGCACAGTGGCCGAATCAGCCGCGGCACGCGAACGCCTTTCATCGACCGGTACAAGTTCCAGGCTTCCAGTAACGTCTTCTGCTCGCGAACAAAGTTGACCTCGTGCCGCAGCAGGCGCCGCACTTTTCTGAAGGTGTCAGGCAGCAGGTGTGCCGGAAATCCGTAATTGTGGTGCCGGTCTGCGAAGTATTGAGCCAGCCCCTGCAAATACTCCATGTCCTCCGCAAAGTACTCTGGGATATGCGGCTTCAGAACCTTGAAAACGCCTCGTTCCCGCTGTCCGCTGTCCGGGTCCAGCCAAGTGAAGCGCACGACCGCACTCACACTAGCCTCTGAGAGGATGACCGGCGCGATGTCTACGGAGTATTTCTCGACCCGTGACCCCAGCTCTTGCCGAATAATCGCTACGACGTCCTCCGGTCGGACATCGCGAATTCCATTTTCCAGCCTGGCCAGCGCATTGCGCAGAGCGGGACGGAGGTGTTGGTTGCGGGCAATGACCTGTCCCAATTTCTGCAGGCCGGGGACTTTTGCGATCAGCCGCAGCAAGCGCTGTTCCGCGGAAGTATTCAACGGTAGCTCAAGTTGTTCCAGCAGTTTGGGGGCGAGGCGCGCGGGCGAAAGCCGCGTCACCACGAACATCATGGCATCCCGAACCGGTGGACGCCACGCCAGGTAAGCCTTGGGAACTAACCTCTTCACTGGGACGATCTCGTCGACGATCCATCTCGCCATCGCGTCCCGCATGGCTTCGCCCGCCGGACTTCGCAGCCCAGCTTCAATGGCACGGCTCTGCTCAGCAGCCGTGGCTCCTTTGGGTAGGAAATCAGCCAGGGCGGCGCGCAACTGTTCCGGAGCTAGCTGGCGCAAACCATCTGCGATGAGAGAGGAACCGATACTGGAAGAATCGATGACAGACGAACCCGCCATAGGGTCACCTGACCTCTTTTACGATAGGCCAGCGCAAGCGCCTCCGCTGTGATTGCAGTCACGGGAACATGAGATGGCCGTCAACCGCGGAACCTTTGAGTTCTTGAGCGTACGCCGCAATTCTCGCCGATCTTCGCGAGTTCGAAGGTTTACCCGATCATCGAGCCACATCGAACTCCTTCTTGTATGCCTCCCAGCGTTGGCGAACCCCGGCCATGATCGTCTGGTACTCGGCGTCAGCCCGCAGACTGTCGTAGTTCTTGTCTCGTTCGAACCAGGGGTAGTTCACATCTCCGAGCGCAACCGCTCGTTGGAGCCAATCGACGGCACGCCGTCTGTCGCCAAGCAGGGCATAGATTCCCCCGAGCCAGTAAGCATCATCGCCATCGATCACCTGTTCGGGACGGTATTGGAATAACCTGCCGTCGATCTTTTCCCGTTGGTTGCGCGATGCGTAGAGGAATGCCGCCATCAGCCGGGGCGTGTCGTCGCCGGAGTCGCGAGCGAGCAGAACGGCCCGGTCTAGATTCGTCTTGGCTTCGTCGAGTTTTCCTTGGTAATAGAGAACCCCGCCGAGGTAGGCTAAGGCCTTGAATTGATCCGGATTCTTCGCAACCACCTGTCGCATTTCTTCTTCCGCTTCATGCCCTTTACCCATGTATAGAAGCATGCGGGCGCGCATCCAGTGAGGCTGAGGAGGCGCGGGATTCAATTCGATAACCCGGCGGTAGGCTGGCTCGGCGAGTTCATTGAGGCCAGCGTAGTAGTACGAATACCCCAGCATTTGCCATGCGGTCTCACTGTTCGGCGCGAGTGTAACTGCCCGCCTGAGAGTACGGATGGCTTCTTGCCCCCGGCCTTCCTCACCGTAAATGCCCCCCAGCGCAATCAATCCCTCCGTCGACTGTGGATTGATCCTCAATGCGTTCTGGGCTGTGACCTCGGCGCGCTTTAGGTTCGTTTCGGCATCCTTAACGAAGTTTGCGCCCTGAAAGGCATAGAGCTCCGCCAGCAGTGCGTAGGCGTCTGCGAAATTCTTATCGAGCGAAATCGCATGCAAAAGCAGACGCTCGGCTTTTTCCATACTGTCGAGCCCTGAATACACGAGATACTCATTCTGATAAAAACGCGCCTGCAAGTAGTCGTTGTAGGCATCCACGCTGGTGGTCACGGGCTGTTCGATCGACTTCTGCTCCGTGGGAGAGATTTCGATCTGCAGCCCTTCCACCACCTTGCTTGCAATCTGATCCTCAAAGCTCAGAATGTCGGCGCTGTGCAGATCGTAACGTTGCGACCACTTGGTGGTTCCAGCGCGTCCGTCGATCAGTTGAACCGTCACCCGGATTACATCCGAGGAACGCTGGTAGGTCCCTTCCAGCACGCTTTCCACGCCCAATGCCTTGGCCGCTTCCATGGGCTCTGGCGTTTCCTTCGCATACTTCAAAACGGAGGTTGTCGGCCTCACGGCAAGGTTCTGCAATGAGGCTAAACGGCTTATGATGGCGTCGGTGATCCCGATGGCCCAACTGTCGCTCGTCGCCGCCGAAATGTCATGGAAGGGAAGCACAGCAATCGTTTCCACCGATGGCTTTGCAGCCATTTTGCCCGCTGGCGAGGGGTGAGCAAGCGAGTTGTAAGAACGCACCGCAGCCGCGACCAGAACTCCGGCCAGCACTGCGGCCCCTGCCAAGATCAACGCCTTGCGGAATCGGCCTACTCTTGACCATCCCGTTGTTTCCGAAGCCGTGACCTGAAGCCGCTGCGACTCACTATCCCGCTTCACTCGCTTCAGGTCCGCCCTTAACTCGGCGGCGGACTGGTAGCGAATTTCGCGATCCTTCTCCAGTGCCTTGCTGATCACGTCTTCAAGCTTGAGCGGAAGGTCAGAGTTCAGTCGCACAGGGGCCACCGGAACTTTATGCAGAATCGAGTCGAAAATGACGCCCGAACTGTCGCCCCGGAAGGGCAGCATTCCGGTACACATCTCGTACAGCACCGCGCCGAAAGAGAACAGGTCGGTGCGGGCATCCAGTTCCTTGCCCAAAACCTGCTCGGGAGACATATAAGCGACGGTTCCCAACGTGCTGCCCGGGTTGGTCAGATGCTCCTCGGCCACAACCGTCGCAGTGGCTTCGCCCCCGGCCGCTTGGGGCTTCTGTGGAGTCACTTTGGCCAAGCCGAAGTCGAGGATCTTGGCATGTCCTCGTTTGGTGACGAAAATGTTGGCCGGTTTGATGTCACGATGCACGATGCCCTGGGCGTGAGCGGCGTCGAGCGCATCCGCAACCTCCATACCCAGGTCCAGGACGCGCTCCAGTTCCATCGGCCGATTGCCAATCGCGTGCTTCAGCGTCGCGCCGTCCAGAAACTCCATGGCAATAAACGAACGCCCGTCGTGCTTGCCGATTTCGTAAATCGTGCAGATGTTTGGATGGTTCAACGCGGAGGCAGCGCGGGCTTCACGTCGAAAACGTTCCAATGCCTGCGGGTCCTGCGCCACATCGTCGGGCAGGAATTTCAGCGCCACAAAGCGGCCAAGGTCGGTGTCCTCAGCCTTATAGACGACACCCATGCCGCCGCCCCCCAGCTTCTCTAAAATTCGATAGTGCGAGATGGTCTCGCTTATCATGAGCGGAGCACGACTCAGGATGCAATGTTAGGGATGCGAGGACACGGAGTCAACGAGGACGGCAGGCCGGCACTATCGGGCGCAACGCTGCGCGACGACCATGGACGATTCCCCACCTGGTTGGCTGCCCCTTCGACAACCGACAGTGGCAGTTTCGACTTTCTGCGCGGGCCAACATCGTGAGCGCAACAGGCCCTATGGATTGCCTGATCGCGCCGAAAAATACCCCGGGCCTAACAAACGGCAACGCACGTGCTTCGCACTTCACTCCCATGTCTCGGCAGAAACTCGTCTTGATTCTGGCTGTCGCCGTTCTGTCGGCCACAGCCGTCGCCCAGATCTCGCCCGGGCCCCTCTCCCGTGCCCATCAAGAGCTCGACGGGGCGACGCACTGCACCACTTGTCACAAACTGGGAGGAGGTGAGCCCGCCTTCAGGTGCCTCGACTGCCATGCCGAGATTGCCTCCCGCCTCGCGGCTCACCGCGGCGCGCATTCCTCGTATGGCATCCGGCCCGGTTCGAGCCAGGAATGCGCCAAGTGCCACTCCGATCACAACGGCCTGGATTTCCCCATCGTCAAGTGGGACACAAAGAAATTCGACCATAAGCAGACAGGCTACCTCCTGGAAGGAAAGCACGCCGGGCTCGAATGCGGGAAATGCCACGCTCCTGACCACATTCCCGCCAGCGAGCGCGCCTTGATCAAGGTCAAGGATCTCAAGCGCACCTTCCTCGGCGTTTCCGAAGCCTGCGCCACCTGTCACAAGGATCCTCACGCCGGGCGGCTCGGCCCCAATTGCGCACAGTGCCACAACTTCAACGCCTGGAAAAACGTTTCGGGGACGTTCGATCACTCGAAGACGCGTTATCCGCTGACCGGCCAGCACGCGCCCGTCAAATGCGAAAAATGCCACACGCCCGGCCCCGACAACCAGCCCCGCTACATGGGCCTGCCCTTCGGCAAATGTGACGACTGCCACAGCGACCCGCACAAAGGCAGCTTTGCTCGGCAGTCCTGCCAGTCCTGCCATACTACCGGCGGCTGGAAACGAATCGTCTCCTCCGGTCTCGCCGGGAATTTTGATCACTCCAAGACCAAGTACCCGCTGCTCGGCAAGCACCAAGCAGTGGAATGCATCGCCTGCCACGCCAACGGCGATTTTAAGAAGGAACTGCCGTTCGCGAAATGCATGGATTGCCATAAGGACGCACACAACGGCCAGTTCGCAAAGCGTTCCGATGGCGGCGAGTGCGCTTCTTGCCACGACGTCAACGGTTGGAAACCTTCTAAGTTTGATATGAAGGCGCATGCCTCCACCGCATACCCGCTTGAAGGCAAGCACGCGAAGCTCGAGTGCGCCCAGTGCCACGTCGCGAAGGGAAGGGACACGCTTTATAAAGTTAAGTTCTCCCGTTGCATGGACTGCCACCACGACGAGCACCAGACGCAGTTCGCCGCTTCGCCCTGGCTAAATCAGTGCGAGAAGTGCCATACACTTGAGGGATTCAAGCCGTCGACGTTTGCGCTCGCCAAGCACAAACAAACCCGTTTCCAACTCGCCGGCAGCCATCTGGCGGTCCTGTGCAGCGATTGCCATAAGCCGGCTTCAGCCTTTGCCAGTGCCTCGTTGCTCCCGGCTTCCGTGGCCGTGCAAACTGAGCCCACTGCCGGACCGGCCGGCTACAAGACCAGCACCGTATATCACTTCCGGGAACTTTCCTGCACCACTTGTCATCAGGACCCGCACCGCGGCCAGTTTGCCGAGCGCATGAGGGCGCCCCGCGCCGACGGCACACCCGCCGGCTGCGAAGCCTGCCATTCCACCAAGAACTGGCAAGATATCACGCGCTTCGATCACGACCGGACCCGGTTTGCTCTGCTCGGCGCGCATCGCGCCGTAGCTTGCATCGACTGCCACCGGCCGCCGAATCTGGAAATGAAGCTCACCAACGTGGACTTCACCCAGGCCCCGACGAAGTGCGAGGAATGCCATTCCGACATTCACGGCCGCCAATTCGCCAAAGCCGGGGGCGATACCCCCTGCGCCGACTGTCACAATACTGCCAAGTGGAAGCCCTCGCTTTTTGATCACGACAAGCGCACGGCGTTTGCGCTGGCGGGAGCGCACAAAAACGTCCGCTGTGCCGACTGCCACAAACTCTTGCGCGAGGTGGAAGGTAAACAGGTGCTGTTCTACAAACCCACGCCCAAGGACTGCAGAGACTGCCACGGTACCAATCCCAAGTTTCAGCCAAAGTCCTAAACCCGGCGCTGGTGGCGGTCTTCGGACTGCCGCTCCCGCGGCCGGTTCCCGCTCTGGCAGGGGGGTCCGTTCGCGCTCTTCCCGGGCCCGTTTGTCAAGATATCAGCGCTTGTGTCAAGAAACCTGTCGATTTCGTATGCAAACGTCCAATTTTCTGAACCGTATTTTTTTCGCCTTTTCTGGAAGAACTTACGTTTTATGCCCGGAACGCATCAGAGCACTTAAGGCGTGTTTTTGAACGAGATGCGGATTGTACCCTTGAACACTCACTGCCGTAACTTGGGAACTTATGAGTGTTACAGCTACTCTTCTTGGAAATTCGATTGCTCTATTAGCCGACAATTGCCCTCCATCATAGATTTGCGGGAACTAAATTCTTAACAGTGTGGGGCTGGAGCGTGGTCTCTCCAAGTCTGATTGCAAGATGGATGATCTGGTGGCTTCTGTTGCCGCCACTCATCCCTGCTGCCCGCGGACAAGTGGCACCGAACACACGCAGCCCCCACGGCAATCTGGATCGTCCCTGCCAGGACTGCCACACGGTCTACGGCTGGAAGCCGATCCGTGCCGTTCCCGAGTTCGATCACAACCAGACGCGCTTTCCCCTGCGCGGCATGCACGACGGTGTTACCTGCACCGGCTGCCATACCAAAATGGTGTTCAGCAATGTCGGCAACAAGTGCGCCAATTGCCATGCTGACCTACACAAGGGCCGCATGGGCGCCGCCTGCGAGAACTGCCATAGCGTCCGCGGGTGGAAGGTCTCCGTCACCCAGATCAATCAGCATATGAACCGGTTCCCGCTCACGGGCGCGCACGCCGCCGCTTCCTGCGACGACTGTCACAAGAGCGGAGCGCTGAGCCAGTACAGCACCATGTCCACTGCCTGTTTCAGCTGCCACCAGAAGGACTACCAGGGTGCTCAGAGCCCTAACCACGCCCAGTCTGGATTCGCGACGACCTGCGAGTCGTGCCATTCAACCGATACCTGGCTCGGTGGCAAGTTCGATCACTCTCTCACCAACTTCCCCCTGACGGGGGGCCACGCCGTACCCCCGCGGGCCTGCACCGACTGTCACGTCAACAATAACTACAACCTGACCCAGACCGCATGCGTCTCCTGCCATCTGAAGGACTTCACCAGCGCCAGCAACCCGAATCACGCGCAGATGGGATTCGCCCAGACTTGCCAATCGTGTCACACGACGGTGGCCTGGTCGCCGGCGCAGTTCGATCACTCAAAGTCGGGATTTCCGCTCACGGGGGCGCATACCGTGCCGCCGCGCACTTGCACCGACGCGGGCTGCCACGCCGGCAACAACTTCAACCTGACGCAGACGACGTGTGTCTCGTGCCACCAGAAGGACTTCACAAACGCGGGCAACCCGAATCATGTGCAGGGTGGGTTCCCCCAGACTTGCGAGGTCTGTCACAACACGTCCACCTGGCAGCCTGCGAGTTTTGATCACTCGAAATCCGGCTTCCCGCTTACCGGCTCGCATACGGTGCCGCCTCGCGCCTGCGCCGACTGCCACGTCAACAACAACTACAACTTGACGCAGACGTCGTGTGTGTCGTGTCACCTGAAGGATTACCAGAACACGAATAATCCGAATCATGCGCAGCAGGGCTTCCCCCAGACCTGCGACGTCTGCCACAGCACGACCGCCTGGGATCCCGCGACATTCGATCACTCGAAATCCGGCTTCCCGCTTACCGGCTCGCATACGGTGCCGCCTCGCGCCTGCAGCGACTGCCACGTCAACAACAACTACAACATCACTAATACTTCCTGCGTCAGTTGCCACCAGACCGACTACAACAACGCCAAGACGCCCGTCGACCACATACAGGCCAGTTTCCCCACAGCCTGCGAAACCTGTCACGACACCATCAACTGGATGGACGGCAAGTTTGACCATTCACAGACCGGGTGGGCCCTGACCGGTTCGCACACCGTGCCGCCGCGCGCCTGCAGCGATTGTCACGTCAACAGCAACTACAAGTTGAATCAGACGGCTTGCGTCACCTGCCACCTGGCCGACTACAACAAGACGAACGACCCACCGCACGCCCAGGTTGGGTTCCCCACCACGTGCGAGGTTTGCCATGACACCATCGTCTGGACCGACTCAACCTTTGACCACAGCAAGACGGCTGTCCCGCTGACCGGTTCGCACACCGTGCCTCCGCGCCAGTGCACCGACTGCCACGTCAACAATAACTGGACGACCCTGCCGACCGACTGCTACGGCTGTCACAAGGCCGATTACCAGGGCACCAACAACCCGAACCACGTTGCAGCCGGGTTCCCGACGACCTGCGCGACTTGCCATGACACCAAGGTCTGGACCGACGCGACCTTCAATCACACCTGGTTCCCCACCACCCACGGCGGCGCCAATGGTATTTGCAGTACGTGCCACACCAACCCGAACGATTATTCGGTTTTCACCTGCACCAACTGCCACCTGAAGCCGCAGACCGACCAGAATCACCAGGGCGTGTCCGGCTATGTGTACAACAGCGTGAATTGCTATCAGTGCCACAAGAGTGGTACTACCGGCGGGTAAAGGGCAAATGACGTGCTCTATGGGATAGGGAAAGCAAGAAAGCGTTTCGAGAAATTTTGGATATGAAGAGGGAGAATGAAGCGGTTGATTCATCTGGGACCGTTCCTGGTCCTGTTGGCAGCGCTGCCGTCCCTGGCGGACGGCGGCCCCGTCGAAATACGCAAGGTGGAAGTCTTCCCTGCGGGCGGTGAGGTCCGCGTCGAAATCACTTTGAGTTCCACGGTTACTCCCGCGGTTGAGACCGCGCAGCGTCCAGATCGTCTGATTCTCAAACTTCCCGGGACCGTTGCCGATGCGCAACAGAAACGAATTGCGGTTCGTCAATTCGGTGTGCGTTCCATCCGCTACGGCCTGAACCAGCCTGCTCCCCCCGAGACTCGTCTCGTGGTGGATCTGGATCAAGAGCACCCGTACACGATCTCGATCGCCGGCACCTCGACCGACGGCATGAAGATCATCCTCGTAGTACAAGCGCCTCTCAGCGCGTCATCACGCCGCACCCCACCCGCAGCCGCGGCCAGCAGGCCGCTGCTCGGTTCGCGGGGACGCACGCCAGATTTTAACGGCGGTCAGCCTGGCAGTTCGTCGAACCACGATTCGATTTTGCTGACTCCGCCTCCGTCAGGACCGCCGATTCAATTTCCGCCTCCGGCCGCGGATTCCCAGTCTCCCGCGCCTGCCACCGCTGCTTCTCCTACTAAGGAAAATGTCCCGCCGGTCGCGGGAACCACCTCACCCAGTGGACTCGACATCAAAGACAGTCAGAGTTCGGCGACGGCGAATGTGCGGCAAGGATCGGCTCAACCGCCGCTCCCCCAGGAGCCCAAGCTCAGCACAGACGCATCACCGGAAGCGGCAGCTTCTGTCCGCGAGGACGCGCGCACCTTCCTCCCCTCGTCCTCCGGGCAGAGTGCTGCCGCGGACGCAACGCAAACCGCAGTCGTGGGCGGGGTGCAGGAGGCCGCAGGGGGTTCTGCGCAGGTTCTTGGATTGCAGCCGGCTGCTGGCACCAGCGACAACCCCGACTTTCGCACCGCCTTCCGCGTCAAGTACGTAGCGCAGGATGCCGCCTACCTGGATGGCGGGCGGGCTGCCGGCCTTGCCGAGGGTATGAAATTGGTCGTCCGTGATCTGCCGAATGCGGGTGGAGTGGCTGCCGCGGGCGCAGATTCCAGCGCCGCCGGTGATGTCGCCGAACTGGAAGTCTTATCGGTTGCGGAAACCTCCGCTGTTACCGAGATACACACTCCCAAACGCCCGGTGAAAATCGGCGACCTTGCTTATCTCTCTTCCGCCGATCAGCAGGCCTTGGTGGCGAAGAACGCGCTCAGCGCCACGCGCAAATATCCAGCGGCGGTCAGCTTCACGGAAAACGACACACTCGACGACGAGGCGCGTAGCGAAGTGCCCAAGCCGCCGCTGCCGTCCGTCAACCGGGCGCGCGGCCGCATCGGATTCGACTACATGGGCGTCGTCGATCATGGCGGCTCCGGCATGCAGAGCAGCAATCTCGGCATGGTCGTGCGCGCCGATATCACCCGCATCAACGGCACCTACTGGAACGTCAGCGGATACTGGCGCGGTCGCCTCGACCACACTGCGGCCGGTCCCCAGACTTTGCAAGACCTTATCAACCGGACCTACCACCTCTATACCAGTTACGACAATCCACGTTCCTCTTGGGTCGCGGGTTTCGGGCGCATGTATCTGCCCTGGGCCACCAGTCTCGACACCATCGACGGCGGCTACTTCGGACGGAAACTCACGACCGGCGTAACCACCGGCGTGTTCCTCGGTTCCACTCCCGACCCGACCTCCTACAACTACAATCCTCAACGCGAGATTGGAGGCGCCTTCGTCAATTTCGAAGGCGGCAGCTACGACGATCTGCACTACACCTCCACCACCGGCGGCGGCATGAACATGCTCAAGTGGAGTCCGGACCGGCCGTTTCTCTTCACCGAAAACGGTATTTTCTACAAGCGTGTGTTCTCCATTTACCAGGCTACGCAAATCGACAGCCCGCAGGGGTACTGGTACCTCGATCCGACAACGAACACGAACGTCTGGAAGCCGGGACCCGGCTGGGGTGCAGGCCGCAGCTTTACGACGGTGCGCTTTCAACCGCACCCACGCATCGAGTTCAGCTTGAACCACACCTACTTCCGCGATCTGCCCACCTTCGATCCGACCCTGATCGGGACCGGCTTGCTCGACAAGTATCTCTTCCAGGGCTTCAGCGCCGGCACTCGGGTCGAAGTCCACAAGCAGATCTGGCTGAGCGCCGACCTGGGCTCGAGCAACCGCAGCGGTGACAAGAAAAACTCCCTGAACCAGATGTACGGCATCACCTTCGGCCACGTGCCCTGGATCGGCGCCCACGCCGACCTCCGCTACTCGCGCTTCAACAGCGCTTTCGGCAGCGGCAACTACAAAGCATTCAGCCTCACCAGGAATCTGGGCGAGACCTTCCAGTTGCAGGTGCTCGCCGGGCAGCAGAACTTCGCGTCCACCTTGACCAGCGCCAACCGCTCCCGCTTTCTCAACGGGATGCTCGAGACTGCGCTGGGCGAACACTACTTCATGCAATTCGGCGGCACCATCAACCGCGGCGGCCAGATGAACTACGATCAGTGGCTTTTCACCTTCGGCTACCGCTTCGATAACCGGCACGGACACATGGGGCAATGATAATGAAGACATATTTCTGCAACTGCCTGCGATCCGGCCTGCTGGTTTCGCTCCTGCTAACTGGCGCGCTCGCCGGCGCTGCACCAACTCAGGAACCGCTCGACAAAGTCCTCGACCGCGTCACTCAGCGCGTCTCTCGTTTCCTCGATCTTTTCTCCGACGTCAAGTGCACCGAGCAGGTCACCCAAGAGAAATTCAAGCCCAATGGGAAAATTGAACTACAGGAGCAGTCGACCTACGACTACCTGGTCCTCTTCACCAACGTCGGCGGAGAATTGAGCCTGGCAGAATCTCGCCTGCCCGTGAAACAGGCAACCGCCGACCGTAAGAAAGACATCTCGATGCTGCTCAGTAACGGCTTCGCCACGCTCTTTCTGGTCTTCCACCCTTACTACGTGAACAGCTTCGAGTTCAGCGACGCCGGCGCCGAAATGCTCAACGGGCAAAACGCCCGCAAGATCCGTTTCCAGCACATCCGTAACACGCGTTCCGTCGCGGCGCTGGCTCTTCGCGAACGCGAATACCCGCTGGAGTTGTCCGGCACCGCCTGGGTGGATCCTGAGACCGGCAACCTGCTGCGCATAGAGGCTGGTATTGCCTCTACTCTGGAGGACATCGGCATGAAGTCCCTGCAGTCACAGGTAACATACGCGCCCGTGACGTTTCACCAGGACGATCTTCACCGGGACGATCCGGTGTACTGGTTCCCCACAGAAGCTGTAGTTGAGGTTGAGACGCCCAAACAGCACTGGCGCAACACACATCGTTTTACCGCTTATAAACAATTTTCGGTCGCTACCGAGGAGCACGTCGCACAAAAATGAGCACAGCCACAGCATCCGCCCCACTGCCGTCCGCGGCAGTGGTCGCCGCAAAGAATCCTGACGCCGGCCACAGGTTACGCCTGTTTGCCGGATACGCCATTGCCATCGCGCTGATTGTCGGCATCGCGGCGTATGGCTTCGATTACTACACGGCCAGCCCCAACGACCGGCCGTTCATGGGGAAACATGTGCTACTCCGGCCCAGCGGCCGCGTTGGAGTCAAACTCGGCATCCTCGGATTTGCCATGTTCCTGGTTATCTTCCTCTACCCGCTGCGCAAGTACTGGACGTGGCTTGGACGGCAAGGGTCGGCTCGCCACTGGCTCGACTTCCATGTACTGCTCGGCCTGTCGGCGCCTTTCGTCATCGCCCTGCACGCCTCGTTCAAGTTCCATGGGTTCGCCGGGGTCGCCTTTTGGATCATGCTGGCAGTTTCTCTGAGCGGAGTCGTCGGACGCTACCTCTATAGCCAGATTCCCCGCCGCGTGAACGCTGCCGAACTGTCGCGCAAGGAACTCCAGGAACTGCAGGAGAAAATGACCCAGCAACTGGAGCAGCAGAACTTTTTGCAAGCCGCTAACCTGCGCTCCGCCCTCCGCCTGCCCAGCCAGCAAGCGGTGGACAAACTGCCGATTCCGCTTGCCCTGGTCTACATGCTTCTGCTCGACTTGGCGAGGCCTTTCCGCATCGCCCGCCTGCGTAACGGGGCCCTCCACGGCGCCGAGCATCTCACCACCCTCGGCGGGATGCTGCCTACCCGCAACTGCGAAATGGAGCGTGCCATCGCCGTCGCGCGCGAAGAAGCTTCGCTTTCTAAACGCATTCTCTTTCTCTCGCGCACCGAGCAGGTCTTCCACCTCTGGCACGTGGTGCACAAGCCGTTCAGTTACACGTTCGCCATCCTGGCGCTCATTCACATTGGTGTGGTGTTGATGATGGGATTCTTCTAGGACGGTCGCCATGGACACGCTGCTTGCCCTCATCATTGCCGCCGCATTAACGCTGTTCTTTCTGCGCGGCTATCTGAAGAGTCTCAAGAAAAAGGAAGAGCAGTTCCGTAAGTCCGCGGAAAAAGGCAAACTCTTCTCCGAAGGCCCCAAATCCCAGCATCCCCACATTGACACCAACTACTGCATCGGCTGCGCCACCTGCACCACGGTCTGCCCTGAGGGCGACGTGCTGGCCATGGTGGGCGGCAAAGCCGCCATCGTCAACGGCTACAAGTGCATCGGGCACAGCCTGTGCGCGGAAGCTTGCCCGGTAGGCGCGATCACCATGGTCATGGCCTCTCCCAGCATGAGCGCCGACATGCCCTACATGACCCCGGAGTACGAGACCAGTCTTGAAAACCTGTTCATCATCGGAGAACTCGGCGGCCTCGCTCTCATTAAGAACGCCGTCAATCAAGGACGCGACTGCGTCGACACTCTCATCCGCCGCCGTGCCGCCTCGCCACAACCTGCGTTGCCAGGGGTTTACGACTTACTCATCGTGGGCGCGGGGCCTGCCGGAATCAGCGCTTCGCTCCGCGCCATCGAGAACAAACTCAACTATGTAACTCTCGAGCAGGACGAGATCGGCGGCACCGTCGCGAAATACCCGCGCCAGAAACTGGTCATGACCAGCCCCGTCGAATTTCCTATGTACGGAAAGTTCAAAAAAACCGAACTCTCCAAAGAAAACCTGCTCGCCTTCTGGGATATGGTCCTCAATCGCGCCGACTTCAACTGCGTCACCCGAGAGAAAGTCGAGCAGATCGCCAAAGCGGAGGATGGGATTTTCACGGTGAAATCCGCCAACAACCAGTATCGCGCCCACGCCGTGATCCTGGCGCTGGGCAAGACAGGCACCCCGCGCAAACTCGGCGTCCCCGGAGAAGAACTTCCCAAGGTGATGTACCGCCTCATCGAGGTCGACCATTACGTCAACAAGAAGATTCTCGTCGTGGGTGGCGGCGATAGCGCCGTCGAAGCCGCCATGGGACTCGCCAACCAGGTCGGCAACCAGGTCACGCTCTGCTATCGCGGAGCGCAGTTCAGCCGTATCAAAGACCGCAACTCCAAGCGCATCGAAGAGTGCATGCGCAGCGGCAAGGTCGATGTGCTATTCGAGACGAATCCGAAGGAATTCAACCCTGAATCGGTCGTCCTCGACGTTAAAGGTACGGTGCGCGAAATTCCAAACGACTACGTCTGGATCTTTGCGGGCGGCATTCCTCCCTACGACTTCCTGAAGAAGATCGGCATCCGCTTCGGCATGCACGACCTGACCGCGGAAGCCAGCCAAGAAGCCAAACTCGAAGCCAGTTTTTCACAATCGGCTCATTGATCCGCGCGGTTCTCCATCTGGCACAACCAAGGCAAGAGTCAATTTGTAAAGTAATCTTTTCAGCCTTGTGTTCAAAGGTTCGTACAAAATCCTTGCGAGCGCTCGCTTGTCATTAGAGAAATTCGCGAGGAATCGCGCTTTCGGGACGAGAATTTTTCGGCATGAGATCCCCCTCTACCGAAAAATCCCACCTTCCGCAAGATGGGACGTAGGGCGGCAATACACTGTAGTCACGCCCTTTAGCGGCCTCGATCTGCCGGTTGCTTGCGAAGCAATACGGCAGAATACAAATCCCGTAAATGTGGCCCGCGTTTCTGCCGCGCATTCTCCGGGTTCTGGCCCATGCCGTCGAAATATGGCGCAGGGATTGCTTCAGTCAAATCGATTGAGATCGCGCAAGGTTCCTGGCAGCCCTCCCCGGCAAACGCTCGTGCAGTTTGCGAGTCCAGGTTCAAAGTTCAAAGCGACCCTCATCCAGGAGATTTGATATGAAGCTGCACACCACGAACTCTAGTAAGACGATCATCGCCGCCGCGGTGTTGGTCGTTGCCTTGAATGCATTCGCACTTGCCGCCAGCGGAACCTGGACGGGAACTGCCAGCCTGCATGCCGCGCGCGATGGCCACACCGCCACGCTCCTACCCAACGGCAATGTGGTTATCGCCGGTGGAGAAAACAACAACCAGGCCGTCTCTTCCTCTGAGGTTTACAGTCCGACCTTTGGTTCATGGGTGGTCTCAGGAAATCTCAACGTAGCCCGTTCCAATGCCAGCGCTGTCCTTTTGCCGAACGGCGAAATATTGATCGCAGGAGGATGTATTTCGAGCTGCCTCAGCGGCACGACTAGCAGTGCAGAGCTCTATAACTCGCTCGGCGGTAAATGGACCTCTACCGGCGCAATGATCACAGCCCGCACCTATTTCAGCATGGTGCGGCTGCCCAGCGGCCAGATTCTGGTGGCGGGTGGATGCACCGGTCTCAACGCCAACGGTTGCAGCGGCGTCACCAACAAGGCCGAGATCTACAATCCCTCGACCGGCAAGTGGACGGCGACCGGGTCCATGATCGCGGCTCGGGGTAATCTGACGGCCACGCTGCTCCCCAACGGCAAGGTCCTCGCGGCCGGCGGGATCAATGGCGCCGACAATCCAATTGGCACCGCTGAACTCTACAACCCGGCGACAGGTAAATGGACCGCCACTGGCAACATGATCACAGCTCGTGATGAACACACCGCGGCCCTACTCGCAACCGGTAACGTGTTGGTGGCTGGCGGAGAGAATTTGTCCGGCGTGACCACTATAAGAACGGAGCTCTATAACCCCTCCACCGGGAAATGGACAGCGACCGGCAACCTCAACACCAGCCGCCTCGAGCACACATCCACAATGCTGATGAATGGCAATGTCCTGATCGCAGGTGGAAACCATGTCACCGCGGGCACGACGACAGTTCTATCGAGCGCCGAACTTTACAATCCCGCGACCGGGAAATGGACCTCCACTGGCAGCATGAGCGTCGCCCGCGTCGGCCATACCTCCACGCTGCTGACTTCCGGAAAAGTACTGACGTCATCCGGCAGTGACGCCAACAACGATTGGACGAGCGCGGAACTTTATCAGCCCTAACCCGCCAACAGGCTTGGGTTGCCTCCCAACCCAAAATGGCTGCCGAATCTCTCCCCAACTTGGCAGCGCTTGGCCCCGAAGCAACCACTTCGGGGCCATTTTTGTCGGTCTCCGAAAATCATGGAGATCCGGTTATGGTCCGCGTATGGAGCCGCAGCTGCATACGCAGTTATGGTCTCTCGGCTTGAAGACTGGGATTCTATCGGTCGGCTCGACATGTGCCGAGATTCGCGTGTAATCGGCAACCCCCTGCTGCTGAACCACTTAGATCCAGTATTCGGATCACAGCATTTGCTAGCGGGGAGGTGTAAACTTCGCCAGCCGGTTAGGCTATGTCAAGTAATTTGAACGTTGCAGGGGCTAACGTGCTCGAAAAATTGTACAAACGGTCATCCTTCACGGCTTCCGACCTGCCCTCATTCCGGCGCCAGGAGACGGTGTTCGTTCTTCTCAGCGTCGGGCTGCTTGCCGTTCTTCTCCTCGCGCAGAGCACTTTCTCCTACTGGGGACCACCTTCACGCGGATTGCTCTTGACGCTGTTTGCCGTTTTCGTGATCAACATTCTGGAACTCGTCTGGGTACACCGGCTGACAACGGAATTGTCGCCCCAGACCCTCACGCTGCTCACCTGGGGATCGATCGCGTTAAATCTGGCCGCCGCGGGCTTTCTGACCGCGCTGGTGGATCACGAAGATAGCCCCTATTACATCGTAGCGGTCGTGCCCGTCCTGGTAGCCGCTTTCCGTTGTTCCCTGCCGGCGTTGGCGGGTGTGGTGGGAATCGCAACGTACTTGAACTTTGCCACCACGCAGTTTTATTTCTTCCACCATCCGCCAACGGATGCAGGCGAGTACTTCGAAGCGGGCGTGGCTTCGCTGACCTTTGCCATCGTCGGGTTGCTGGTATGGCTGCTGGTGCGGCAACTCCGGGCGAACGAAACCAATCTGGCGAGAAACTTGCTAGAACTCAAGCAAGCCCGGGCCAAGCTTCTGGAAGAGGAAACCCTGGCAGCTGTGGGGCGGCTTTCGAGCGCCATCGCGCACGAGATACGCAATCCGGTCGCGATGATCTCCAGTTCGCTCGCGATGGCGAAGCGCTGTCATTCGGATAGCGAACAGCGCGACGAGATGTGTGATATCGCGGCGCACGAGGCGACACGGCTGGAAAAACTGACAACCGATTTTCTCAGTTACGCGCGGCCCCGAAAGCCGGAGTCCACGCCGCACCGCGTGCACGACACGCTCGCCTACGTCGCCAGTGTTTGCCGCGCGCATGCCGGAGAGAAGGAAGTGAAGATTGAAATCGAAGCGCCGGGATCGCTCGAAGCCGATCTCGATCCCGCGCAAATCCAGCAGGCGCTGCTGAACCTGGTCATGAATGCGATCGATGCATCGCCCAAGGGAAGCGCCGTCAAGCTACAATCCGGCCGGAACGGTTCTTCGGTAGTGAGCATCTCCGTGACAAATGCTGGGTCGCCGATTCCGGAACCAGTTCTCTCCCGGATCTTCGAACCTTTTTTCACCACCAAGGCGGGGGGGACCGGGCTGGGACTGGCGATCGCTCGCAACATTGCCAGGGCTCACGGCGGGGAACTGTCGGTTGCCTCGAACCAGCAAGACAAGATTTGTTTCTGCCTGCGGCTGCCCGCTGCGAACGTCAACGCGGCGCCAGCCCTGGCCGCAAAGGAATAAGAGAAATGGCCCGAATCCTGATTGTCGACGATGAACCGCACATGCGGCGCATCCTCGCCTCCAATCTCCGCCAGGACAAGCATGAAATCGCCGAGGCTGCCGGCGTCGAGGAAGCTCGCGCGACCCTGGGAGGCAATGACTTCGACGTGGTGTTTACCGACCAGAAGATGCCCGACGGCGAGGGTTTGGAAGTGCTCGCCGCGGTGCGCGAGAACGACTCCACCATCCCCGTGATCATGCTGACCGCGCTCGCCAGTATCGAGCTCGCCGTCGAGAGCATGCGCCAGGGCGCTTTTGATTTTCTGACCAAGCCCTTTCAACCGGAAGTCGTACGGGCGGCCGCCAACCGCGCCGCGCAACACGCCCGGTTGCTGCGCGAAAATGTCTTGCTGAAAGGCGCCGTGTGTCGACTGGAAGGCAAATCGGATATCTACGGCGACAGCCCTGCGATCCAGGCGGTTCGCGCGATGATCGCGCGGGTCGCGCCCGCCAATGTCACCGTCTTGATCACGGGGGAAACGGGCACCGGCAAGGAACTTGTGGCCCGGGCCCTCCATTGCAATAGCCCCAGGTCGCACAAGCCGTTTGTCGCCGTCAACTGCGCCGCCTTTACCGAAACCTTGCTGGAGAGCGAACTGTTCGGCCACGAAAAAGGCGCATTCACCGGCGCCGACCGCGCCCGGCAAGGATTGTTCGAAGCCGCGCACGAAGGCACGCTGTTCCTGGACGAAGCGGGCGAAATGTCCATGGCGGCGCAGGCCAAGCTGCTGCGGATCCTAACCGACGGCCAGTTGCTTCGTGTAGGCTCGACGAAGCCGCGTTCGGTGGATGTGCGCGTCCTCGTCGCTACCCATCGCAATCTCGAACAACGCGTCCGTGACGGACTGTTTCGCGAAGATCTCTACTACCGGCTCGCGGTGGTGCCCATCCACATTCCGCCGTTGCGCGCACGCCGTGAAGACATCCCGCTGCTGGCGGAATTGTTTTCCCGGCAGATCGCCACCGAATTGAACTTGCCGGTACGCCGCTTGAGCCCGCAGGCGGTCGAGAGCCTCACGCAGTATAAATTTCCCGGCAACATACGCGAGTTGAAGAACTTGATCGAGCGCGCCTATGTTCTCTCCGGACGAGAAGAACTCGGGCCGGAAAGCTTCCCTATGCCACGCCCGCCAGAAATGCAGATTCCAGCTCCTCCCGCCAACGGCCAGCCGCCGGAGGCGCAACGATCGGCCACGCCGTTGCCAGGCGAGCCTTTCGACTTGACCGAATTTCTGGAGAAGACGGAAAAAGAGCTGATCCTGCGTACCCTCGGGTCCACCAGCGGCGCTCAAGCCGAAGCCGCCCGCCGGATGGGTCTTTCGCGCAGCGCACTAGCTTACAAGTTGAACAAGTACGGCATCCGTGCCACGGCGGATTAGCATCTGGCCTCCCGAAAACGTGAACTGCAATTCCCGTTTCTTGGAATTGGATTTCCGCCTACTCTTCCACCGGCTGCGCGTTGAGTTCCTGGGCGGGTTCACCTCCGGCCATGCCCTGGGCGATGATGAGGCGGTGGGCTTCGATGCGCAGTTCGGGCAGCGCGCGTCCGAACCAGATCGCGCCGAGGACACAGGCCACTCCCCCGGCTGCAACCGTGATGGGTGCGCCGGCGCGGTGGGCCAAGGCTCCGCCAAAAAAAGCTCCGAAGGGAGCCATCCCCATGAACATCATCGAGTAAACGGACATGACGCGGCCGCGCAGTTGGTCGGGGACCATGGTCTGGACCAGGGTGTTCGAGCAGGCCATCTGCAGCATCATCGAATAACCGGCGGGTAGCAGGAGCGCGACTGATAACCAGAATGAACGCGAGAACGAAAAGAGAAACAGGCTGACCCCGAAGCTTCCGCAGGCGAATGCCACCCAACGCCCTAGCCCCCTCACTCCGGTTTTAGCGGCCAGCGTCAACGCGCCGAACAGAGCGCCTACGCCCGTAGCGCCCATCAGAATGCCCAGGCCACGTGCTCCGCCATGCAGGATTTGGTCGGCGAAGATCGGCATCAGTACGGTGTAGGGCATACCGACCAGGCTGATCAGGCCCAGCAGCAAAAGCAGCGCGCGAATGACCTTCGTCCGGTTGACCCAGCGAAACCCCTCGACGATGTCCTCAATCGGCGAATGTTTGCTGGCACGCGGAGCCGAGCGCACGTTCATCAGCATCAGGCCGACAATCACGGCGATGTAGCTAAATGAATTGGCGGCAAAGCACCAGCCTTCGCCGATTTTCGCCACCAGAATTCCGGCGATGGCCGGGCCGATCACCCGCGCGCCATTGAACATCGAGGAATTCAGCGCGATGGCGTTCATCAGATCTTCCTTGCCCACCATGTCGACAAGGAAAGACTGCCGGCCCGGAATGTCGAACGAGTTCACCACCCCGAGCAGTGCCGCCAGCACGAAGATGTGCCATACGTGCACGCGTCCGCTCAGTGTGAGCCAGGCCAGAATGCCCGCCAGAATCATGGAAGCGGTCTGGGTGGCGATCACCAGGCGCTGGCGATTTGCACGGTCAGCAGTGATCCCTCCGAGCGGCGCAACCAGGAAGACGGGGATCTGGCTGGCAAAGCCGACGCTTCCCAGCAGCAGCGCGGATTTCGTCATGCGGTAGACGAGCCACGCCTGGGCCACGGTCTGCATCCAGGTACCAATTAGAGAAATGAGTTGTCCGCTGAAGAAAAGCTGAAAATTGCGATGGCGCAAGGCGCGCAGGGTTGTGGCCCATTTCGGCAGGCGCGCTTTTTCCGCAGCCGCTCCTTCAGCCGCGGCGGAATTTTTCTCTTCAATCACTCTCTAGAACTTTTTCATATCTTTGGGATGAGGGCAACCGGCGCGAGGATAAAAACGGAAGAGAAGGCTTCATTCAGTCCGCCGCCGGGGGATGCCAGTGGAGCGACCGGCGTTCTCGCCCGTCCGGAGGGCGCATTGGGATGGGCGCGGTCACCCGTCGCTCCATCAGGCCAGTTTTCCACAGCTCGGCCACCGACTTGGAACTTCCCCGCGGTCCCGATTCGCGATAGAGTTAAGTTCCCTCCGGTTCGAAAGGCCGGATCGGGGAGGATGAGCGATGAGCACTGTCCCCAATCGTCTGGAACATAGTCTAGAACGACGAGGCGCGCAGCGTTTTGAAGTGCACTTGCCGTTGTCGATTCATTTCGAAGGACGGACCGTGCCCGGTTTCACGCAGGACTTGAGTGGCCGTGGAATTTTCTTTTACGCCGAAACGGCACTCCCGCAAGGGGCGGTCGTGGAATTGACTTTTACCATGCCGTCCGAGATCACCTTGACAGAGAACATGCCGGTTCGGTGTCGCGGGCGGGTGTTACGCTCCTCGGCTCCCCAGGCGCGTCATTCGCAGGACGGCCAGCGCAGCGGGATCGCCGTGCAACTCGATTCCTATGAATACCTGCCCTCCGGCGAGCCCGCCGCTCAGTTCGTGCGAGTTTCGTCCGCCAGTGTCGCCGGAGCGTCCGGCCCAGCGCCGCGCTGAGGCTGGTTTTTCGACCGTGCGGTGGTGGGTCAGTTTCCGAGTGCACCAGCACTTCGGATCACAAACTCGATTCTCTTGGGCTATAATCCCGTGCACCGATGGCCCTGACCTCTGGCACGAAACTTGGCCCCTACGAAATTCAATCCCCGCTGGGCGCGGGCGGAATGGGCGAGGTGTACCGCGCCCGCGACACCCGCCTCGATCGCACCGTCGCGGTCAAGATCCTGCCTCCGCATCTTTCTTCCAATCTCGAGGCCAAGCAGCGCCTCGATCGCGAAGCTCGGGCGATATCGTCGCTGAACCACCCCAACATCTGCACCCTGCATGACATCGGCCACCAGGACGGCACGGATTTCCTGGTCATGGAATATCTCGAAGGCGAGACCCTGGCCGATCGCCTCATGAAAGGTCCGCTGCCGTCTGAACTGGTACTGCGGTACGGGATCGAGATCTGCGAAGGCCTGGAAAAAGCCCATAAGAACGGTGTGATCCACCGCGACCTGAAGCCGGGCAACATCATGCTGACCAAGTCCGGCGCCAAGTTGATGGATTTCGGATTGGCCAAGGCAACGCCCGCCCACGAACCGCCTCCGTCACCCAGTTTAACTATGACCATATCGGGGCCCTCGCAACCACTGACCGCGCAGGGTATGGTCTTGGGCACGTTCCAATACATGGCACCCGAACAGTTGGAAGGCAAGGAGGCCGACGCGCGCTCCGACATCTTCGCCTTGGGAGCGGTGCTGTACGAAATGGCTTCGGGCCGCCGCGCCTTTACGGGCAAGAGCCAGGCCAGCATTGTGGCCGCGATTCTGGCTTCCGATCCACAGCCCATTTCGGCGGTGCAGCCCATGTCCCCGCCCGCGCTCGACCGTGTGGTCAGGACCTGCATGGCGAAAGATCCCGACGAGCGCTGGCAAACGGCACATGACGTGAAACTGCAACTACAGTGGATTGCCGAGGCCGGTTCGAAGGCAGGCATCCCCGCGCCGGTGGCAGCAAGGCGGCGGATCTCTCAGAAACTGGCGTGGGCGGTAGCCGCCGCAGCCGCCGTAGTCGCCGTCGCATTCGCCATTGGCTTCGTTTTGCGGGCACCCAGACCAGTCCACCCCTTGCGAGTCAGTATTCTGCCACCGGAAAAGCACTCCTTTGATCCGCTGAGCATCGCTCTTTCGCCCGACGGCGCTAAGCTGGCGTTTGTGGCGACGGCCGCCGGAGGTGCCCCTCAACTATGGGTACGCCCTCTGGATTCGACAGCGGCCCAGCCGCTGGCCGGGACCGACGATGCCAGTTTCCCCTTCTGGTCGCCAGACAGCCGCAGCCTGGGATTCTTCGCGGAAGGGAAGCTAAAGATCATTGAGGCGAGCGGAGGAGCGGTGCAAACCCTGGCCGACGCTCCCCAGCCTCGCGGTGGTGCCTGGGGAGCCGATGGCACCATTCTGTACACCCCCGATGCCGCGTCCGCCATGCTCCGCATTCCGGCGGCCGGGGGAACTCCCTCCCACGCAGCCGGCGATGAGAAGACAGCGACCGCGTTTGGTTCCCCGCGCTGGCCGGCATTTTTGCCCGATGGAAAACACTTCATCTTTTTTCAATTTGCTCCCGACATTCAGGGAGGGGGAATTATCCACCTAGGCGCGCTCGATTCGCAGCAGGACACAGTTTTGGGGAATTCGGATTACCGCGCGCTATACGCCAGCGGACATCTGATGTTTGTCCACGGCGGGAACCTGATGACGCAGAGTTTCGATGAAAAGAAACTCAAGTTGATGGGGAATCCTGTGCCCATCGCCGAGCAGGTCCGCAGTGAAGTTCGGGGAGCGGCTGCGTTCTCGCTCTCGAATGATGGCAAGCTGATCTTCGCCGACGGGCAGGCGATGTCCCTCGACTTGGCCTGGTACGACCGCACCGGGAAGAAGGGCGACATCATCGACAGCGGAACCTTCCAGGATGCCCACATCGCGCCCGACGGAAAGAAGGTGTCGGCGGCACGGGCCGACGCTGCGGGACACCTGGAGATTTATATCTACGATCTGGTCCGCGGCACCAAGTCACAATTCAGTTTCTCGCAGTCCCGAGATGACGATCCCGTCTGGTCTCCGGACGGGAACACCATTGTTTTCGACTCCGCCCGCAGCGGAAAGATTGACCTCTATACCCGGCCGGCCAATGGAGCCCGCCAGGAGGAATTGCTCTACCACGACGATCTGGACAAGTACGTTACCACTTGGTCCTCGGACGGAAAATATATTGACTACGAAACCGTCGCCAATAACCGCATTGCTATCTGGGTGATGCCTATGTTCGGCGACCGTAAACCCTTTCCTTTCGTGCAGGAGAAATACAACGCCCGTTTCGCCTCGTTTTCAACAGATACAAAATGGATGTCCTTTACATCGTTTGAGGCCGGACACCCGCAGGTCTATGTCGTCGCCTTCCCCAAGCCTGCCGGCAGGTTCCTGGTGGGGGAAGGTCAGCTAGCGGTGTGGAGCCGTAACGGCAAAGAAATTCTCTACCTGGACGACCACTCGCGCATTGCGTCGGTCGAAGTTACTGCGCACGGCGACAGTGTGGATCTGGGTAAACCACAAATCCTGTTTTCTGCCCAAGCCGCCGGATTCAACCAGTTCGAAGCCAGCGCCGATGGCAAACGCTTGCTGATGATGCAACCGCCGTTGCAGGATTCGCCCAGCCTGACCCTGGTCGTGAATTGGCTGCAGGAACTCAAGAACAAGAAATAGGATCCGATCTTTCCCCCGGAACTTGTGGGCAGCAACCGCCGGTTCGAGAACTAGCGCTACCGCCCCTTCTCCTGTCTTTTCAAGCGCGGGCCTTTGCCTTACAATCAGACAAACCAGCAGTCTGGCGGGTTGTTTCCACTGCTTGAAAACTCGCCGTCAACCTGCCGCTTCGTCTGAGGTCCTCTTCGTTACGAAGGTCATTTGGCCTCGACGCTGGAAGTTCGTAGCATGGTAATGAGCACCGAGAATCGAGTCATGCCCGGGATCGCCGTCGCCCTCCTCACTGAGGATCGCGAACAATCCGTCGCATTGCACAGCCGAGTGGAGAGTACCAACCTGGCCCGAACCGTGTTGAGCCATGTCGGTTTCCCGGCGGGACCGAGCGACGCGATTTTGCGTCAATTGCAGGATCAGCACGCGGAAGTCGCTCTGGTCAGTATTGATCCCCAGAACCCGCAGCGAGCCATTCGCGCCATCGAGCTAATCCACAGCAACCTTCCCGAAGTCACAATTTTCGCCGTGGGCGAAATGAGTCAGCCCGCGAACATTGTTTCCGCCATGCGAGCCGGCGCACGCGAGTTTCTCGATCACTCCGCCAGCCGCGAAGCCTTGATCGAAGCCTTCACCCGCTTCTCGGCCACGTTGAGCCGCGCACAGCGCAGCTCCAGCAAGGCCCGCGTGTTCACTTTTCTGAACGCCAAGGGCGGAGCCGGCGCCACCACCACCGCGGTGAATACCGCCGTCGCCCTGCAGGAGGCCCACGGCCGCGTGGTGCTGGTGGATTTCGCTCCCATCGGCCATGCCGCGCTGCAACTGAATCTGCGGCCGCAATTCACCATCCTCGACGCACTGCAGAACCTGCATCGCATGGATGGTTCGCTGCTCGACGGCCTGATGACGCCTTACCGCAATGGCCTTCATCTTCTGGCGGGCGCTCAGCAGCCGTACAGCGGGATCCCGACCGCGTCGGAACTGGCTCGCCTCTTCGATCTGCTGGTCAACCAGTATCACTTCGTCGTGCTCGATGGCTCTGGGCGGATGGATAGCACGATGCAATTGATTTGCGACCTATCGAACGCGGTGCTGCTGGTCGCTCAGACCGATGTCGTTTCCCTCTGGAGCGCTGGAAGGATTCAAGCGTTCCTGCAGGAGGGAGCCGGCCGCGATCGCCTGCGCATCGTGATCAACCGCTACAAGAAGATTCCCGGCTTCACCGACGACGACGTCGAGAAAGCCACCAACTGTAAGGTGCTCTGGAAGGTGCCCAACAACTTCCAGGTCATCGGACCCGCGATTGACAAGGGCAACCCGGTCGCAGCGCAGGGCAGTCACGAAATCGGCCGCTCCTATCAAGGATTAGCCGCGGAACTCGCCGGCGCCACCGCATCCGCCGAAGGCGCCCTCTCACTCCTCTATCAGCACGACAAGGGCGACGGCAAGAAACGCGCCGCCGGCCGCCTGATGGTCTCGCCCATGCGCGCCGGGCAGTAAACTGTTCAATCCCAACAAGTGCAGCTCTTACTTCTGCAATCTGACTTCTGACCTCAGCGATTCCCTGCCTTTGTTAGAATCAGGAATTCAGCTCCGGATGCTGGTGAAATTCTGAATGGCAAATCCTTCCACCAAGAAACGTGTCCTCAGCGGAATGCGCTCCACCGGCAAACTGCACCTCGGAAACTACGTCGGCGCACTCGAAAACTGGGTCCGCATGCAGGACGAGAACGACTGCTTTTTCTTCATCGCCGACTGGCACGCCCTGACCACTGACTACGCCGATACCTCGCGCCTGAAAGAGAACTCGATTGAAGTGCTGCTGGATTGGCTGGCGGCGGGCCTCAATCCCGCGAAATGCGTGATGTTCATCCAGTCCCATATTCCGGCGCATGCCGAACTGCACCTGCTGCTTTCGATGATCACGCCCCTCGGCTGGCTGGAGCGTGTCCCGACCTACAAAGAGCAGAAGGAAAACATTAAGGAAAAAGACCTGGGCACCTATGGATTTCTCGGCTATCCCGTCCTGCAGTCGGCGGATATTTTGATCTACAAAGCAGACGTGGTCCCGGTCGGCGAAGACCAGGTGGCCCACGTGGAACTAACCCGTGAGATCGCGCGGCGTTTCAACGGCTTTTACGCCGGGAAACGTAAATATGTTTTCCCCGAACCGGCGGCCCTTCTGACGCCCGCGCCCCGCCTGCCAGGCACCGACGGCCGCAAGATGTCGAAGTCGTACGGCAACGCCGTCATGCTCACCGACCCCGAGCCCGTGGTGCGCCAAAAGCTGAAGACGATGGTCACCGATCCCAGGCGCATTAAGCGCACCGATCGCGGCGACCCGGATGCTTGTCCCGTAGGCGACCTGCACAAAATATTCAGCACCAAAGAAACGATGGCGAAAGTCTACGAAGGCTGCCGCTCGGCGGGAATCGGCTGCATTGAGTGCAAAAACTGGGTCGCCGATACCATAGTAAAAATCCTCAACCCCATGCAGGAGCGCCGGAAAAAATACGAGGACAATCCGCGCCTAGCCTGGGATATTCTGGAAGCCGGATCGGCCCGCGCCCGCGATATCGCAGGCGCCACCATGCAAGAAGTCCGCGAGTCCATGGGGCTGGACTATAGTCCGAACGATGACGCGGAAAAGGATTCCAGGCAGTGACGGATTTGTCCCAACCCATATCTCCTGTAGAGACGCGGCTTGCCGCGACTCCGCCGTCCGCTGAGGGCAAGCCTGCTGCGAACGAATCCGCCGCGGGCAAGACGAATAAGGACGATGCCAGCGATTTCCCCTTCGCCATCACGCTGGGAGAAATCTACGAAGGTCCGCTCGACCTGCTGCTCGACCTGATCCGCAAACAAGACATCAACATCTACGACATCCCCATCGCCAAAATCACGGCGCAGTACCTCACGTATGTCGAGCGCATCCGCGAACTCGACGTGAACATCGCGAGCGAATTCATTTACATGGCGGCGGTGCTGATTCATATAAAGTCGAAGATGTTGTTGCCGCGCGATCCGCTCGCACCCGCCGACGCTCAGGAAGACCCCCGAAACGAACTAGTCAACCGCTTGCTGGAGCACGAAAAATTCAAATCCGCGGCGCAAATGCTATTGCAAAAGCAGCAGATCGAAGACGCGGTCCTGAGCAATCCCGCAATCCGCGAGTTCATGGACGCCGAGGGCGCCGAGCCCGAACTGGCAGCCGACGTCATCGACCTGGTCAAAACCTTCCAGCAGATTCTGGACCGCGCGCGTAGCCGGCCGATCCTGGAGGTGGACGAAGAGACGGTAACCGTCGGCCAGATGATCCAGTACCTGCACCGCCGCCTCTCTCTCGAAGATCGCCCCATTCGCTTGAAGCAGATGCTCCGCAACGTGCCGTCGCGGCCGGCGCTGGTCTGCATGTTTCTGGCCTTGCTCGAACTGGTAAGGTTGCAGGCGATCCAGGTGCGTCAGGATCACGTCTTCGGCGAAGTGTTAGTGCGCAAGCATTCCCACTTCGAAGAAGTGATGACGGAGCAAGCCGCCGTCCGTGATGATTGGAGATGAAGAAGCAGTTGCCAGTTGCCAGTAATCAGTTGCCAGTGAGGGTCGTTCACCCCACTGGTTCTACTGGCAACTGGCAGCTGGCAACTGGCAACTGACTTTATGAGTCTTAAACCCCAACTCGAAGCCATCATTTACGCGGCGGAAACTCCGATTTCGCTCGATCAGATTTTTTCACTCGTGAAAGAATCGCTGCTCGCGGAAACCCCCGGAACCGATCCGGCGGAAATCAAGTCGCGCATCCGCGCCACGCTCGAAGAACTCATCGCCGAATACTCCGGCGCCAGCCACGGAATCGAAATCCGCCAAGTCGCCGGCGGATACCGCATGTCCACCAAGCCCGAGCAACACGACGTGGTGCGCGCTTTTGCCAAGAGCCTGAAGCCGCCTTTCCGCCTGTCGCTCCCGGCGCTCGAAACTCTAGCCGTCGTCGCCTACAAGCAGCCGGTCACGGTGCCCGAGATCAGCGAAATTCGCGGTGTCGATTCCGGCGGAGTCATCGCCACCTTGCTCGATCGCAAGCTGATCGCGACCGCGGGCAGGAAAGCCGTAATCGGTCGCCCCATCCTCTACAGAACCAGCAAAGAGTTTCTGCTGCGCTTCGGCCTGAAAGACGTCAGCGAACTGCCCAGCATGGAGGAATTCGAGAAGCTGCTGGCGGAATCGTTTCAAAGCGACATGATTCCGGGTGAACGTACGTCCGCGGAAGAGTCTCTAAATTTGCCGTTAACTGCTGGGGATAATTCTTCAGCGGCAGAGAATGGGTCTTCCGAAACAGCTTCCGAGGCGGAAAGAACGTCTGAAATTGCCGACTCCGCTCTCGCCGCCAAAGGTCCCGAACTCGCCACCACAGAAGAGGAAACCGAAACGCCAGCCGGCGCCAAACCGGAGTAGCCATCCATGCCTGCCGAACGTCTGCAAAAAATTATCGCTGCTGCCGGGGTGGCATCCCGCCGCAAAGCCGAAGAGCTGATCGTCTCCGGCCGCGTGCAGGTCAATGGCCAGGTGGTTACCGAGCTCGGCACCAAAGCCGATCCCGAACAAGACCACATCCGCGTCGATGGCAAACTGCTGCGCGGACCCGAGCGCTACACCTATGTCGCGCTGAACAAACCCAAAGGGTATGTGACCACGGTCAGCGATGAGAAAAAGCGTCCCACCGTGATGGACCTGGTGAAAAAAGTGAAAGGGCGCGTCTATCCCGTGGGCCGTCTGGACTGGGCCAGCGAAGGCTTGCTCCTCATGACCAACGACGGCGCGCTCGCCAACGCTCTGATGAAAGCATCATCCAACGTGGCGAAGACTTACGTCGTGAAAGTCGCCGGCCAGCCCGACGAGGCCAAGCTCGACAAGCTGCGCCGCGGAGTTTCCATCGCCGAAAAAGGCGGCCGGCGCGTGCGTACGGCTCCGGCAAAAATTCGCCTGATCCGCGAAGGCGATAATCCGTGGCTCGAAGTGACCATCATTGAAGGCCGCAACCGCCAGGTCCGAAAAATGTTTGAAGAAGTGGGGCACCACGTGGAGAAAATCCGCCGCGTGCAATACGGTCCCCTGGCGCTCGACGTGCCCCCGGGAGATTGGCGCAATCTGACTCTGCTGGAAGTGGCCAAGCTCAAGACTGCGGCTTCGGGACCAAAGCTTACTCTTCCCCCCAGCGCACCTGTGCCGGTGTCGATGCCGAAGGTCTTCACAACCAAGCCGGAACGGGTGGCGAAATCGCCGAACCGATCGAGGTTTCCGCGCTCGCCCGAACCGTCGCGTTCGGAGAAACGACCGCGTTCATTCAAGCCATTCGGTTCAGAAAATCCGGCATTCGCATCGCGTTCGCCGAAGGGCTCGAACTTCAAGCCGTCGCGCCCGCCTAAACGCGAACGCGACTAGCGTCATTTTCCGCGATCATCGACAGCCGGGCCGCGCCGTACAACCCGGCATCGCTCCCAAGCACCGCGCGGGTAATGATCGTCTTGTGGCCGGGGCCAGCCTTTACGCGCGCGGAAGCTCCTTCGCGTTTGGCCAATGGATCGGGCGGCGCCGTGGCCGCGTACACCAGGGCGCGCCGCCGCAACTCTTCGAAGATTGCGGGCGAGAAAACTTCCCAAGCGCTGGCGACACCCCCGCCGATCACGTAAATCGGAAGGTTCAAGGAATTCACCAAAGTCGAAAGCGCGATTCCCAGACAACGCCCCATAAACCGGAAAATGCGCCGCGCATCTTCATCACCCTGCATCGCAAGACTGTAAATCGACTTCGCACTGAACTCGGGGTCGGAGCCAGCCGCGCGCGCCAACGCTGACGCGCCGCCTTTTTCAACCGCCTCCCGCGCCATCCGCACCACCGCCGTCGCCGAAGCGTATTGCTCCAGGCACCCTCGATTCCCGCAACCGCAGGGGTGCCCCTCCGGTTCAACGGTGGTGTGCCCAAATTCCCCGGCCATGCCATTCGCGCCGCGCCAGATTGTGCCACCCAGGACCAGTCCTCCGCCAACGCCGGTACCGAGCGTCAGCATTGCCATGTCGGCATAATCCTTGGCCGCCCCTAGCCATTTTTCTCCGAGCGCCGCCACATCCGCGTCGTTCTCGAGGACGACAGCGGTCTTCAGGCGCTCCTCGATCGCGGCGCGCGCTGGATAGTCGACCCAGTCCGGCAGGTTCGGCGATTCGCGCACCAGCCCGGTTTGCATGTCGATGATGCCGGGCACGCCGATGCCGATCCCCATCAGCGGAGCGCTGCTGCTGTATTTCCCCGACAAGCGCCGGATGGCATCGCACATGTCGGCGATGACATGATCGCGTCCCCGGGAAACCTTGGTGTCGAGTGTGACTTTCTCGACGAGTGTGCCTTGCTCGTCCACGGCGGCGATGCGCAAGTTCGTGCCGCCCAGGTCCACTCCAATGGAGAATTTATTCATGATGACTGACTCGGTGCTGCGTTCGACGGGGTATGTGGGGAAACATTCTAACCCGATCCTCTTTTTTACAGGGCGGCTGTCAATCCGTCAACATATTAAATCGTTGTATTAGGGCTATTTTTGACACTTTGAACAGTAGTGGCTGCTGCGTCCCGCCAGCACAATGCGCCGGATTGCAGTCCGGCACACCAGGCACGGTTCCCCCTCCCGCCCATAGACGCGATGCTGGAGCTGGAAGAATCCTTCTTCTCCATCCGCGTCCACATAGTCGGAAATTGACGACCCGCCCAACGCGATCGCCTCGCACAGCACTTCGCGCACCGCCCGGTGCAGCGTGCCCAATTGCTCCCGCGTGATGGTGGCCGCCCGCCGCCGGGGACGGATGCCCGCCCGAAACAACGACTCGTCGGCATAAATGTTGCCCACTCCGCGCAGCAACTTCTGATTCAAAAGCGCACTCTTGATTGGAGTTTTGCGTCCGCGAAAGAGCGCCACGAACCGCTCTTCGCTCACCTCGAGCGGCTCCACACCGCCGGGATCGAAACCTCCAGCATGAACGCTGAGTTTGCCAAACATCCGCGGATCGATAAACCGCAGCTCGCGGCCCGAAGCCAGCGTTGCAATCAGG
The DNA here is from genome assembly GCA_020073215.1 of Terriglobia bacterium. Classification (GTDB taxonomy): domain Bacteria; phylum Acidobacteriota; class Terriglobia; order Terriglobales; family Acidobacteriaceae; genus Acidiflorens. The sequence continues at coordinate 27,384 of JAIQFO010000005.1, read as the reverse complement.
TGAGTGTGCTTTGCGATCTTTGCCGCAGGTTCCGAAACCACCATGCGCCCGGTCATGCCAAGATGTACGACCCATTGCGCCGTCTGTACAGGTGCGGGTCGGCGCGTCTGGGCGCGATCCGTGCGTACATCTCTCTTCGCATGCGATGTCCGGGTTGCTCCCTCCAAATCGAACACGATGTGCTTGCCTGCACGATGCACGCGCACGATCCGCTTGCCCTCCAGCGTCCCAGCGATCACGCCAGCCGGCGACTTGAGCGGCTGGGGCCTGGAACCGATCCAGACCGATTCGACGCTGTCACCGGCGACGAGCGTGTGGAGACCCCGCACAATAGTTTCGACCTCGGGGAGTTCAGGCACGTTGTCAGGATACAAGAACCGCGATTGGAGAAGTCAGAGGAGGTCAGAGGTAAACAGATTGCAGATGTGAGAAACTCATTTGGATTTACCTCTGCAATCTGCCCTCTGACCTCTGCAATCCACGGTTGCTCCTCCAGCGTCCGATTCGGTATGCTAGAGCGTACACACCAAGTTCCGCCGATTTTCCCGGTTTCCCAGTCTATTCAACACCAGCGGCGCGGCCAGTGTGTGCGACCCTGGGGCGGCCTGACGGTCGCAATATTTCCAAGTGGAGTTCGCATTGAGCGCAAGCAGAACGAGCAGAGGCAGAACTGCGATTATAGTCGGGGCCCAGTGGGGCGACGAAGGCAAGGGCAAGATTGTCGACGTACTCACCCGGACTTTCTCGGTCGTCGCTCGCTACGCCGGCGGCCACAATGCCGGACACACCGTCATCGTCAACGGCAAGAAATTCATCATGCAGCTTGTACCCGGCGGCATTCTGCGCCCCGAGTGCACCAGCGTCATTGGCAATGGCGTGGTGCTCGATCCGTTGGCATTCCTGAAGGAAGTGGCTTCCCTGCGTGCTGCCGGAGTTAAAGTGGACGGCAACCTTTTCGTTTCCAACCGCGCGCAGGTCATTCTTCCCTACCATCGCATGATGGAGCTGGGTGCGGAAAACGCGCCCGGCCGGGTGAAAATCGGAACGACCTCACGGGGCATCGGCCCCACCTACGAAGACAAAATGGGACGCCGCGGATTGCGAGTCGCCGATCTGCTCGACAGCAAATTACTGCGCACCCACATCGAGAACGCATGCCGCGAAAAAAACATGATCGCGCACGCGCTGTTCAACGCCGACCCGCTCGATGCCGACAAAATGTTCCGGGAATACGCCGACGCCGCCGAGCAAATCCGTCCTTTCGTTCGCGACACGGCACTCCTGCTGAACCGCGCGCTGGCCGAAGGCAAGTCGATCGTTTTCGAAGGCGCGCAAGGCACCATGCTCGACATTGATCACGGCACCTATCCGTTCGTGACCTCTTCGAACTCTACTTCCGGCGGCGCCGCCACCGGAACCGGCGTGCCGCCGACCTCGATTGACACCGTCATTGGCATCAGCAAAGCCTATTGCACCCGCGTCGGCAGCGGCCCGTTCCCGACCGAACTGCTCGACGCGCAAGGCGAAGACCTGCGCAAGCGCGGCAACGAATTTGGCGCCGTTACCGGACGTCCCCGCCGCACCGGTTGGCTCGATTTGCCTGAACTCCGTTACGCTGGCATGATTAACGGCATCTCCTGGCTGGTGGTGACCAAGTTGGATGTGCTCGACCACCTGACGGAGATTCCAGTCTGCGTGGGGTACAAGGTGGACGGTAAGGAAACCGACGAAGCTCCAGCCCAGGCGTACGGTTATGAAAAGATCGAATGCGTCTACTGCAAGATGCCGGGGTGGGCCAGCCCGACGCAGGCCATTCGTACGCTTGAAGCACTGCCCAAGGCCGCCCGCGAATACCTGGCCTTCATCGAAAAGGAAACCGGAGCGCGGGTAGGAATGATTTCCACCGGCCCCGATCGTGAGCAGACGATCCTGGTGCCAGAATTCGTAAGCGAGTTGGGCCTTAAGAACTGTTGAAGAACTTGTTCGTATCAGGGCATCGCTTTAGCGATGCCAAAAGCCTTCGGAATGAAAAGCCCCTTTAGGGGCTGGACTTGAAGAAAGAACGGAGAGCGACGGATGGTGGTGTTGGCCGTAACTTGGATGGCAAAAGTTGGACGCGAGTCCGAACTGGCCGCGATCTTCGAAAAACTCTCAGCCGAATCGCGCAAAGAACCCGGCTGCCTCATGTATCAGGTCCATAAACACAAAACCGATCCGCGCCGGTTCTTCATCTACGAACAGTACAAAGACGATGCCGCGCTCGAGGCCCATCGCGCCGCCCCGCACTTCCTGCAGTTGGCAAAGAAAGATCTGCCCAAGCTCGGGGACCGGATCGAAGGGCACTTGTTCGAACCGCTGGGGTAACTTCAAGGAGCTGTCATCCTGAGCGAAGCGAAGGACCTGTGCATTCCGCAGCCAACCACAGTCTGCTTGACCTTCACTTTGGCTGCTTGTCCGCCATCAGCACGCCACCCGAAGCATAACTTTCCTTCGACACTTCCAGAAATGCCACCACAATGGCTTCGCGGCGAGCGCCCGCCTCTTCCACCATCGTGTCGGTAATGCGTTGTGCGATCTTGCGCTTCTGATCTGCCGTGCGGCCTTCGAGCATGGTGACTTGAACAAGAGGCATGGAGTTCTCAGTTCCCAGTTCTCGGTTCCCAGAAAGAACCAGCCCTCAGACCGATCTCACTGAGAACTGGAACCGAGAACGGAGAACTGCTCTTACTGGGTCAATTCGTATCCCGCGAAGAAGAAACTCAGTTCATAGCGCGCCGTATCTTCCGCGTCCGAGCCGTGAATGGCGTTGTGCTCGATGTTGGTGGCCCACTTCTTGCGGATGGTGCCTTCTTCCGCATTGGCCGGGTTGGTCGAGCCCATCAACGTGCGCAGGTCGGCGATGGCGTTTTCCTTCTCCAGCGCCAGCACCACGATCGGCCCGCTGGACATGAACTTGGTCAGCGAGTGGTAAAACGGCCGGCTGGCATGGACGGCATAGAACTGCTCCGCCTGGTGCTGCGAGATTTCCAGCATCTTCATAGCCAGAATGTGGAAGCCATTCTTCTCGAACTGCTCGATGATGTCTCCGATCGCGTTCTTCTTCACCGCGTCGGGTTTAACGATGGTCAGTGTGCGTTGTAATGTTTTCATGAATCCGTAGTTAGTCCTCGGTCGTTAGTCGTTGGCTTTCAAAACAATCTTGTCATCCTGAGCGGAGCAAGATGTTCGCGAAGCGGACATCTCGCGCAGTCGAAGGACCCCTACCCTCCAAGAAACTCGGTCACGCCCGAACCGCAGCCCCCAGCGCGGCCGCCAGCGTTTCACCAATGTCGGCAGGCGATTTCGCAACCTTGAGGCCGGCCTTTTCCATGGCAGCAATCTTTTCGGCCGCCGTGCCCTTGCCACCGGAAATAATCGCTCCAGCGTGCCCCATGCGGCGCCCGGGAGGCGCTGTCTGTCCGGCGATAAATCCAACGACCGGCTTCTTCATGTGAGTCTTGATAAACTCCGCGGCAGTCTCCTCGGCGTTGCCGCCGATTTCGCCGATCATGACTACGGCTTCGGTCTGCGGATCGCGGTTAAACAGATCGAGCGCGTCGATGAAATTCGTGCCGATAATTGGATCCCCGCCAATGCCGATCGCCGTCGATTGTCCGATTCCACGCTGGGTCAGCTGATGCACCGCCTCGTAGGTCAGTGTCCCGGAGCGCGATATGATCCCGACGTTTCCCTCTTTGTGGATGTGCCCCGGCATGATGCCAATCTTGCACTTGCCCGGCGAGATGATGCCCGGGCAGTTCGGCCCGATCAGCCGCGAGCGCCGGTTCTGCAAGAACTCCCAGGCGCGCACCATGTCGAGGGTAGGAACGCCCTCAGTGATGCAGACGATAAGTTCAACCTCCGCGTCGGCCGCTTCCATAATCGCGTCGGCCGCAAACGGCGGCGGCACAAAAATCACGCTGGCGTTGGCGCCCGTCTTGTCCACCGCTTCTTGCACGGTATTGAAGATTGGCCAACCCTCGTGGGTCGTTCCGCCCTTGCCCGGTGTGACGCCGCCCACAATCTGCGTGCCGTAAGCTGCGCAGGCTTTCGCGTGAAAAGTGCCCTCGCGGCCCGTCAGACCTTGCACGATCAATCGAGTTCTTTTATCAGCTAAGATTGCCATAGTTGCTCTCTTTCAAGAAGCTTTGCTCGTGTGGTGACGGGGCTTTGCCCCGTCCCGGCAGGCTCCGCCCCGCCACCACAAAACCGACTAAGCTCTTGCTGCCGCGACTACCTTGTCAGCCGCATCTTTCATGGTCTCGGCCACCACAAAATTCAGCCCCGACTCCTGCAGGATCTTCTTGCCTTCCTGAACATTCGTGCCTTCGAGCCGCAGGATCACCGGCAGTTGGATATTGGTTTTCCGGGCCGCGTCGACGACGCCAGTAGCCAGCATGTCGACGCGCAGAATGCCGCCAAAAATATTGATCAACACGGCGCGCACGCTCTTATCGCTCAAAAGAATTTCAAACGCGTGCGCCACCTGTTCCGCATTCGCGCTGCCGCCTACGTCCAGAAAATTGGCGGGCATGCCACCCGCGTACTTGATGATGTCCATGGTGGCCATCGCCAGTCCGGCGCCATTCACCATGCAGCCCACGTTGCCGTCGAGCTTGATGTAGTTGAGGCTGAATTTCGAAGCCTCCACTTCGAGCGGATCTTCCTCGGAGATGTCCCGCAGTTCGCGCAGGTCCGCATGACGGAAGAGCGCGTTATCGTCAAAGGTCAACTTGGCGTCAAGCGCGAACAGCCGTCCGTCCGTACAACTGATGAAAGGATTGATTTCCACCAGCGATGCATCCGAATCCAGAAACGCACGGTAAAGACTGGTCAGGAACTGGACCGCCGAATTGATCTGCGCCGGCTTCAGCCCCAGCGCAAACGCGATCTTGCGCGCCTGAAACGCCTCCAGCCCCATGCCCGGATCGATGTACTGCTTCAGAATCGCCTCCGGCCTCTCGGCGGCGACTTGTTCAATATCCATGCCACCAGCAGCCGACGCCATGAACACCGGCTTCCCTTCGCCGCGATCGACCAGAATGCCGAGATAAAGCTCCTTCTCAATCGGCAGCGTCTCCTCCACCAGCAGCCGATGCACGATGCGCCCTTCCGGCCCCGTCTGATGCGTCACCAGTTTCATGCCCAGCATCTTGGAGGCGAGTTCGCCCGCCTCCTCCACCGACTTTGCAATCTTCACGCCGCCACCCTTGCCGCGTCCGCCGGCGTGGATCTGCGCCTTCACCACCACTCCCGTAGCGCCGGAGCCCAGAATCTCCTTCGCCGCCGCCTCGGCTTCTTCGCGTGTCGTAGCCATCGACCCGCGCGGCACGGCCACGCCATACTTCCTCAGAATTCCTTTTGCCTGATACTCATGAATTTTCATAATGATTCCTGAATCGCGTCCGTAATCGATTTCAACTTGGAAGAAACCCGCTTGCGGCTTGAGGTGCAGTCCAGCAAACTCTTGATTCTATAAGACTCCAGCACAATCGGCAAAGCAGATGAAGCACACCCGGCTGTGAGGACGATCACGCCGTCGCGTCCGCAAATCTGCATCTTTCACGCCGTCACCGGAGTCTCATTCGGATATGAAACTCGTCTCGGTCAACGTTGCCTTGCCGCGCCTGCTCGCCTGGTCCGGCGCCACGTTCAAGACCGGTATCTTCAAGAAGCCCGTGGAAGGCCGCGTCCAGTTGCGCACCACTAACCTCGATGGCGACCGCCAAGCCGACCTCTCCGTGCATGGAGGTCCCAACAAAGCCGTCTACGGGTATCCTTCCGAACACTACCCCGCTTGGAGCGCCGAACTCCCCGAGCTTCCCGATTTTGCCCGCACCTGGGGAGCCTTCGGCGAAAACTTCACCACCAGAGGTCTGCTCGAAGCCGACATTTCCGTAGGAGACCGCTACCGCATTGGCTCCGCAGTGGTCAAGGTAACGACACCGAGGCTTCCTTGCTATAAGCTCGCGGCGAAATTCCAAAGGGACGACATGATCGAGCGCTCTCTGCGCAGCGGCCGTTGCGGATTCTACTTCGCGGTCGTCCAGGAAGGAGAAGTCGGCGCTGGTGACGAGTTTGAACTGCTCTCACGTGAAGCTCCCACCCTAACCATCGCCGAAGTAAACAGCCTTTACACCTCGAAATCACCCAACCGCGAATCCCTGCAACGATCGCTTGACGTCAAGACCCTGCCCGAAAGCTGGCGCGATCGCTTCCGAGCCCGCCTGGCAGAGATCGATGGTCAAATTGACGCCCGACGCGGCCGCACCCCCAATCCGGTTTGAAAGGTATCTCATCTCTGCTGTAGCTTGGAGCTTGTGATCCTCGACGCTCTCCATCGCATCGCCACGCACCGCCAGTCGCTCTCGCGCGAAGAGGCGCGTGCGGTGATGAGCGAAGTCCTCACCGGTGAATGCTCCGACGCGCAGATTGCCGCGCTCCTGGTAGCGCTGCACATGAAAGGTGAGACGGTCGAAGAAATCGTCGGCTTCGCCGAAGCCATCCGTGCCGCCGCCGTTCCACTCGAACTGCACGCCAACTCCGTTCTCGACCAGAGCGGCACCGGACGCGACGCCCTCGTCGACACCTGCGGCACCGGCGGCGATGCCAGCGGCACCTTCAACATTTCGACGGCAACCGCCTTCGTAGTCGCCGGAGCCGGCGTGCGCGTAGCCAAGCACGGCAACCGCAGCATGACCTCGAAGTGTGGCTCCGCCGATGTGATGGAGACGCTGGGCGTGAACATCCACCTTCCAACCCCGCGGATCGCCGCCTGCCTGCAAGAAGTAGGAATCGCCTTCCTTTTCGCGCCCACCATGCATTCGGCGATGAAACACGTGCAAACCGCCCGCCGCGAACTGCGTCTCCGCACCGTTTTCAACCTGCTAGGACCGCTGACCAATCCCGCGCGCGCCACCTGCCAGGTGGTGGGTGTCTATTCCGCCGATCTCGTGGAAAAACTAGCGGAGGCGTTAAGCATGTTAGGACTCCATCGCGCGCTGGTAGTTCATGGCAGCGACGGCCTCGACGAAATCACGATTACCGGCCCCACGCGTGTCGCAGAAGTCCGCGAGGGACAAGTTCACACCTACGAAGTCACGCCCGAGGAGTTCGGATTGCAGAGAGCCACGCTGGAAGAAATTGCCGGTGGAGACGCCGCGCACAACGCAGCGTTGATTCGAGAAGTCCTGGCCGGCAAGAAGTCCGCCCGCCGCGACGTGGTGCTGCTAAATGCCGCCGCCGCCCTGGTGGCGGCCGGACGCGCCGATCATCTGCGCGACGCGGTACCGCTGGCAGTGACGGCGATAGATTCCGGCGCGGCGGAAAGAAAAGTGGAAGCACTGGCAAAGTTCTCCAAGTCCACTTTGTAAGATCGGCCTTTCCTACTTCCGCATGCTGTAGTACAAGGTCCGTGAAGGTCGTTTTCGGAGGTTATCTTGAAACGCTTCTTATGCATGATTGCTATCATCGTCAGCGCCGGATTGCTTTTTGCCCAGGACATCCAGGTGAATCGCCAGAACAAAACCATCGCGGTGACCGCCGACGATTCCGTCACGGCCGACGCAGAAATTGCCGTGCTTGAAATCGGCTATCACAACTACGCACCGACCCAGGACAGCGCCTTCTACGACAACGTTCGCGTGGCTGATCAGATCACGAAAGCATTCCTGGACGCCAAGATTCCCAAAGTCAACATCGAGACCGACAAACTGCGCCTGTCGCGGACGGAGACTGACGAGAAGTGGACCGCAGAGATGAAGAAAGATCGGCAGTTTACGGCGGAGCAGTCCTGGCATGTTACCGTGTCCGCGTCGCAAGCACATGCTGTGGTAGATCTGGCAGTAAAGGCCGGAGCAAATGAACTTGACGACGTCCAGTGGAATGTTACCGACCCCGTAGCTTTGCAGGCCAAGGCAGGCAGTGCAGCGTTGGCCAAAGCCAGAGCCGTGGCCGACCAAATGGCAAAGGGGTTAGGAACAAGGCTTGGCGAATTGGTGTATGCCAGCAACCGCGCGCCAGTAGCTAAAATGTATCGGAGCATGGAGACCGTGGAGGTCATGGCGGCGGCGCCGCCACCGCCGCCACCGCCCAAGCTGACTCTATTTCCCCAGAAAGTGAAGAGCGACGCAACCGTCTACGCCGTCTTTTCGATCGAATAGTTGGGCAATTTTGTGATCTTTGCGTCGAATATCCAGCAGCCGGTGGCGGGGAGCAAATTACAACATTACCCAATTACCAAATCCTACTTCACTTCCACCCGCTCCATATACTCCGCCACCTGCACGTTCCATCCCAATTCTTTCTTCATCCGATCGCGAAGTTGTGAAGAAGCCGCAGGCTCGCCGTGCACCAGATAAGTCGTACCCGGCGTGTTCTTGAACGTCCGCAGCCACTCCAACATCTCGGGAGGATCGGCATGATCGCTGAACTGTTCAAGCGCCGCAACCTGCGCGCGGATGGGCACGAACTCGCCGAAGATCTTCACCTCAGGCGCTCCGTTCTTGATCGTAGCGCCGCGCGTGCCCGGCGCCTGGAACCCGATAAAAATCACCAGGTTCTTCGGATCGGGCAGCCGTTGCGCCAGGTGATGCAGAATGCGCCCGCCAGTAACCATCCCGCTCGACGAGACAATGATCGACGGATAGTGACTCTCGTTAATCTTCTTCGATTGCTCGGCGGTGAGTGCAAACGTGAAGCCCGGCCAATCGACGGGCGACCCGTATTTCCGGATCAAGTCGGCGGCCTGCGGCGTGTACTCCTCCGAGTGCTTGATGAAAATCTCGATCGCCTTAATCGCCATCGGGCTGTCGCAATAAACCGGCAGACGCGGAATTTGTCCCGTCTCCATGAGCTCTTTCAGGATGAAAAGGAACTTCTGCGTCCGTTCCACCGCAAACACTGGAACGATCACGCTGCCGCCGCGCTCGGCGGTCTCGTGAATGAGACTCGCAAGCTGAGGCCGGGGATCGGTGTCGGGATGCTGCCGGTTGCCGTAAGTCGATTCCATGACCAGCACGTCGGCAGTCTCGTTTTCCTGAGGCCCGGAGTGCACCACCTTGCCGGGCGCAATCTGACTGTTGCGCATGCGGCCAATGTCTCCGGTGAAAAGCAGCCGGCGGCTCCGGCCGTTCGTCTGCAACGTAACTTCCGCCATGCACGAACCCAGAATGTGCGCGGCCCGCACAAAACGAAACGCCAGCTCGGGGCTCAATTGTGTAGCCTGCCCCACTGCGACCGGTTTAAAGTACTTCAGGCAATCCTGCGCTTCTTCGAGCGTGTACAACGGCAACGCCGGATCATGCTTCGACACCTTCCGCTTGTTGTAGTACGCCGCGTCTTCTTCCTGCAGGTGTCCGGAGTCCGGCAACACCACCGAACACAAATCGATCGTCGCCTGCGTGGCGTAGATTGGCCCGTGGAAGCCTTCTTTCACCAACCGCGGAATCCAGCCACAGTGATCGAGATGCGCATGGGTAAGCACAACCGCGTCAATTTCGCGCGCGGGAACCGGAGTGTCCTGCCAATTGCGCTCGCGCCATTCTTTCTGCCCTTGAAAGAGTCCGCAGTCGATCAGGACCTGAATCCCCTGCTTGCCACTCGAATCGTAGGTAGAGTTGACCAGGTGCTTGGAGCCAGTGACGGTGCCGGCTGCGCCGAGAAATTGAATGTAGGGCAAGCGATCTCCTCGAGAAAAAAGAGAGAAACTCAATCTACCACGCCCACTGAGCGTTCCCCCGTGGACCCCTGTGCCCCCCGTGGTTCAAGCTTTCCCGTCCCCGGCCAAAGGCACCCAGATCCGCAACCGACTATGGTCCGGTAATCTTGAACCCATTATTCGTCACATCGCTCTCCGGAACGCTGCCATCGTTGACCACGATTTCGGTCGGCGTGCCCGGCAATTCAACGCGCGTTGTAGCGGTGCCATTGGCGCGCACCTCGATCCGTTTCGAGATTTCGCCGCCTGAAAACAATATCGTGAACGGAACTTCCGCCCCGGCGTTGCCAAGGTTTTCCAGCGTTACGGTAATGAACTGCACTCCTCGTTCCGTCTTCCACGGATGCACCGACTGCACATGGAAATCCGGCAGGCCGCGGTCCGTATATACCCAGTCGTCGAAGAACCAGCCCAGATCGCGCTTGGCGGCGGCTTCGATCAATTGCTCCACATACTTTGGATCTTTGTCGTCCTCGGCCCGATATTTGCGAATGGCCTGCTTCAGCGCATCGTCGCCAACCATGTCGCGTAACATCCACCACACATACGCAGCTTTGCTCCGATAGTAAGTTTCATCGAATGTGCTCGAGAGCGGCTGGCCAGGATTTTTCTTCTTGGCACCCGCTACTTCTTTTTCCGACTCAAGAAACGTCGCCCGGTGCAGCCCAAGAAAATCGAGCGCCGCCTGACGTCCGCCTTGCTGTTGCCGATACATCGCCTCGGCAAAGTGCGCCAGCCCTTCGTATACCCATGGCCGAGACGATGGCAGCGCGGCATGGACCAGTTCGTGAACCAGGTTGATCCCCGCCAGTTTCGAGTCTTCCGCGGCCATCGACGCCATGAGCAGCGTGCCGCTTTCAAACGGAGCCGAATGCGGATCGGCAAAATCGGCGATGGCAATGGGAGCGGTCGGCTGGCCGAACCATCCGGTGACAAATTTCGTTGCCGGGCCAAGCGCGTTGGAGTACGTTGACGCCCCTTCCTCGTGGCCAGGAAAACTAAACAGATAGAAAGGAGGTTTTGACCCGTCCTGATAGTCGGCCATCACGAATGTTGGCGTGACCGTGCCGAGTTGTGTCCTCGAGCATTCCGCAGTGACCTTTTGCGCGCGGTCCAGCATTTCGATGCCCCCCTGGCCGCCGGGTGAACAGATCAAGAAACGGGGCGACTCTCCGGTCACACCAAACGCCGCAATCTTGACTCTAAATTCGCTCTCCGCCTCCCGCGCCCTCCACCGGTCCACCACCTCAAACAGACTGTTCCCCTCCGAAAAGTCCGCCGACTCCGTTGTAATCGGATACCAAGCCACATATCCCGCGCCACGCACCGCCGTGAACGATGAGCTGATCTGGTCCCAGCTCGAATGTTTGGCAACCCCCTCCGGCACTCCGACCCGAATCAGCCGCGTCGCATCCAGAGGAATCACACCCTCATAGCCGACTTCGACCTCCACGGAATCTTTCGGCTTGATCTCGGCAGGCAGGGTAACGATGGCTTCGGAAAGCGCGCCCGTGTGGTCGATGTCGGAAGTGTAGGGTTGCGAAACGAATTGCACGGCCTTGCCATCCACTCGAATCGAACTCCAAGAGAGAGAGGAAGAAATCTGCAGCGCCACGATCTTCTGCGGATGAGCCGAGTCGTTGCGCAAAGTGATCTTGCCCCGGGCGCCGAGCCTCTGCTGCTCCGGTTCCAGGCGAATCTGCAAATCATATTTCGCAATGGTGAAGGCTTCGCGGTCCAAAGCGAAGGACAAGGAACTTAAACCACAGAGGGCACAGAGGACACAGAGGGTTCTCATGATTGTTTCGATGCGTCCCGCCGCCTCTGCCGCACAACTTCATATAGCACCACGCCCGCCGCCACCGATACATTCAGCGATGGAACTTTCCCCAGCATCGGAATCGACACCAGAAAATCGCAATGTTTACGCACCAGGTCGTGCAGTCCCTTGCCTTCGGCGCCGAGCACGACCGCGCAGTGCATCTTGTAGTCCACTGCGTCGTAAGTTTGCTCGCCGCGCTCATCCAGTCCGACAATCCAAAGGTCCTTAGCCTTCAATTCCTCGAGCGCCCGTGATATGTTCGTGACTTTCGCCACGGGAAGGTGCTCGCTGGCTCCCGCCGAAACCTTCGCCACCGCGCCCGTAACCGCGGCCGACCGGCGTTCGGGAATCACCACGCCATCCGCGCCTGCAGCATCCGCCGTGCGCAAGATCGCTCCCAGATTGTGCGGATCTTCGACGCCGTCGAGCACCACGATCAGCGAGTGGTCGCCGCGCCGCGCCGCCACCAGGTCATCGAGATCGCTATATTGTTTTGCCGACGTCGCCGCCACCAGTCCTTGATGCGCGGCGTTGCCCGCAATCTCGTCCAGTTCCATCCGCGACAAAACACGCACCGGAACGCCGATCTTGCGGCATTCATCGATCACCCGCTTCAAGCGAATATCGTTCCGCTCCTTGGCGACCGCCACCCACTCGAAGTTGCGCCCGCGCGCCTTGAGCGCTTCCGTAACCGTATTGATTCCGTAAAGGATATTCACGCCCAGTAGTGTACAGCGCGGTATCCCCGCTCGTGGAGCAACGGGTTAGTGTGGGGACAGGCGCTCCCTTCGGCAAGCTCACGGCAGGCTCGCCCGTCCTGCCCGGCACGATTCGCGTGTCCCGTAGATTTGTGGCGCAAACTTGCGTTGTTTCGCTGAGCGAAAGACCAAATCCGAGTGGTCATCCTGAACGAAGCGAAGGATCTATGTATCTAGTCTTGCCCATGCAGAGGGATTTGATTTCGCGCAGGGTCGCAGTCTTGTGGGAATCGCAACTTAATTCACCACATCCTTCATCTGCTCGTCCACTGCGACAGTGAACGACTCGAAGGGAGTCGTGTCCATCGACACCGGGATCCGCTGCACTCCTGTCGCGGTTGGGGCGAAGCAGTACCAACGCCCCTCTTCGGGGACGAAATTCACAAAAAACATCTGTCCATTGACTTCGAATCTCAATTCGCTTTCCTCTTTCCTGAGCCTGACCACGGATCCCTCGCTCCCCACCCCAGCCAGCAGATGCTCTGGCCGGGACCCCGGGAGCTTGGGATGAGAACTGTCAGCTATTAAGATGCAAATTGGGGACGCTCGACGCGTCCCCAAACTAAGAACTAATAGCCAAAAGCTAGCAGCTTATTTCTTGTCTTCGACATCCACGTACTCGGCGTCGATCACGCCTTCGTCTTTCTTCTTCTTGGCCTCGCCGTCGCCGCCCGAAGCCGCACCAGGCCCCGGCTCAGGTCCAGTTCCAGCGCCCGGAGTGCCCGCCGCCTGCGTCGCCTTATACATCTGTTCCGCCAGCTTATGCGAAGCCGTAGTCAGCTTCTCGCGCGCCGAATCCATCTGCGCCTTGTCGCCGCTCTCGATCGCCTTCTTAGCGTCCGCCAAAGCGTTCTCCACGTCTCCGCGCTCCGTGCCCGAGATCTTGTCGCCATGCTCCTTCAGCATCTTCTCGATGTTGTAAACCATCGAGTCGAGCTGATTCTTGGCTTCGATCTCTTCGCGCCGGGCCTTGTCCTCGGACGAGTGCGCGTCGGCTTCCTTAGCCATGCGCTCTACTTCTTCCTTAGACAGCCCCGAAGACGAAGTAATCGTGATCTTCTGATCCTTGCCCGTGGCCATGTCCTTCGCGGTCACGTTCAGGATGCCGTTAGCGTCAATATCAAACGTCACTTCAATCTGCGGAATGCCCCGAGGCGCCGGCGGCAGTCCCGTCAAATGGAATTTGCCCAGCGTCCGGTTCTGCGCCGCCATAGGACGCTCCCCCTGCAGCACATGCACTTCAACCGACGTCTGACTGTCGGCCGCCGTAGAAAACGTCTCCGTCTTCTTAGTAGGAATCGTGGTGTTCCGCGGGATCATCCCCGTCGCCACGCCGCCCAAAGTCTCGATCGACAACGTCAAAGGAGTCACGTCCAGCAGCAGCAGGTCTTTCACTTCGCCCTTGAGCACGCCGCCCTGAATGCCCGCGCCGACCGCCACCACTTCATCCGGGTTCACGCCTTTGTGGCCTTCGCGCCCAAACAGGTCCTTTACGATCTGCTGGATGCGCGGCATCCGCGTCTGTCCGCCCACCAGCACCACTTCGTTGATCTTGCTGGCGTCGATCCCCGCATCTTTCATGCACTGCTTGCACGGGCCAACCGAGCGCTGCAAAATGTCTTCGATCATGGTTTCGAGTTTGGCCCGGGTCAGCTTCTTGACCAGGTGCTTCGGTCCGGACGCGTCCGCCGTAATAAACGGCAGATTGATCTCGTGCTCCATGGTGGTAGAAAGCTCAATCTTCGCGCGCTCCGCCGCGTCCCGCAGACGCTGCAAAGCCATCTCATTACCCTTGCCGCGCAGGTCGAGCCCTTCATCCTTCTTGAACTCGTCAATCAGCCAATCCACCAGCCGCTGATCGATGTTGTCGCCGCCCAGGTGCGTGTCGCCATTCGTGGCCTTCACCTCGATGACGCCCTCGCCGACTTCGAGGATCGAAATATCAAACGTGCCGCCGCCAAAGTCGTAGACGGCGATGGTCTCGTCCTTACCCTTGTCGAGCCCGTAGGCCAAAGCGGCCGCCGTCGGCTCGTTGATGATTCGCTTCACTTCAAGCCCGGCAATCCGCCCGGCGTCTTTCGTAGCCTGCCGCTGCGCGTCGTTGAAATAAGCCGGCACGGTGATGACCGCCTCGGTGACCTTCTCGCCCAGATAGTCTTCCGCCGCCTTCTTCAGCTTTTGCAGAATCATCGCCGAGACCTCGGGCGGAGTGTACTTCTTTCCCTGCGCCATGACGGCCACATGCTCGCCGTCCCGCTCGACCTTGAAGGGGACCATCTTCATCTCTTCGCTAACCTCGTCGTAGCGGCGCCCCATGAACCGCTTGATCGAGTACACCGTGTTTTCAGGATTGGTAATGGCCTGCCGCTTGGCGACCTGCCCCACCAGCCGTTCGCCGGTCTTGGTGAATCCAACGACCGAAGGCGTAGTCCGCCCACCTTCTTCGTTCGGGATAACTTTCGGCTCTCCGCCCTCCATAATTGCCACGCAGGAGTTGGTCGTGCCTAGGTCAATTCCGATAATCTTGCTCATAACGCATCCTCCGATACAAATAAGTGCTTTATAATCAGCGTGATGATGATTGCCACCTAGGTTATGCTATAACCTGAGCGAATCATTGTCAAGTTTTAGATGAACCAAGGCGCGAAGAAGTTGCGCTTGCTTTTGCCAGTGTGGGGACGGGCGCCCCCGCCCGTCCAAGCCGAGCAACGCTCGGCCCGTTTTTTCCGCCCCCCAACCTGTCTTTCCAAGTGGCGGCATCGAAAGGCCCCTAGTCTCGCGCTTTTCGGCCCGACGGGTTGACATGTGCTAAACATGAAAGTATGTTTGACACATGTCGAAGATGATTCAGCTTCGGAATGTGCCCGACGCCCTGCATCGCACTCTGAAAGCCCGTGCCGCAACCGCGGGCATGTCATTATCAGACTACCTGTTGGCAGAAATTAGAGAGATCGCAGAGCGGCCGACTTTGACAGAGCTACGCGCGCGTCTGCATAAGCGCGAGCCCGTCGCCGTCCAACTCGATACTGCCCGCCTGGTGCAAGAAGAGCGCAACGCACGGTGATCCCGGATGATTGTCCTCGACGCATCCGCCGCCATTGACTGGCTGCTTCAGACCGCTGCCGGACAGCGGATTGAGCAGCGGATTTACTCGCACCACGAATCCCTGCACGCCCCTCACCTGCTGGATCTTGAGGTCGGTCAGGTACTGCGGCGTCTGGTGCGGGAAGGCTCAGTCTCAACCGACCGCGCTGATCAGGCCATCGAGGACTTGCTCGATTTGCGAATCACCCGGTATCCCCACTTCTTTCTGCTGCCCCGGATCTGGCAGCTCCGTCACAATTTGTCCGCGTATGATGCGGCCTACGTCGTGCTTGCCGAAAAACTCGGAGCTCGATTGGTTACACGTGACGCCCGGCTCGCGTCTGCATCCGGTCACACCGCGGCAATCGAGGTGTTTTGATTCGACAGCCGGGCTGCCCCACCTTTCACGCTTTTCGAAAGGTGCGATTTCATGGCTCCGTCCACTTAGGATTCGCGTGCGCCTCATTCCTCTTTCGCGACGCCGTCGTCTTCCCATTGGTGGCCGCACGAATCGCAAGTCCATTTGTATTCTTGGGAAGACTCATCCGTCGCCATTGCCGGCGCAGAGGTGAGACCCTCAAATACGACTTCCGTGGAATGGCATTTGGGACAGCGCACCGGAAGCTCGTCGAGCTCTTGATTCTTCTCTTTTGGAGTCGGATCGTCCTCAGGCTCGTAGTGCTGCATTGCCGGCCGAGCCCATGGCAGACCTATTTGCATGATTTGCACGCCGACCCCCTTGGCGAAATTCGAGGTCACCCCGTCCACGGCCGTAGCTTTTCCTGGTCCCATGAAAAACGGAATTCCCGCCTCATCAAGAATCGTCTGTACCTTGAGCGCGTCGCGCACACTCCACACGGTACAGAGCTCAACCAGTTTGCGGTCTTCGTCGTACTGGTCTTCCTGTGAAGAATCGAGGTCGGGAAAACCGGGACCGGCCGAATCGCGGAATTTCGGAGATTCGTGCTCAGATTCGTGCCCAAAGAAAGCGGGCGGCGGCTTAACCGACGACGGAGCAGGTGGCTTCTCGTCCTCAACCTCAGCCTTGAGCCCGCGTGATCGAACCTCGTTGACAAGAGCTTCCTGGGCAAAAGGCGTCAATTCCGAACTTTGCGGCATGAGGACCATGAGTTCGTCATCGCTCATCTGCCGATACCGCTCGGAGACGCGCAGAAATTCCTGTCCGGCTGGATCGAAAGAGTCCATCGTCGTCGGAATGATATACCGTCACGAGCTGGTGAGGATTTTACTGACAACTGACAACTGAGAACTGGTCCTACCTGGGAAACTTCATCCCCGCCATTCGCCGAGCGAAGCTGGGCTTGCCCATTTGCTTGAACATTTTCTTCATCTGGGCATACTGCCGAAGCAGGTTGTTGACTTCCTGCACGCTGGTGCCGGAGCCGCGAGCGATGCGTTTGCGGCGGCTGCCGCTGATGGCTTCGTGATGGTTGCGCTCAAAGCCGGTCATGGAATTGATGATGGCCTCGACCCGGTTGATCTGTTTTTCGTCAACCTTGTCGGCGGCTTTCTGCAGACCGGAAAATGCGCCGACGCTGGGTAACATGCCCATGAGACTTTGTAGGGATCCCATTTTGCGAACCTGGCGCAACTGGTCGCGGAAATCTTCCAGCGAAAAGCCGTCGCCCGCAAGCACTTTGGAGGCAAGCTCATTGGCCTTCTTCTTGTCGATCTGCGACTCGGCTTTTTCGATGAGCGAGAGGATGTCGCCCATGCCCAGAATGCGCGACACGATGCGGTCGGGATGGAAAGGCTCAAGCGCATCGTATTTTTCGCCGATGCCGATGAACTTGATGGGCTGTCCAGTAACCTGCCGAATGGAAAGCGCCGCGCCGCCGCGTGCATCGCCGTCCATCTTAGTAAGCACGACGCCGGTAAGCGTGAGCTTCTTATGGAATTCGTCGGCCGAGCGGACGGCGTCCTGTCCAGTCATCGAATCGGCGACAAACAAAATCTCCTGCGGATTGAGCAGCCGCTTCAGCGACTGCATCTCCTCCATGAGTTGGTCGTCGATGTGGAGGCGGCCGGCGGTATCAACAATGAGCACGTCGCAGCCCGAGTTGATGGCTTCGCGGCGCGCTTCTTTCGCAAGCCGCTCGACGGTAGCCGTATTCGCCTCGCCGACCTCGCCTTCGTAAAGATTGGCCTTGATCGCCGCCGCAACCACTTTAAGTTGCTCGCGCGCCGCCGGACGGTAAACGTCAACCGAAACCAGCAGCGGACGGTGGCCGCCATTCTTCAGCCAGTTGGCAAGCTTGCCCGACGTTGTAGTCTTGCCCGACCCCTGCAACCCCGCCATGAGCACGACGGTCGGCGGTTGCGAGGCGAATTTCAATTTAGCCGTGTCTTTGCCGAGCGTCGCGACCAGTTCGTCGCGGACGATCTTAATGACCTGCTCGCCCGGCGAGAGCGCAGTCAGCACTTCCTGCCCCACAGCCTTGGCCTGGATGCGGTCGATAAGCTCTTTGACAACTTTGAAGTTGACGTCCGCCTCAAGCAGCGCCAGACGAATCTGCTTCAGCGCCTCGGAGATGTTCTCTTCCGTGAGGACCGCTTGTCCACGAAGAGACTTGAAGGCGCGCTGGAGTTTTTCCTGGAGATTCTCGAACATAGGCGTAAACAACTATTTTAGCAGCCGCGAAGGGTGGGAGTTTTCGCCCATCCGCGACTTAGGATGACCGGCCGTAATACACTTCCTTCGCCGCAATCACCGTGTTGCAGTGAATCGTGAGCGTGTCTTCGAGCTTCAGGGCATATCCGCCGGCGAGTGTAACCATCACCGGGATGCCCTCGGTCCTGGCGGCTCGGAACACGAGCTCGTCGCGCTTCTTCAAGCCGTCGATCGTCAACGACAATCCGCCAAGTTGGTCTTCGCAATAAGGATCGGCTCCGGCGAGGTAACAGATGAGTTCCGGCTTGAACTTGCTCAATCCCATGCTGAGCGCGTCGCCGAGGCACGCCAGATATTCGCCGTCGCCGATCCCATCGGGCAAATTCATGTCAATCGACGAAGGCGGCTTAGACTCTGGATAGTTGTTTTGCTGGTGAAGCGAGATGGTGAACACGTCATCGACCTGAGAGCTGCCCATTCCCGTCCCGGCCATCCATGATGGATTCCACCTGGAGTCGGGCACCGACGTCAAGGACTCGCTGGCCTTACGGGTGCCCGCAAAGATCGTGGCCGAGCCATTGCCTTGATGCACGTCGCAGTCAACCGTCATCGCGGTGCGAATCTTGCCGTCGCGCTGCATGCGCCGGATGGCGATGGCTACGTCGTGGATCATGCAAAAGCCTTCGCCGTGATCGGGGAACGCGTGATGGAATCCCCCGCCGATGCTGATCGCGACGCCATCGCTGAGGGCATGCTCGGCGGCCAAAATGGACCCGCCCGCGTTGAGCCAGAAGGCGCGCACTAACTCCGGCGAGTACGGGACTTCGAGTTCCAGCTCTTCGCGGACGCTGAGCGTGCCTGTCTTCAATTTCTGGACGTATTGCGGAGTGTGCACGAGCAGCACGTCCCGGTCGGTCGCTGGCTGAGGAGCGACAAAATCGGAAGGCGCCGCAATTCCAGAGGCGAGCAGCCGGTCGTGAATGCGCTTGTATTTTTCGGCGGGGAAAACGTGCGAGCCGATGGGCAGGAAGTAGTCGTCGCTGTAGACGAGTTTGAAGGGCAACATGCGGCACTCAGCAATCGGCACTCCGCGGGACTAGGGCCGAAAACTCCATATCATACGCGATTACCGGGTTTTCGACTTGACGGTTCGCGGTTTGCCACACCACGTTAGCTGTTAAACTTGGCCGGTTGCCTGCCAAGAAGAAATCGCCGCCGCAAGCGAGTGCCGTCCCTGGACCTCCGCCTGCTTCCCCTCCTAGTCACGGTGAAGGGAAGGGCCGGATTTTCCTGATCGATACGATGTCATTCATTTTCCGTGCTTATCACGCCATGGCGCGGCAGCGGCCGATGTCCACGAAGACGGGAGTTCCGACAGCGGCGACCTATGTGTTCGTCAACATGCTGCGCAAACTGCGGGACGACTTTTCGCCCGAATATCTGGCAGCGGTGTTCGATGTGGGCGCGCCGACCATCCGCAATCAGCAGGCGGAAGCGATTACGACCATCCGCAAGTTCGACATCAAAACGCAGACCTTCAAAGAAGCCGAGTATGGCGGCTACAAGGCGAATCGCGCCGAAATGCCTGGGGATTTGGTGCAGCAGATTCCCTACATTCGCCGCGCGTTGGAAGGGTATCGCATCCCGATTTTGCAGTTGGAAGGTTACGAAGCGGACGATGTCATCGGAACCCTGGCGCGGCAAGCCGCGGCGGAATCGTATCCGGTCTTTGTGGTGTCGAGCGACAAAGACATGCTGCAGTTGGTCGACGACAAGGTGCAGGTACTGAATCCGCCGAAGGACAACCTGATTTGCGATGCGGCAAAGGTGGAAGAACTTCTGGGCGTGCCTCCGTCGAAAGTGGTGGATGTGATGGCGCTGCGCGGCGACGCGGTCGACAACATCCCGGGTGCTCCTGGCATCGGCGACAAGGGGTCGGTGGAATTGATTCAGCGCTTTGGCAGCGTGGAGCAGGCGCTGGAGCGTGCTGCTGAAGTCGAGAAGAAGACATATCGGGAATCGCTGCAGAACAATCGCGACAACATCCTGTACAGCAAACAGCTGGTGACGATCGATACCGGCGTGGCGGTCGAGCTGAATGTTGCCGCAATGAAAACGGACGAACCGGACGTCGAATCTCTGCGCGCGCTGTTTGCCGAGCTCGAATTTACTTCGCTGTTAAAAGAACTCCTTCCCGTGGTTGAAGTGAGGGAAGGCGACTATCGCGAGATCAAGTCGAAAGCCGAATTCGAAGAGTATCTGGGCGGTTTGGACAAGGACGCGACCCTCGCGCTGGCAATTCCGGCGGAACAGACCGACAGCGTTGAAGAGGAAGGCGAAGAACCTCAACCGGAGCAGTCCGGGTTTCTGGCTTTGCAGCCTGCGAATGCGGAGAATCAGAGCGCCGTCAGTCTGAAGCGCCTGGCCATATCGAATGCGCCGGGGGCGGGGGCGATGGTCGCGCTAGAAGACGCGGCGCTCGCCGATCGAGTGAAACGGGCGCTCGAAGACCCCGCTCTGCCGAAGGCGGTTCACGATTTCAAGTCTGCACTCCACCATTTCTCCGAATATCCTTCTGGAACTCGAATCGCGCTGGCCGGAGTGCGGCACGATCCGATGCTCTATTCCTACCTGCTCGATCCGACCTACTCGTCGCATTCGTTACCGGAGGTGGCGCTGCGCAGATTCAATTTGAAGCTGAGCGGCAACCTGGCGGAAGCGGCGGATGTAACGGGCCGGCTGGCGGCCGCGCTTCGCAAGGAAGTCGACCACCAGGGACTGACGCCGGTATACGAGGAAATCGATCTACCGCTCGTGCCCGTGCTGGCGCGCATGGAAGACGCGGGCGTGAAGATTGATCCGGCGGTGCTGGAGCGGATGTCGGTGAAGTTGCAGCGCGAGGCCGCGACCAAGGCGCGCGACATTTATGAACGTTGCGGGCTGGAGTTTAACATCAATTCGCCCAAGCAGCTTGGGGATGCGTTGTTCAATAAGCTCGCTCTCCCGATGCCGGTGAAATATGGGAAGGGAAAAAAGATTTCTACGGCGGTGGATGTACTGGAAGGACTAGCCGTGGATCACGAAGTCCCGCGGCTCGTTCTCGAGTACCGGCAGCTGACGAAATTGAAGTCGACGTATGTCGATGCCCTGCCGGCGCTCATCCGCAGCCAGAGCGGCCGCGTGCATACCACCTTTGGACAGACCGGGACGGCAACAGGCAGGCTGTCTTCGGCGAATCCCAATCTGCAGAATATTCCCATTCGTACCGAACTTGGACGAGAGATTCGCGCGGCCTTTATCGCCGAGCCTGGGCACGTTCTGGTGGCCGCGGATTATTCGCAGATCGAACTGCGGCTGCTGGCGCACTTCTCGAAAGACAAGATGCTGGTCGAGGCATTCCAGCGCGGAGACGACATTCACACCTTGACCGCGTCGCAGGTGTTTGGCGTGCCGCCGCTGATGGTTACGCCCGACCACCGCCGACAGGCAAAAGTCGTGAACTTCGGGATTGTCTACGGTTTATCGGCGTTTGGGCTGTCGCAGCAGCTGGGGATCGCGACCGGCGAAGCGAAGAAATTCATCGATGCCTATTTCGAGAAATATGCCGGCGTTCGCGCCTTTATCGATGCCACACTGGAAAAGGCCCGTCGCGATCAGAAAGTTTCGACGCTTTTCGGACGCATCCGGCCGATTCCTGACATCAACAGCAAAAACCCCAACCAGCGCGGCTTTGCGGAGCGTACTGCGGTGAACACTCCGCTGCAGGGAACGGCCGCCGACCTGATCAAGCTGGCAATGATCCGAATTGACGAGGAAATCCGGAAGCGCGGGCTGAAATCGCGGATGACGTTGCAGGTGCACGATGAACTTGTCTTCGAGGTGCCAGAGAGCGAAGTGGACGCCATGAAAGCTTTAGTGCGGGAGCACATGGAGCAAGCGCATCCGCTCGCGGTTCCGCTGCTGGTGGAAATCGGAGTCGGGTTGAACTGGAGAGATCTGGAGTAGATGAGTCAGTCGGTGACGAACAGCGCCGGCAGAATTTTGCCTGCTTCGCCCCGATAACACTGATCAAACTCGGAGGCATTCGCCGGCTCTTCCGGACCGACGTAGTACGTGCGCGCGCGTCCACGGACATGCGCGACAAAACTGGCGGCAGGTTCCACCACCCCCGACGTTCCCACCGCGGCGAACACTGTGCAGTGATTCAGCGCTGCAAAGATGCGGTCCAAATCGTAGGGCACTTCCCCAAACCAGCAGATGTGCGGACGGATTCTGCCTCCGCATTCGCAGCGCGGAATCTGTGCCGGCATCTCGTAGCCGTAGTGATCGGGGAACGGCGGCCGCCGGCAGGTATCGCAGCGGCTCTTGAAAAGCTCGCCGTGCATGTGCAGAACGTTGACCGATCCTGCCTGTTCGTGCAGGTTGTCGACGTTCTGCGTGCACAGGAACAAGCGGTTCGCGAGCTTGCTCTCCAAACCGGCGAGCGCAAGATGCGCGGGATTGGGTCTGGCGGCGGCGGCAACGCTCCGGCGCATGGAATAGAAATCCCACACCAGCCTGGGATCGCGCGCCCAGGCATGAGGAGAAGCCACTTCTTCAACGCGATGATTTCGCCACAGTCCACCTGCTCCGCGAAAGGTGGGGATACCACTCTCGGCGCTGACACCGGACCCGGTAAGAATGAAAACCCGGTCTTGCCGACCGATTTGAATCATGAACTGACGATTCGCTCCTGAGGAAGACTATTCCGGCATTTCCGTTATACTCTTGGAAACAATTGTCGTGAAGCGCCGCGTTCGTCGTTGATTCCAACTGCGGGATCAGAAAGTGTTTCACCCTGTGGAGGCAGTCGGATGAGTGCAGCTCCATCGCTGGCGCTGGAAAAGACACAACGGCGCGCATATCCCCGCCGCCCCGTTCATGTGCCCCTGGATGTAATCGCGCTCCGATCCGGAGTTCCCGAAGATTTGCCCGGGCGCTGTACCGACCTCAGTGAGGCCGGAGTAGGCGCCGTCGTTGCCGGAGAGTTGGTTCCGGATCAGCAGGTTGCAGTGGAGTTGCGGCTTCCCAATGTCGGCGTGCCGGTTCGGGCGCGCGCCCTGGTTCGGTATCAGTCGCGACTCCGTTGCGGGCTTGAGTTTACGGGGCTGTCGGCGGAGCAGCGAGCGATGATCCGGTATTGGGTCGATCGCTCTGCTTCAGCCCCGGTGGATGTCAGGGATCTAGAAGAAGAAGAGCCCGCTGCATCTGCAGCGATGGAGACGGAAGCGCCCGCGGCTTCTGCACTGCCGACTGCCAAACCAAGGCGCAGGATTCGCATCGGGCGGCGCGGAATCTACGTGCTGGTCGCCTGCGCGCTGGCGCTGGCTGGTCTGGGGTGGTGGCAGTGGCAGAGATCGTGGAGCGAACTGGAAACGCGCTCGGCGGTTGCGGGATTGGGGATGCAAGTCGCTCCCGAACCCGTCTCTGCCGAAACCATGGCGCAGCGGATTGTAACCAAGGTCGAGCCAGCCTATCCGGAAGCCGCGCGAAGAGCGGGGACCGAAGGGCTGGTGGTGCTGGATGCGGTGATTGCGGCAGATGGCAGCGTGAAACGCTTGCGGCCCGTGTCCGGACCCGACCTGCTGGTGCAGTCGGCCACCGAGGCGGTGCAGTCCTGGAAATTTGAGCCCTACCTGACCAGCGGCCAGGCCGTGGAGGTGGAAACTATGATTGCGGTCGAGTTCCGGCTGCATTGACCGCGCGCTACTCGAACGTTTCCGCCTGTTCGAAAGGAACGCCAAGTTGGTCTTTTGCCGACACGATCGCGGAGGCGCCCGGTTCGCCGTCGAGTTGCCAATCCCCGATTTGCCAATCAATGTTCAGCCGAGGATCATTCCAGGCCACTGTGCGTTCGTGCTCGGGCGCATAAAAATCTGTCGCCTTATAGAGCACATGGGTGGTTTGCGACACGACTCGGAAGCCGTGAGCAAATCCGCGCGGAATCCATAAAATGTGTTTGTTTTCGCCGGAAAGCGTGAAGGACTCCCATTTCCCGAAGGTGGGAGAGCTGCGGCGGAGGTCAAGCGCGACATCAAGAATCTCGCCCGTGATGGCGCGCACAAGCTTTCCCTGAGGCCGGCGAATCTGGTAGTGCAGTCCACGAATGACGTTCTTCTCGGAATAGGAATGATTGTCCTGCACGAATGGCTCTGGAATGCCAAGCTCGGCAAACGTGCGCTGGTTGTAGCTCTCCAGAAAGAATCCACGGTCGTCGCCGAACACACGCGGTTCGAGGAGCAGAAGTCCAGGCAGGCTGGTGGCGATTGTTTTCATCCTAAGTTTGATCAGTCAGAACACGCGTTCCCGCAGCAATTGCAGCAGGTAGGCGCCATATCCATTGTTGCGCATCGGCTGCGCCAGCGTTTCCAGTTGCGCGGCGGTGATGTAGCCGGACCGATAGGCGATCTCCTCCGGGCAAGCGACCATCAGGCCCTGGCGTTTCTCTAGCGTCTGAATGAATAGCGAGGCTTCCATCAGGGCTTCGTGCGTGCCCGTGTCGAGCCAGGCCGTGCCACGTCCCATCACGCAGACGTTGAGTTGATTGCGCTCGAGATAGACGCGGTTAACGTCTGTAATTTCGAGTTCGCCACGCTTTGAGGGCTTGAGGCTCGCGGCAATTTCGACAACCTGCCGATCGTAAAAATAAAGTCCGGTGACCGCGTAACGCGATTTCGGCTGCTTCGGTTTTTCTTCAATGCTGAGCGCCTTCCCTTGCGCGTCGAATTCGACGACGCCGTAGCGCTCGGGGTCATGGACGGGATACGCAAAAACTCGAGCGCCTTTAGGTTGGAGCGTTGCTGCGTGCAACTCTTTGACCAGGTCATGCCCGTAGAAAATATTGTCGCCAAGCACGAGCGCACAACCGCCGGAGCCGATAAACTCCTTGCCGATCAAGAATGCCTGGGCTATGCCCTCCGGCTTCGGTTGCGCCGCATACTGGAAGTGGACGCCGTAGCGCGAGCCATCCCCGAGCAAGTGCTGAAAACGAGGCAAATCCTCGGGTGTCGAAATGAGCAGAATGTCGCGGATGCCGGCCAGCATCAGCGTCGAGAGCGGGTAGTACACCATGGGCTTGTCGTATACCGGCAGCAGGCTCTTGGGAAGTACGTGAGTCACGGGATAGAGGCGCGTGCCCGATCCTCCCGCGAGAATGATGCCTTTGTAATTCGACGGCGCGGTTTTGGTCATGTGGAGTTTCAGCTTAGAACTGGTTTTGTAAATGGTTTTGGGACGAGCACGGCTTCAGCCGTGCCACTACCGGCCTACAAAATTTGGGCTTTAGCCCCTGAGGGCCACACAGCCCGCACGGTAAATCATTTAGCGCTCGTTGGCATAGTGTTTTGCAATCCATTGACGATAACTGCCGCTGGTAACGTCGCGGACCCAGTCCTCATGTTCAATGTACCAGCGCACGGTCTTCTGGATGCCGCTCTCAAAAGTCTCCAGCGGGCGCCAGTTCAGTTCGCGCTCAATTTTGCGCGCGTCCATGGCATACCGGCGGTCGTGCCCGGCGCGGTCTTTGACGAATGTGATGAGCTGGCGGTGGGGAACGGCGGGGTCGTGCGGACGCAGTTCGTCCAGCAGTTCGCAAATGGCGCCGATAATTTCAAGGTTCTTCTTTTCACTGTGCCCGCCAATGTTATAGGTTTCCCCGGCGCGACCGTTTGAGAGGACGGTCCGAATCGCGCGGCAGTGATCCTCAACGTAGAGCCAGTCCCGAACGTTTTTGCCGTCCCCATAGACCGGGAGCGCCTTGCCCGCACACGCGTTCAGGATCATGAGGGGAATCAGTTTTTCGGGAAACTGGTAAGGACCGTAATTATTGGAGCAGTTGGTGGTAAGAACTGGAAGACCGTAAGTATGGTAATAGGCCCGCACCAGGTGATCGGAAGCCGCCTTGGACGCGGAGTACGGGCTGTTGGGCGCGTAGGGAGTGGTCTCGCTGAAGGCCGGGTCGTCGGGGCCGAGCGATCCGTAGACCTCATCGGTCGAGACGTGCAGGAAGCGGAACGATGCGCGCTCGGACTCCGGCAGCGCCGACCAGTAGGCGCGTGCTTCTTCAAGCAGGCTGAAGGTACCGTTCACATTGGTGCGGACAAAATCATCGGGGCCGTGGATGGAGCGGTCCACGTGGCTCTCGGCGGCGAAGTGAACGATGGCGCGGGGTTGTTCGCGCCGCAGCAGGGTGCGCAAGAAATCGCGATCGACGATGTCGCCCTGCTCGAAGCGATAGCGCGGGCCAGCCTCGACCGCGCGCAGGTTGTTGAGATTGCCGGCGTAGGTCAGCTTGTCGAGATTCAGGACGCGCGCCCGTTCCGAGACCATCCATTGGAGAATGAAGTTCGATCCAATGAAGCCCGCGCCGCCGGTCACCAGAATAAGATCTTCCATGCTTGGTTGAGCGGCATCGCGCAAAACCCACCCGAGAAAACTGGGCGGGCACCCGCCGCCATTCCGATTCTAATCATAGCTACAGCCGGACACGAAGTCGCGCACCTTTGGTACCGGGCATCCCGATCAGGCAAGCACGGTCTGGCTGGGGGTAACCTCTTCGGTGTCGCAGACCGGCGCCAGGCCATGAATTACGGACGCCAGGCGCACGGCCGCGAGGATCGATTCCACTCAGGCAACCGGGGCTCAACCGAGCGGCGCCGCCGCGGCAAAGGCACGGCCCTGAACTTGTTCGCTGGGACTCCAGCCCAGCACCTTGTAGTAGGCCGTTTCGATCGACCGGGCGATTTCCGGCCAGAGATACTCACCCTGGATCCGCTCGCGTCCCCGGGCTGCCGACTGGCGGCGAAGGTCAGGGTCGTGGACGAGCAAGTCCAGCATCCGCTGAAGATCCGTCAGGTCGCCGCGACGGAAGGTGAAGCCGGCGCCCTCGACCACTTCCTTATTCTCCGGAATATCGCTGGTCAACACGCAAACTCCGGCCGCCATGGCATCGAGAAGAGCCAACGACAGACCCTCAAGCTCAGACGGAAGCACGAACAAAGCGGCATGAGAGACAAGTTCTTCAAGGTCGGATCCAGAGACCCAGGGAAGGAAACGAATCTGTTCGGATTCGTGGCGGCGCAAGCTCTTGACGTAGCCATCGGAGTGACTCGATCCTCCGGCGAGTACCAGTTTCATGTCCGTGTGCAGGTGTTCGAAAGCTTCAATCAGGAGATGGCAGTTCTTTTCGGGCGAAAACCTGCCTAAAAAAAGCACGTAGTTATCCGGGAGGAGGTCCCACTCGAACAGTTGCCGGGGAGGTCGCTGGGGAGCCAGCGTGGCTCCGTTTGGGACA
>JAIQFO010000040.1 GCA_020073215.1 Terriglobia bacterium | reverse complement strand
TCCCCGGTTCGTACGGGCAAGGTTCAGCCCAGGTGGAGAACGTCCGCAGCACCGCACTGTATCTATTTGCCCAGGACAGTTGGAAAATCAAACCGAACCTAACCCTAAATTACGGCCTGCGTTGGGAACTCAATACTCCCCTTGCCGACGTCAGCAGGCACGTGCAAACGTTCCGCCCTGGGAAAACGAGCACAGTTTATCCATGCCTTGATAGTGCCAATACCGACTGCTCTTCGATGACTCCGATCGGACTGCTGGTCGCGGGAGATGCAGGTGTACCGATTGGCCTGACGCAGACGTACTACAAGGCATTTGCTCCCCGAATTGGGATCTCCTGGAGTCCAGGGACATCAGGTAAGACCAGCATTAAGGCGGGATGGGGACTGTTCTATAACCCGATTGAGCAGCTCGTTCTCGAACAGTTCAGCGCGGAACCACCCTTTGGTGGTAGTACGTTCCCCTTCAACACCCTGTTCAACGAACCTTTCCTCGATCAGAGCGGGCTATTCTCTTACCCCAACCCGTTCGGTCTGCCGACCTTGTCAGGCGTCAACGGCATCCTGAATCCGCCGCGCAACAAAGCGGTGGATTGGGGAATGTTCCGTCCCATCCTTCTCTTCGGCCAGTTCCAGCCTCACATGCGGAGTCAGTATACCGCGCAGTACAACCTCACGATCGAACGCGAGCTGACTCGAGACCTGAAGTTGCAGGTTGGCTACGTAGGATCGCAGGGGCATCGGCTGCTGGCAACGCACGACATCAACTTCGGAAACCCGCAGACCTGCCTGGATCTGAACGCCGTGCTTGGCGACGGTACGTGCGGCCCGTATTTTGCCGACAGTACTTTCTCCATTCCGGGAAACACCGTCCTTCCAGTGGATTTTCATCTGCCCTATGCCCAAAATCATTCGGTTATCCCAGCTGGGACTACGCTTGGTCCAAACGGCATTACACTTGTGGGGTTACGTCGTTACTCTTCCCCGCAATGCGATCCGCTAGGCGTTCCGGGGGACAATGGCTGCCCGGGTGATGGAATCCCGGTCTTCAGCAGCATCTTTGCCCAGGACACGATTTCCAATTCGGCGTACAACTCTTTGCAGGCGTCCCTCGATAAGCGCTTTGCTCATGGCGTGCAGTTCACTTCTGCTTACACCTTCAGCAAATCCTTCGATCAGGCCTCAAGCTTTGAGGCAATTTTGAATCCGATCGATCCCCGTGCCAGCCGCTCGCTCTCGGCCTTCGATGCTCGGCATCGGATTGTATTCCAATATTACTGGGAGTTGCCATTCCAGCATCATAATGGCGCCAAGGGCAAACTGCTCAATGGCTGGGCGGTATCAGGGATCACAACCTTTCAGACTGGATTCCCGATTCAGATTCAGTCGCTGGCAGATAATGAGCTGATGTATAGCTTCGATTTCTCGTTGCCGGGCTTACCTGCACAGCTCGCACCGCTCCACACTCAAAAACCTCAGTCGCACGACAACTATTTCTTCGATCCCAACAGCTTCACAGAAAATGCCACGGATAGTTCGCAGCCACCGTGCAGTGCAGGCGCCGCATTCGGATGTTACGATCAGGCGCTGCTTGGTACCCTCGGCACCGCCAAGCGCACCATCTGCTGCGGACCTCACGTCAGTCAAACGGATTTTGCGATCCTGAAGACGATTCAGCTCACGGAGGCTAAACACATTGACTTCCGCGCCGAGTTCTTCAACATCTTCAACCACACGCAGTTCTTTAACCCCGACGGCAACACGAGCGACGGTTCCCAGTTTGGCCAGGTGACCCAGGCCCGCGACCCTCGTCAGTTACAATTTGCATTGAAGTTCTTTTTCTAGTCTGTTGTCCGATCCCCGGGCGGCTTCGGCCGCCCGGGTCTAATCTAATGGCCCTTCCTCCACCCCAGCGAGCCGAAAGCGGGCCCGGTGGGGACCCCGGAACCGGCCTGAGTCTTATTGGAGAATCCCGATGTACCCCGCATTGCAAAAAGAGCTGGAGACGTACGAGCGCCGCACGCCGAAGTCGGCCGAAGCGCATAAGAAAAACCTGAAGCGCCTGCCCCTGGGCGTGGCCAGCAACTATCGCGCCTATGATCCGTACCCGATCTTCGTGGCGGAGGCGTCGGGTAGCAAGATCCGCGATCTGGACAGCAACGAATACATCGATCACAACCTCTGTTTCGGCACGCTGATGGCGGGCCACTCGCACCCGGCGGTGATTAAGGCCGTCGAGGGCCGCCTGCGCCGGGGCACCGTTTACGGCATGCCGCACAACATGGAGTGGGAACTGGCGGAAGAAATCTGCACGC
This sequence comes from Terriglobia bacterium, assembly GCA_020073215.1. Lineage (GTDB taxonomy): Bacteria > Acidobacteriota > Terriglobia > Terriglobales > Acidobacteriaceae > Acidiflorens. The sequence goes on along the minus strand of JAIQFO010000040.1, from coordinate 41,492 downwards.
GCTATCCGGTCGAGATGTGCCGCTTCGGCAACAGCGGCACTGAAGCCACCATGCATGCTATTCGACTGGCCCGCGCGGCTACGGCGCGCGACAAGATCATCAAGTTCGAAGGCTGCTATCACGGCCTGCATGATGCGGCGCTGGTGAGTGTGAAGCCGCATCCGCCCGCCGACGATTTCGGCGATATCAAGAATCCGAAAGCTGTGTCGGGCGGGGCAGGCGTGCCGAAGGCTAGCCTCGCAAACGTGCCGATTGCTACGTTCAACGACCTGGAAACGGTGGAGCGCCGGTTCAAGGAGAATCCGAATGAGATCGCGGCCATCATCCTCGAACCGATCATGATGAACGTGGGCATGTGCTTTCCCCAGAAGGGATTTCTGGAAGGCCTGCGGACCCTCTGCGATAAGTACGGCGCGCTGCTGATATTCGACGAAGTGAAGACGGGCGCGAAACTGTGCTGGGGCGGAGCTTCGGAATACTACGGCGTGATGCCCGATATGATCTGCCTGGCGAAGTCAATCGGCGGCGGATTTCCGCTGGCGGCCTTCGGCACGCATAAGCGGGTCATGAAGTTGATCTCGGACCATAAGGTGTTCCACGGCGGCACTTACAATACGAATCCAATCTCGATGGCGGCGGGCCTCGCGACGTTCCGCGAGGTGCTTACCCGGGCGAACTACGCGAACATCGACAAACTCAGCGGCAAGTTAGTGGCCGGTTATAAGAAGACCATCGCGAAAGTGGGTTTGCAGGGCTATATCGCTAGCGCAGGCGCGAACGGGGTGCTGATGTTGTACCCGAAGGAAGTCCTCAACTACCGCGACTGGCTGCCGATTGACGTGGACCTGTGGCGGCACTACTGGTTTGGCATGGTGAATCGCGGCGTCCTGTGCCAGCCCTACTGGTGGGACGAGCAGTGGACGATTTCGGTGCAGCACACCGAGGCGGATATCGACAAGCACCTGGCGGCATTTGAGGACGTGGCGGGTTCGCTCGCCGCCGCGCAGCAGGAGCGACTGGGGGCGGTGGCAACGCACTAAGTCAAAAATTGGGTTATCTCACCATCGGGTCATCGGGCCATCTGAAGCCGAGCGCCCGATGGCCGGATGACCCGATCACCCGATTCTTCTATGTCCACGAGCGAAGACAAGCAGCCGCACTTAAAGCGCGTCCTGGGACGCTTTGACCTGGTGTTGCTGTTTGTCGTTGCCGTATTCAACCTGAACGTTGTCCCGAGCATCGCCGCCAACGGGGGCGTGACCGTCTGGCTGTGGCTTATTTCCCTGCTGCTGTTTTTCTGGCCGCAGGGGATCGCGGTGATCGAACTCGCGCATCGCTATCCCGGCGAAGGCGGCGTGTACTTGTGGGCCAAGGAAGTGTTCGGCGATGCCCACGGGTTCCTCTCCGGGTGGTGCTACTGGACGAATAACATGCTGTATGTTCCGACCGTGATGTTGTACTTCGTCGGAGTCACTGTGTTTGCGATGGGCCCGGGGCACGCGGCGCTCGCCGACAACAAGAATTTCGCCATGGTCACATCCGTGTTGTTGCTGCTGCTGCTGACGGTGGTGAACATTGTTGGTCTAGGAGTCGGGAAGTGGCTCAACAATGCAGGCGCCATTGGGACGTTTGTCGCCGCGGCGGTTCTGATCGGGTTGGGCATTACGGTTTTGTCGCGCTTCGGCACTACGGTGACGGCGGCTGATTTTCGGATTCCAGCGAACCCGCGGTTTGTCCTGAATTCGTTTGGCGTGATTTGCTTCGGATTGGTCGGGCTTGAACTGGCTTCGGTGATGGGCGACGAAATCCGGGAGCCGCGGAAGACGTTGCCGGGCGCGGTGGCGTGGGGCGGCGTGTTTTCCGGATTGCTTTACATCGGAGCGACGCTGACGCTGCTGGTGGCGATCGGCAAGAACGAGATCAGCGTATTGCAGGGCATTGTGCAGGCGGTCAGCCACATGGCCGCCAGAGTTGGCGTGGCGTGGATTATCACTCCATTCGCGGTGATGCTGAGTTTGTCGATTGCGGGAATTGGGTCGGCTTGGATGGGCGGTTCGGCGCGCATTCCTTTCGTCGCCGGCCTCGATTCCTATATGCCCTCGTGGCTCGGCAAGGTTCACCCCAAGTATCGGACGCCTCATGCGGCGCTGATCGTGCAGGCAGTGGTATCGCTGGTATTGATCGTCATTAATTTTTATGCGTCGGGCGGCGTGCAGGAAGCGTTCCAGACCATGCTTTCGCTGGCGGTGGTATTGCAGTTGGTGCCGTTCCTGTATGTGTTTGCAGCGCTGCTGAAGTTTGCGTTCAGCGGCGACATGGCCGGGGCGCGCTACGGGCGCGGCACGCTGATTATTTCCGGATTTTGCGGCTTTGTGACTACGGCGCTGGGAATCGCATTGGCGTTTTTTCCGGCGAAGCAGATTACCTCGGTGTGGAGGTACGAAGCGAAGATGTTCGGATTTACATTGTTTTTTCTGGTACTGGCGGCGTTTTTCTTTTTCGTGTACGGGCGGCTGAAGGCTCCGCGCGCGGCCGCCGTCGAGCCGAAGAATTTGGGAACCGTCAGATCCACGTAGGGCCGGGCGAATGTGCGGGAGAACTCGGTCGCCCCTCCGGGGCTGGGTTGTGGGACATTTGCAGAGATCTTGATAAGGAGGCTTGCTATGCCAAGAGGAGTCAAGTCGGAAGTTCGTACTTATCAGATGTACATCAATGGCGAGTGGGTGGACAGCGCGTCCAAGAAGACCTCTGCCATCCTCGATCCTTCCACAGAAGAAGTGATCGCGCAGGTGCCGGCGGGAAACGCGGAGGACATAAACCGCGCGGTGGCGGCGGCGAAGGCCGCTTTTGAAACCGGTCCGTGGGCCACGACCACGCCGCAGGAACGCGGCCGAATTTTGTTCCGGCTGACGGAAAAGATTCGTGAGAACTTGCCCAAACTGGCGGAAATCGAAGCGCGCAACTGCGGCAAGCCGATCGTCGAGGCGGAGTACGATATGGGCGACGTCGCCACCTGCTTTGAGTATTACGGCGGGATGGCCACGAAGATCCTGGGAACGGTCAATCCGGTTCCGGACAATGCCGTCAGTCTGACCATGAAGGAGCCGATGGGCGTGGCCGGCATGATCACGCCGTGGAATTATCCGCTGCTGATGGCAACCTGGAAGATGGCGCCGGCGCTGGCTGCGGGGTGCACTTGCATTCTGAAACCGCCGGGGGTGACGCCGCTGACGGCGCTCGAGCTGACGAAATGGCTGCCGGAAGTGGGCCTGCCGCCGGGTGTGCTGAACGTCGTTACGGGGTCGGGGTCGGTGTGCGGCACGGCGCTGGTGCGCCATCCCGATGTGAACAAGATCGCTTTTACCGGCAGTAATTCCGTCGGCAAGACCATCATCAAAGACGCGGCGGATACGTTGAAGCGGGTCACGATGGAGTTGGGTGGCAAGTCTCCCAACATCTTTTTCGCCGACGCTGACTTCGAAAATGCCATTGACGGGGCGCTGTTCGGCGTCTTCATCAATCAGGGAGAAGTGTGTTCGGCGGGCAGCCGCATTCTGGTGGAGCGCTCCATCTATAAGAAATTCGTGGAGGCAATGACGGAGAAGGCGAAGACCATCCGGCTCGGCCCGCCGCTTGAGCGCGAAACCAAGATGGGTCCGATGGTGAGCAAGGACCAGTACGATACGGTCCGGTCTTATCAGGAACTGGGGAAGAAAGAAGCCAAGATGTCAATTGGTGGCGGGCGCGCCGCTAAGTTCGCCAAGGGCTATTACATCGAACCCACGATTTTCTATGACGTGGATAACAGCGCCCGCATTTCGCAAGAAGAAATCTTTGGCCCGGTGGCGACTGTAATTCCGTTTAACGATGAGAAGGACGCGATCCGGATCGCCAACGATACGCCCTTCGGCTTGGCCGGAGCGGTTTGGACACGCGATATCTTCAAGGCCTTCCGCACCATTAAGGCGATGCGCGCCGGCATCATCTGGATTAACCACATGCAGCCGACTTATGTGGAAGCTCCCTGGGGCGGCTACAAACAGTCTGGCTATGGCCGCGAGTTAGGGCCGTGGGGCATCGAAGAGTATCTGGAAAGTAAGCAAGTGCACATCAACCTCAACGAGGAGCCGATCGGGTGGTACTGAAGAACGGTGGTCAGTTGTGAGTCGTCAGTTGTCAGTTAAACCTGCCTGGCGCTGCGACCTCCACTTAGCTCATGGACCGCTATTTTTGTGGCGCTGCTGGCGGAGACGCGGCAAGCCGCGTCTCTACAGTAGGGAACAGTAACTGAGAAACGAATTATGTCTAGCATTCAACTACGCACGCCAATTCCTGGGCCGCGTTCGCAAGCTCTTATGAAGCGGCGCAATGCTGCCGTTGTGCGGGCGGTTTATCACGCCACGCCGGTTTTCGTTGCTAAGGCTGATGGGGCGGTCGTCGAAGATGTTGACGGCAACCGGCTGATTGATTTTGCGGGCGGCATCGGCTGTCTGAATACCGGGCATCGCGCACCGGCGGTGGTCGACGCCGTGCGCCGCCAACTTGATCGCTTCCTGCACACCAGCATCAACGTGCTGCCTTACGAAAGCTACATCGCGGTCTGCGAGAAGCTGAACGCTCTGGTGCCGGGCAAGGGACCGAAGAAGACCTTGCTGGTGAACACGGGCGCGGAAGCGGTCGAGAATGCCATTAAGATCGCGCGCAGTTACACGAAGCGGCAGGCGATCATCTGCTTCGAGGACGCATTCCACGGCCGTACTTATATGGCCATGGCAGCGACCAGTAAGACGCGTCCATACAAAGCGGGATTCGAGCCGTTTCCGGGCGATGTGTACCGCATTCCTTACGCTTATTGCTTCCGTTGCGCGTACTCGATGAAGTATCCGTCTTGCGACGTGCACTGTGCGCGGCATATTGAAGACACATTCAAGCGCGTGGTGGCGGCAGAATCGGTGGCGGCGGTGATTGTCGAGCCGATCCTGGGCGAAGGCGGATTTGTTACGCCGCCGGCGGAGTTCTATCCAACGCTTGGCGCGATCTGCCGCAAGCACGGCATCTTGCTGATCGCCGACGAAGTGCAGACTGGGTTCGCGCGTACCGGCGCGATGTTTGCCAGCGAGCGCCTGGGACTCGATCCCGATCTGGTCACGATGGCCAAATCGCTGACGGGCGGCTTGCCCATGGCGGCGGTCACGGGACGCGCCGACATTATGGACGCTCCGGGCTCCGGCCAGCTTGGCGGCACGTTTGCCGGCAATCCCGCGGCTTGCGAAGCGGCGCTGGCCGTGCTTGACATCATCGAAAAAGAGAACCTCTGCGCGCGCGCCAACGGATTGGGCGAGCGTTTTCGCAAGCGCGCGGGGAAGTGGCAAGCGCAGTGGGACCTGGTCGGTGAAGTGCGGGGACTGGGGGCGATGCAGGCGCTCGAACTGGTGCGCTCCCGGACCACGCGCCAGCCCGCTGACGAAGAGACCCGACAAGTGTCACAATACTGTTACGAGCATGGCCTGGTGACGATCACCGCGGGGTCGTACAGCAGCGTGATACGGCTGTTGATGCCATTGGTGATCACCGACGCGCAGATGGACGAAGCCATGGACGTGCTCGAAGCTGCGCTGGCTTCCGTCGCCGAAAGAAAAGGCACCTTGGCGGCACAGCTTACGTAGGGGCGGCTGTCCCTGCGTGGTACTTTATTCTTCGCGATTGCGAAAGGCAGCATTCCCATGTCAACCGTAGCCGCACCTCCCGCCAGCAAAATCCCTCAATTTATTAACGGCCAGTGGATCGGATCGCAGGCCAGCGAGTGGCAAGACGTTGTCAATCCGGCGACGGCCGAGGTTCTTGGCCGGGTTCCGATTTCCGATGCCGCGGAAGTTGCGCGCGCCATTGATGCGGCGCAAGCCGCCTATCCGGAATGGCGGCGCACTCCCCCTGAAGACCGGATCCAGCCGCTGTTTAAGTTGAAGGTGCTGCTTGAAGAGCACCTTGACGATCTGGCTCGCGTCATCACGCAGGAGAATGGCAAGACGTTCGGCGAAGCGAAAGGGGAGATGCGGCGGGCCATCGAAAACGTTGAAGTGGCCTGCGGTATTCCCATGATGATGCAGGGCCACCACCTGGAAGATGTGGCGCGCGGCATCGATGAGACCATGATTCGCCAACCGCTGGGCGTGGTGGCGGCGATCGCGCCCTTTAATTTTCCGGGCATGATTCCGTTCTGGTTTCTGCCTTATGCGATTGCCTGCGGGAACACGCTGATCATCAAGCCTTCGGAGCGCGTGCCGTTGACCATGAAGCTGGCGTTCGAGCTGGTGGAGAAGGCGGGGCTTCCGAAGGGCGTGGTGAATCTGGTGAATGGCGGCAAGGTAGCCGTCGATACGTTGCTCGATCATCCGGCGGTGCGGGCCGTCAGCTTTGTGGGTTCGACGCCGGTTGCGCGGTACGTTTATGCTCGCGCGGGCGCGAATGGCAAGCGCGCGCAATGCCAGGGCGGCGCGAAGAATTACGTCATCGTACTGCCTGACGCGGACATGCAGATGGCGACGCAGATCGTATCCGACAGCGCCTTTGGATGCGCGGGACAGCGTTGCCTGGCCGTGTCGGTCGCGGTGACGGTGGGAGAAGCGCAGAAGACCTTCCGCGATTCGATCAGCGAAGCGGCCGCGAACCTGCGGGTGGGCAATGGACTTGACGAGGGCGTGCAGATGGGCCCGGTGATCACGCGCCAGAGCAAAGAACGGGTACAGAATTTGATTGGCGTCGGCGCGCGGGACGGGGCGAAGGTCGTGATTGACGGGCGCAATCCGAAAATCGCGAAGTATGACGCCGGAAATTTTGTGAAGCCCACGGTGCTCGACGGGGTCCCTGCGAAGAGCGAACTGACGAACACGGAAATTTTTGGTCCGGTGCTTAGCCTGGTTCATGCCAGCGGAATGGACGAAGCCATGGAGATCGTGGCGCGCAGCCCGTTTGGCAACCAGGCGTCGCTGTTCACCTCGAGCGGCTCGGCGGCTCGGCGCTTCCGCTATGAAGCTCCCGCGGGGAATATCGGGATTAACATTGGCGTCGCCGCGCCCATGGCGTACTTTCCGTTCAGCGGCTGGAAGGACAGTTTCTTCGGCATCCTGCATGCGCAGGGACACGACGCGATCGAGTTCTACACCGAGAAGAAAGTGGTGGTCGAGCGCTGGGCGAAGGAGCACTCGCGCAAGTTCTAAGACGGATCGCGCGGACCCCGGAATTATAAGTAGAGTTCTGTAGTTTTTCTCTGTGTCTCTGTGGCTCTGTGGTGAATAAGAGTTGAAAAGAGGGAGCAATGACGACAGCGGTAACGAACCCCATGATGACCGGGCAGGAGATTGTCGACCTTACCAGGAAGCACACGCTGTTTGAGTGGTCGGCGCAATCGAAAGTCGATCCCATCCCGGTGGCGCGCGCCAAGGGCATCTATTTCTGGACGCCGGAAGGGAAGCGCTTCATCGACTTCAACAGTCAGCTGATGTCGGTGAACATCGGACACGGCGATGAGCGCGTCATCCAGGCCATTCGCGAGCAGGCGTCGGTGCTGTGCTATGCCAATCCGTTCATGGCGACGGAACCGCGGGCGCGGCTGGGGGCGAAGCTGGCGGAGATCACTCCGGGCGATATTGACACATTCTTTTTCACCAACGGCGGCGCGGAAGCCACCGAGAACGCCATCAAGATCGCACGCTTCTTTACCGGACGCCACAAGATCCTGGCGCGTTATCGCTCGTATCACGGTGCCACGGCGGGCGCGATCAGCCTTACGGGCGATCCTCGGCGGTGGGCGGCCGAACCGGGAATGCCGGGCGTGGTACACGTGCTCGATCCTTATCACGGCATCGAACGAGGATGGGAGTCGGCGCAAACTTCGCTGGCGATGATCGACGAAACGATTCAACTCGAAGGCCCGCACACCATTGCCGCGTTCATACTGGAGACGGTAACCGGGACCAACGGCATCCTGGTGCCGCCGGATGGATACATTGAGGGCGTACGGAAGCTATGCGATAAGTATGGGATTCTGATGATCGCCGATGAAGTTATGGCCGGCTTTGGCCGTACGGGTAAGTGGTTTGCCATCGATCACTGGAAAGTTGTTCCAGACTTACTCTGTATGGCGAAGGGACTTACTTCGAGTTATATTCCACTCGGCGCGGTCGGCATGCGGCGACATATCGCCAAACACTTCGACGATAAGGTGTTCTATGGAGGACTTACTTACAACAGTCATCCCATGGGCTGCGCGACGGCGCTGGCGACGATCCGCGTCTACGAAGAAGATCACTTGATCGAGAACGCCCGGAAGATGGGCGCGATCATGAAAGACCTCGGCTCCGAGTTACAGAAGAAGCATCCATCGGTGGGAGCCGTGCGTTCGATCGGACTGTTCGGCATCTTCGAACTCATCCGCAGCCGCAAGACGAAACAGCCAATGGCGCCGTTTAACGGCACATCCGACGAAATGGCCGCGCTCGGAAAGTTTTTTCGGGGGAACGGACTCTACACCCTGGTGCGTTGGAATACCTTCTACACGAATCCTCCACTATGCATTAACGAGCAGCAGTTGCGCGAGGCATTTGCGATCATCGACCGGGGGCTGGAGATTACGGATCGGGCGGTGCAGGATTAGAATTCATTTCATGAATGATTGTCTGGGCGTGGTATCTGGCTAACAGCCTGAGAAAGCTCGGGCGATCCGCGAGGGGTCAGAGGTGGCACGAACTCCCGCCCGCGCCGGGCTAAGTTGGGTCCCCCTCCGGGGGGATTCTCTTGCGCGCGAGAACTCGGTCGTCCCTCCGGGACTTGATTCATTTGTTCCATGTTTCCCCAGCGCTAAAAGCGCTGGGCTCGGTCGCCCCTTCCGGGGCTGGATTTACTTCAATCCTTCAGCGAGAAATAGGGTGGTTGCGTTTCGACGATAGCGGTAGACTGCCGTCTTTCCATCCGGCGTCATTACGATGTTGCCGTAGAGCACGCCGGCGGAGTCGGGTGGGACGATCGTGGTCCAGGGCCGGCGGGCGCCGGATTTCAAATCCACGAGGAAGATGTGGGCGGGGAAGGTGCGATCCCAGACGTATAACTTCGTAGCGGAAGCGTCCCACTGAATGGGAACTTCTCCATCCTTGAGCCCCTGCAAAGGCTGGGGATTGCTTCCGTCCAGGGGGTAGAGGCGGAATACCTGCTGTTCGTTACGCGCAATGACGGCCTTCGCGTCGGGCGAAATCAAAGGGTCGGTCGTGCCTTCCGGGGTCACCGCCGATGCCTTCCCGATTTTTGTATCCAAGAGGTAAGTCCTCGGCGGTTTTCCGGGTTCTGCTCCCATGAACGCGAACTTTGAACCATCTCGAACCCAATTGCCGTAATAGTCGAGTACGCGGACGGGACTAATGTCGAAGGCACGGACTTCTCCCGCACCGGTCGGGAGTAACCGAAAGGTAGAGGAGGTGGAACGCTCAGAGGGCATGAAGGCGGCGATCCATTTGCCATCCGGAGATATTCCCATGCATGAACCATCCCCCAGACGGGTCGGAGGGGAACCGTCGGTTTTTACCAGGTACACGGCGTAATTGGGACCGGAGCCTGCGCCGCTGTAGTCGACCGCGACGAGCGAACCATCGTCAGAGATGCCCGAAGCGATGGTACTTTCGCTGGCGAGATCGAAGATTGTGTCGGAGGCGGCGCTCATGCGATGAAGGGCGATGGGGCCACCTTCCTGCGAGTCACCTAGAAGTACCTTGCCGTCGGCGCTGATATCCTGCAGCCACAAATACGAGGGGGAGGACAGGATAATTCGCTGGTTTCCGGTGCGGCTCACCGCCATCAGGACCTGAGCTTCTTCCTTTTGGCTGGCGGTAAACCAGACTTCGCGGCCGGAAGCGGGCCATGCCAGCCCGCGCAGCGAACTCCATTCTTCGGTCAGCCGGGTAACCTTCCCTTCGCGATTCACAAGGGCGACGAACCCCCGGTCGTCGCCTCGGACCGGATGATCACAGAAAGCAACGGCATCGCCTTGGGGAGAGATACGCACGTGACTGATGTATCCGGTGGTGCGGTAGAGTACCTTCCCGATAGGAAATTCCAACGTCTGCTCACTGCCGATGCAGCGAACGACGGCGAATTGTCCTCCATCGCGAGAAATATCGCCGTCGCAGAAATTCTCCAAGATCGAACGGGGCGGACCGCCGCTGAGGGATGCTTCGGCCAAAGTTCCAATCGTCATCCAGTTCAGAGTGTGGTGCCAACCCAGGGCAAGGGCCATTTGCCCGTTGGAGGAAATGCCCAGAATATTTCCTGAAGGCATACCCAGACTGCGCGACTCCAACCCTTCCAGGCGAGTGCTGAAGATCTCGAACGGGAGGTTATTCCAGGCGGCTCCGTAAATCACGCTTTGTCCGTCGGGCGTGAATCTGGCAGTCTCGATGAAGCCGCGTCCAAAAATGAGCTGATGAAATTGTGGTTGGGCGGGTCTAGCCGCCCGTGTGCCGGCAACAAATCCAAGTGCCAGGACCAGCAGTGCTGCCAGGGAGGTGAACAGAGCGAGGCGCAGTTTACGCGGGGAGCGCACTGCGGCCGCGTGCGTCGCGGTCGAGCCGGAGATTCCCGAAAGGGCGTCGAGGGCGAACGCCAGATCGCGCGCCGATTGGAACCTTTCTTCCGGGGCCTTTTCCAGGCAGCGTCGAATCAATCTTTCCATGGCGGGAGAGACGTTCTTGGCCGCCGTGGAAAATTCCGGAGGGTCATCCTTCAGGATGGCATTCATGGTTTCAATGGAGGAGTCACCGCGGAACGCTCGTTGCCCTGCGACCATCTCGTACAGAATGGCCCCGAAGCTGAAAATATCGGAACGAACGTCGGCGGGTTTTCCACGCACCTGCTCGGGAGACATATAGCCGGCGGTTCCCAGAACCACGCCGGGCAAGGTGGCGGGCCCGGCAAGGGTGGGAGTGCTCGCGCCGGCCGCCTCCTGAGCGGGCTTTGCCAAACCGAAGTCGAGGATCTTCACCCGGCCATCTTTGGTGATGAAGATGTTGTCGGGCTTAAGGTCGCGGTGCACGATTCCTTTGTCGTGGGCGGCGGCGAGTCCGTTGGCCATCTGAACTCCGTAGTCGACCGCTTTCCGGAGGGGCAGTGGTCCTGCATTCAGGCGCTCGCGGAGAGTTTCGCCCTCGAGCAACTCGGAAACCAGGAAGTAGGAGCCGTTCTGGTTGCCAACGTCGAAGATGGCAAGAAGATTGTGATGGTTCAGGGAGCTGAGAACTCGCGCTTCCTGCTGAAAGCGCTGCAGACGATCGGCATCGGAGGAAAAGGCGGCGGGAAGGAGCTTCAGGGCGACACTTCGGTCGAGGCGCGTGTCGCGCGCGCGGTAGACCTCGCCCATGCCGCCCGCACCGAGTGGCGATTGAATTTCATAGGGGCCGAGTTTCGTGCCGGAGGTGAGGGCCATCAGTTCGCGTCATTATAATCCCGAACTTGCAGCACGGGCTGTTAGCGCCAGGTGCGCTGCTGACCGTCGGAAGGGGGAACGACCAAAGGCTCGTGGTGCGCTTTGGCGGCGTGATCGTTGATGGCGGTGGCGGCCTGGGTGCGGAGGTTACCGGTTCTGGCATCGAAGTCGAGCGTGCTGACGCTGTGGGCACAGTGCGAGCAGGTGAACTTCATGCCGCCCTTGATGCGCTCGATGCGGTAGGCTTTCACTGAGTGAATTGTAGTCCCCGCAGGCGGGGTAGAGGCGCGATTGGGGGGAACGAAGGTAACGCGCGAGCGAATCGGGAGCGGTTTGGAGCGCGGGCTGCGGCCGAGCTGCGCTCGGTTTGGACGGGCGAGGTCGCCCGTCTCCACACGAGCTAACCCTCATTTTGCCAGGCGGTTGTATTTTTTTAGGACCTCTTGCAGACGGTCGTGGGGGAGGGCTATTACGGTGTGGTTGTCGATGCCGGTCATGGTTTCGGCGGCTACCATGGCGTTGACTACGGCTTCTTCGGTGGCCTGGACGGTGGCGAGAAACAGCGGATCGAGGCTGTCGTTGGGCAACATTTTCAGGTCGCGAACTCCCTTGGTTGAGGCCGCTCCGGGATTGGCGGTGGAGAAGGCTATGAAGATGTCGCCGGAGCCGTCGCCGGAGAAGCTGCCGTCGCGGCCCAGGCCTAGAGACGCCCGGCGCGCGATGCGCTTCAGTTGCGTCGGAATCAGCGGGGCGTCGGTCGCGACTACAATGATGATTGAGCCTACGTCTTCATGGTAAGCGGCGTGCTCGGGAATCTCCTTGCCGACGGGAACACCGGCGATGCGCAACTGGTCGCGCTGTCCGTAATTGCATTGCACGAGGACGCCGACCGTGTAGCCGCCCGCTTTCGCCTCGAGCACGCGTGAGGAGGTTCCTATTCCTCCCTTGAATTCGTTACAGATCATGCCGGTGCCGCCGCCTACGTTGCCTTCTTCGACGGGGCCGCTGTGGGCTGACTCCAGCGCGTGGAAGACGTGCTCGGGCTTCACGTGGAAGCCGTTAATGTCGTTGAGATAGCCGTCCCAGGTTTCGGCTACGACGGGCAAGGACCACCAGTAGCCTTCCATGTCGGGCTCGCCGCGTTTCACTTTCCAGGCGATGACGGCATCGCGCACCACGCCTACGCTGTGGGTGTTGGTGATCAGGACGGGGCCGTCGAGGAAGCCGGAGTCTTCGAGCCAGGTTGTGCCCGTCATCTCGCCATTGCCATTGAGCGTGAACCAAGCTCCGAAGACGGAGTCGTTCGCGTCTTTCCCACGCGGATGAATGGCGGTGACGCCGGTGCGGACCGGGCCTTCTCCTACTTTGAGCTTGCCGCTGCCGGAAATGAGGGTGGTGTGTCCGACTTCTACGCCTTTGACGTCGGTGATGGCGTTGTAGGCGCCGGGCGTGCCGTCGAAGGGGACGCCGAGATCGCGGGCCCGGGGCTTGGCTTGCGCGGAGGAGAGAGTGCCGGCTGAGAGAAGTACGCAGAGAAGTACGGTCAGAAATGGGAATATCCGAAATTGGATCATAGATTGTTGTTCGATTGAGTGCCGGCGGCAGTATAAAGCATGGAAGCGTGGTTTAGAATCCTGCTAGGAAAAGCAGGCGTGGTTGAGACACGGCGTCAGGAGAGAACATGCAGAACTGGAAGCGGGCGGTAATTGCAGGATCGGCGGCAACGGCGGCGGTGTTGGTGCTGAAGGGGAAACGTCCGGCAGCGGTGCTGGTGGGAGGAGTGGGATTGGCGGTGTTGGCATCGGAGTATCCGAATCAGTTTGGAAAAATTCGCGAAGAGCTGCCTTCGTATGTGCGACAGGGAACGAAGTTTCTGGACCTGGCGATGAAGATCGGGAACAAGATCGAGGAGTGGGCGGAGGAGCGCGCGGCACGCGCGTTTGAGAAGTTGGGAGAGTACTAGCGCTGGCGACAGAGACGCGGCTAGCCGCGTCTCTACAAAGGAGTCTGGGCTATTCGATGCCCAGTTGTTTGCGGGCTTCGGGGCTTAGGCGCTCGGGAGTCCAGGCTGGTTCCCAGACCACATTGACGTTGGCGTTGCGGACGCCGGGAAGTTGCTCGACTCGGGACTTGACCTGGGCGCTGATGTTGACGTGCTCGGGACAGCCCTGGGCGGTGAGGGTCATGTCGACGGTGACGTCCTGTTGACCTTCGGATAGGTCGTTGAAGCGGATGTCGTAAATCAAGCCGAGATCGACGATGTTGACGGGAATCTCGGGATCGTAGCACTGCTTGAGGGCGTTTAGAACGTCATCCTGGGCAATGGGCATGAGTTTCCTTTGCGGTTCGCTAATGACGGAGCGTTCGTACTGAGAATACTTAATTATATTCTATAGCGAAATCTTCTGTAGCGAACCCAATGTTACAGTGACCACGGGCAGCTGCCGGGCTTTGCTCGGCTGGACGGGCGAGTCGCCCGTCCCCACACTTGCTTTTAATGCTCTTAAATTATGGCCTTTGATCCGGAGTTTCAGAAAAAGCTGCAGGTCTTTCTGGTGGCCGCCATGGTGCTGGCGGGCGGGCGCGCGGCTTACATCGTGTATGAGCGGCACGAGGCGATGAAGGCAGATGCAACGCCGCGGCAGGAAACGGCGCTGAAGGCGGATTACTACGTTACGCCTAAGAGATTGCATCCTTACGATCTGAAGTCGGCGCGGCAGTTGACTGAGCAACCGGTGTGGGTGAAGGTCGGATATCAGCTCACGTACTATCCCTACGATCGAGAGCGGCGCAAAACTGACTTCGGGCATGAGGCGGGAACATTGCTGCCTTTGCAGAAGCTGGCGATTCAGGACGTGGTAACCGGCGTTTCTCCCCTGGCTCCGGGGATCAAGCAGGTGCTGGCTTGCTTTGAGGTGGAGGGCAAGAGCTATGCGGTTCCGATTGGCGCGGAGAAGGGCAGCGACTTCAGGATTTATTCCGACGACATCTTCTTCATCGAAGATCCGCACGAACTTTACAAGCACTGGCCCGCGGATATCTGGCGGAAGATTGACGCGCATGAAGTGCAGGCGGGGATGAGTGAGTTGGAGGCTCTCTTCGCGATCGGAGTGGGCATTCCGCAGGGCTCGGGCGATTCTGGGTCGCGAACTCTGCATTACGCCAATGGGGGAAATCCGCTGGCGATTACTTTTCGGAACGACAAGGCTGTCGAGATCAAGCCGGGGTCGTAAGCTACAATTCCGGTCATGAAACGAGCGCTCTGGGTTGTTGCCTATCTTCTATTTCTCTTTTTCAGCTGTTCCCTCAGTCTTGCCGCACCCCGCACCCTGCGCGTCGATTATTACCACACCGGAAACTCGCACGAAGAATGGTTCAGCCTGGATCGAGTGGTGCTGGAGCCGCTGGAGTGGCCGGGAAATCTGAACAAAACTATCGACGAGAGTCAGATGGGAAATTACCGGTTTGAAGTGCGTGAACGGGCGAGCGGGAAGTTGGTGTACTCGCGCGGATTCAATTCCGTGTTTGGCGAGTGGAAGACGACGGAAGAGGCGCTGCACGGGAACCGGACATTTTCGGAATCGTTGCGCTTTCCGTCGCCGGACGCTCCGGTGGACGTGTCGCTGCAAGAGCGCGCGGGGAGCGGGGTTCATCCAGGCCCGACGGAAGCTTGGAAGGAAGTTTGGAAGACCCTGGTCGATCCAAAAGATAAGTTCGTGGACCGGTCGCGTCCACCTTCGCCGGGGGCGCTGCTGGAAATGCAGAAGATGGGCGATCCGGCGACGAAGGTCGATTTGCTGGTGCTGGGCGATGGGTACAGGGCGGCGGAACGCGGGAAATTTGAGAAAGATGCGCGCCGATTCATGGAGGCGCTGTTTTCAACTCCGCCATTTCGCGAGCACCAGAAGGATTTCAATGTGTGGGGGCTGTGTCCGGCGGCGGAGGAGTCGGGCGTGTCGCGGCCTTCGA
Source organism: Terriglobia bacterium (assembly GCA_020073215.1). GTDB lineage: Bacteria > Acidobacteriota > Terriglobia > Terriglobales > Acidobacteriaceae > Acidiflorens. The sequence goes on along the minus strand of JAIQFO010000040.1, from coordinate 26,056 downwards.
GCGGAATTTACCGGCGGTCGCCGGTGGGCGCTGCGTACGACACGTTCGGCACCGAGCGCTATGTGTTGACTACGGAAAACCGCGCGCTGCGGGATGTGGCGTCGTTTGCGCCGTATGAGTTTATTGAAATTCTGGTGAATGGACAGACTTACGGCGGGGGCGGAATTTTCAATCAGTACGCTACGGTGGCCATCGACAATCTGTGGGCGGGATATGTGGGGGTGCACGAGTTTGGACACCAGTTCGCGGGGCTGGCGGATGAATATTACACGTCGGATGTGGCGTATCTGCCGCCGGCGACGAAGACGGAGCCGTGGGAGCCGAATGTGACGGCTTTGCTCGATCGGGCAGACTTGAAGTGGAAGGATCTGGTGGCGGCGGGAACGCCGGTGCCGACTCCCTGGAATCAGGAGGAGTTCGATCGCTTTGAGCGGGAGATCCAGCGGCAGCGCAAGGAACTGCGAGCGGCCGGGAAGCCGGAGGCGGAGATCGATGAACTCTTCCGCAAACAGCGCGCGAAGGAAGACGCCATGCTTGGTTCCGAGAAGTACGTCGGGAAAGTTGGAGCGTTCGAGGGCGCGAATTATGAGGCTAAGGGGTACTACCGTCCGGAAGTGGACTGCATCATGTTTACGCGGCATCGGACGTTTTGCGGGGTGTGCCGGCGGGCGATTGAGCGGGTGATTGGGATGTACGCGGGATAGGGCTGGGTCACCGCCGAGACGCAGAGGGCGCGGAGGAACTCTTTGGAAAAAGTGTTCAGTGCATCTTCCGTAATTTTCGTAGCACACTTTTGTTTTTGTCATCCTGAGCGAAGCGAAGGACCTGCTTTTTTCAGCGGCGGGGGAAAACAGGTCCTTCGCTTCGCTCAGGATGACAATTCTGGGTAGTGGTCCAGTTTTAATCTCGCGCCCGTGGAGAGGCGGTTCATCTTGTCTCCGATGCAAGCATCAACAACGTTGTTGACTATAATGCTTGCTGGAGTATAATGCAAGCATTATTTGAAATAAGAGGAGCAAGCATGACGGACGACATTTCGGGCAGGGCGAAAGGCGGATTTGCGCGGGCGGACGCTCTTAGTCCTCAAGAGCGGACTGAGATAGCTAGGAAGGCGGCGCTGGCCAGATGGGGAGACAAAATGCCTAAAGCGACCCATGCCGGAGTTGTCGACATTGGAGGACTGAAAATCCCAGTATTTGTTCTGGAAGATGGAACGCGGCTAATCAGTCAGCGCGGTCTTCAAACGACGATTGGGATGGGCACTGGTGGTGGCACCACTGGCGCGCATAGAATCGCCAGATTTGTCCAGAAAATAGAGGGCAAACTTAGTATTTCCAACGAGTTATCAGCACGCATGAAATCGCCAGTGCTTTTTATGCCCCTTCGAGGCGGCAACCCGGCATACGGCAACGAAGCCACAAATCTGATTGACCTTTGCGAACTGCTGCTCAAGGCCAGAGATCGGGGCAAAATATTGACGCCCGGACAAGCGAGGTATGCTGATGCTGCTGACATTGTGATTCGCTCTTTTGCAAAGGTCGGCATCATTGCAGTCATTGACGAGGTTACTGGATACCAGGGAATCCGTCCTCAAGATGCTCTGCACGTTTATCTTCAAAAGCTGATTCGCAAAGAGCTGGCTGCGTGGGTCAAGCGATTCCCCGATGAGTTCTACGAGAATATTTACAAGTTGAAGGGTTGGCGATGGCCCGGAATGCAGAAGAACAGATATAGCGTCGTCGCTCACTATACCCGTGATCTCGTTTACGAGCGGATCGCCCCCGGACTCTTGGATGAATTAGAGAAAAAGAGCCCACCGAATGAAAAGGGACAGCGCCCGAACAAGCTACATCAGTGGCTATCGGAAGATGTAGGCAATCCGATGTTGGCGCAACACCTGTATTCACTGATGATGTTTCAAAGGCTGGCAATCAATAGCGGATTTGGATGGAATCGGTATGTGAAAATGGTTGATCGCGTCCTACCAAAACGTGGAAATACCCTAGAACTTCCATTCCCGGACGATGATCTTGTGAGCAGCTAATTCTTTGTAGCCTCTCTCACGATCCGGGCAGCGGCTTGGCTGAAATCCTCGCTGGATTTGGGCTTCTTCGGCGCTTGCTCTGGCCGGGCTTCAGTTCTCTTTTCCACCTGATTGGCTTGGCGCTGTGCTTTATCGGATTTTGTACGCTTTTTCGCCATACCCACAGTTTCCCACACGCTGATTCAGGACGCCAGCCCTGTGGAGTTCAAACTGCACCACGACCCAATTCTGTTTCATGTTGCGAACTTGCGATACATGACGCTAAGCGAGCGCGCACGAACTCGACGACCTCTTGCGTCACGTACTTGGGCGGGTGGATTGCAAAGATTGGGCACTTGACGGGCTTCAGCAGGACTTGCTTCCAGGCGCGGCTTTTGGAGTTTGCGGTTGCGTGCAGCAGCACGGCGTCGGCTTGGTCCAGAGAAGTGTGCGCGGAAGCTTTAAAGTCGGGGATCTGCGGGTCGAGCACGGTCAGATAGAGATCTGGCTTTATGAAGCGCAGGATGCTGTTCGATTCGATGATGGCGTATTGCGTTGAGGCAAGAATCTCGCGGATGCGGGGCATGGCTTCCTCAAGGTGCCCCGGATCGGTGCGGATCCACCAGGAGTGCTCGGCTCCAGCAACCAGGAAACGCGAAGTGTCCGACTTGCCGGAGCGGTCTTTTTCTTCCGATACGGCCCAGGCGGTGGCGCAGTCGCAGGTCTTGCCGTCGGCGGAGCGGACGCCGTGGCGGTGTTCAGTGATTTTGAACGCCGTCCAATGGAAGGCGGGGAGGGCGGCGATGAGACCGGCGACGACGCTGGTCTTGCCGACTTTGCGGGAGTTCCCGCCGATGACGAGAATGGGCATGGATGCAGCTCTTAGCTTTTGGCCGTTAGCTCTTGGCTCGGGCTGAGACGCGGCGAGCCGCGTCTCTACAGAGACACTCTCTTAGCGGTCCTTCTTCGCTGATCGCGACAGGAATGCCAGCTCTTTAAGATACTCCCGGATAGGGCGGGCGGGGGTGCCCCAGAATACTACTCCTTTACCGCGAATTACTTTCTTGGTGGGGATGCCGCTTTGGGCTCCGAGGATTGCGCCTTCTTCGATGCGCACGTGATCGGCGATCCCTACTTGTCCGCCGATGATGACATTATTTTCTACGACGACGCTGCCGGAGATGCCGGTTTGCGCGGCGATTACTACGTTTTCTCCGATCAGGACGTTGTGGCCGATGTGCACCAGGTTGTCGATTTTCGTGCCGCGGCTGATGCGGGTTTCGTCGAGCGCTCCGCGGTCGATGGTGGAGTTGGCTCCGATTTCTACATCGTCTTCGATCACCAGGCGGCCGATCTGGGGGGATTGCTCGTAGCGCTCAGTTCTGGAATCGCGGACGTAGCCGAAGCCTTCACTGCCGAGGACTGCGCCCGCCTGCACGATGACGCGGTCGCCGAGCTTGGTGCCAGGGTAGATGGTGACGTTTGCGTCCAGACGGCAATGTGTGCCGATCGCCGCGCTGTCGCCGATCACCGAACCGGCGCCGATAGTTGTTTCATCTCCCAGCTTGACGTGATCGCCTAGAATCGCGCGCGCGCCGATGGCTACGTCCTTGCCTATGGCAGCGGACGCGGGAACTATGGCGGAGGAGTGAATGATGCGATCGCGGTCGGGGTCGCGGAGCAGTCGCGCGGCTCGGGCAAAAGCGAGGCGCGGCTGGGCGGCTATCAGCAGCGGCTTGGAGGCGCTGGCCGCGAAGTTTCCGGCGGCAAAGTCTCCGGCGATTACGGCGGCGGCGGATGAACGGAGGGCGGCGTCGAAGTGCTGGGCGTCCTCCACGAAGACGAGGCTATCTCCAGTGGCGGATTGGAGGCTGGAGACGTGGGCCACGACGACGGAGGCGTCTCCGAGGAGGTGGCAGCCGAGCTTTCCGGCTAGATCGCGCAGGGATTGCTTCATGGTTTCCTATTGTCGCGTACTCAGTACCCAGTCGCCAGTACCCAGTACCCGGTGCCCTCAGACCGCAAGAGCAGGTCCTTCCCCTTCGGCTACGCTCAGGGTCAGGATGACAAATCATGAAAGGTGCCGTTGGTGCAGGGCCAGGCCCGACTGTCACACAAGGTTCCAAACACCTGCGGCTCAATACAGCCCGGGCTGGCCGGGCGGCCTGGTCTTCCAGCGGCGGTGGACCCAGAGCCACTGGTCGGGATAGCGGCGGATGAAGGTTTCGATGACTTTGGTGAATTTTGCGGTATTGGCCACGATGTCGGCTTCGTTATCGGCGGTGCGAATCAACTCCACGGCGGGATCGAAGCGCAGGATGTATTTTCGCAGTTTCGAATCCCACACCGTAAAGCCGGGGACCACGGCGGCGTCGGTGCGCAGGGCGATGCGGGCCAAGCCGCTGGCGGTGCAGGCGGGGATGCCGAAGAAATCCACGAACACCCCTTGCGGCGGGGTCATGTTGGTGTCCATGAGGATGCCTACGGTTTCTCCGGCGCGCATGGCGGAGAGCAGGCCACGTACGAAATCATCTTTGTCGACGGTGCGGTTGCCGTGCATGGTGCGGTAGCGCTGGATTAGGGCGTCAATGTAGGGATTGTCGAGCGAGCGCATGACGATCGACAGGGGATGTCCCTGCAGGGAGTGCGCGAAGGCGGAGAGTTCCCAGGCTCCCAGGTGTCCGGTGAGAAATAGAACGCCTTTGCGGCGGGCGTAGGCACGCTCGAAATTTTCAAAGCCGTCATAGACGACTATGCGGGAGACATTTTCGCGGGTGTAGCGGGGAAAGAGGCAAACTTCGGCGAGCTGGCGCCCGAGGGAAATGAATTCGCCGCGAACCAGGCGGCGGCGCTCGCGCGGCGGCATTTCGGGGAAGGCGCGAGAGAGGTTGCGCAGGCCGACGCGGCGCAGGCGGCGGTGCAGCACGTAGACGGTTAATCCGATTGTGATGCCAACGGCGCGCGCCAAGGGACGGGGGAGCAATCCCAGGAGCTTGATCCAGGGCCAGACTAGAGCGTATTCAAGACGTTGGCGCAGAGGCAGTACCCAGTACCCAGTACTCAGTACCAGAAACCAGTTCTCAGACCTTGTCATCATCAGCTGAATTGGAGACTGGGTACTGGGTACTGGTACTTCATTTTGAGGCCTGCTGGGCCCACTTGGCCAGCGTGCTCAGGTATGGGTACGCGCTCTTCGGAGCTTCGATCTCTCCCGTGAGCGCCGTTTTGAAGGGGACCATGCGGCCATAGAATTCGCGGGTGCTGTCCTTGTCCTGCTTGATGACGGCGCCGGCGAGTTCGAGACCGGCGAAGAGGCCGCGGGCACGCGAGTAGGTCAGAACCTCGGCGCGCATCTTCCAATCGGTATTGGCGGAGGCGTGGCGTCCGACGGGGCCGGCGGCGGCGCTGGCATCGGCGCCGACCTTGAACTTGCTGGTGAGCAGCTGATTCATGCCGTTCTTGTTCATGATCAGCATGACCAGATCGACCGCCTGGCCGCCGATCTGCAAGCCAAAACTGCCGCCGCTGATGGTGAAGAAAGCGGGCGCGCTCCAGCCTTTAGGAGTGCGGCAACTGGCGACGCCTCGACCGTAACGGCCTCCGAAGACGAAGCCTCCCTTGAGCATTGACGGAACCACGGCCACACATTCGGCCGAACCGAGCACTTCTTCGGGGATGCGCTGGTCGGGGGCGCCCTGAATTTCGTCGAGCACGGTGCCGGCAGCCTCGACACGCCCGGACGCCTTGGTGTTGGGCTCCGGAGCCTTGGTGTTTTCGTCCGCGGAAAGAATTGGGGTCAGGAAACAAACGAGCAGCAGCAGAACGAGGAGATTGCGCATGACGCCTCACTTGGGAGATCGGAGTATGGATTCTATTGTCTCTGATTCTATTCGATGCGGGGGAAAGAGCGGAGGGTATTGGGGGAGTAATCAGGGTGAGTCGGGTGGAGGCAAAAAAATGCGGGGCTGAAATCGGCGACCCTAATCTCCGGTTTCAACCCCGTCTCCCAGGTTCTGTGGTAGGTAAGGCGAGTATGCGGCAGGTGGAGGATGGCGACAAGATTACGAGGGTCACTGTACTTTGGTAACCGGGCCGGCTGATAGGTCACCCGCCTGATCGTCAGTGTAATCGCGGTTCATCGCCACCTGACGCAATACCTCGTAGAATGGTCGCACCGTTATGAAACTGGTTCCTGCCGGTGCGACGCTAGAGGAGCTTCAGAAGAAGGCAGCGGCCTGCGAAGAGAAGGCAAAATGTGAGCCTGAACCCGAGGCCACGAAACTGAAGCAGGAAGCGCTGCTCTACCGCGAGTGGATCTCCGCCCTCAGTTCTGGAACATGGCACTCCTAGCGAACCCCAATCAAACCCCTTGGTTGCAGGTCAATGCGTGCAATGGCGATGTTACGCCACTTGGCCAATCTTCTGGTCATCAGGGACGTCGCGAAAATTAGCAAAAAAGCGGAGGCTGACTGCCTCCGCTTGGGCTGAACTTCAAATCACACTACGGTGTCGCCGCCAGAGCCGCATCTGCGTTCAGTAGACCGGCTCCCGTCGCATCCGTGTCCCAGCACACCTGACCTTCGAGTGGTACGGTGCGGCAACCGGCCGGTAAGGGGGTAGCACTTGTTTCGAGAATGCTCTCCGCCTGCGCAGCGGTTAGAGTCGGATTTTTCTGCAACATAAGCGCCACCGTGCCAGTCACGTGTGGGCTGGCCATGGAGGTTCCGCTCAGGAAGAAGTAGCTCTGCTGGCTATTGACCTGATAGGGGCCGACGGTGTCATCGCCCGGGGCGGCAACATCCAAGTCCTGCCCAGCCTTCTGTCGGCTGGAAAAAGAGGCGATGTAGAAATTGTTCGGGTCGTTCGGATCGGGAACATCCAGCGCAAACCACCAAGTGGAAGTCGTGAACTGCTGCACCCAGCCCGAAGCAGCCGCAGAAATCACCGGAGGATAAGCGCCGGGAAAGCCCATTCCTCGCGTACCGGAATTGCCCGCGGAGGCGCAAATGATCACGCCGTTGGCCACGGCGAAATCGATTGCAGCCTTCTCCAATGCGTCTAACTGGCTGCCACCGAGGCTCATATTGACAACCATCGGCTGAGCGGCAAGCTGGTTCTTGTGCAGGTCAGTCACGTACACGATGGCGCGGGCAATCGCGGAAGACCATCCGCTCCCGTTCTGGTTGAGCACTTTCACTGGGATCACACTGGACTTCGGTGCAACCCCCTGGGTGGGAGTCCCAAAAAAGCTGTAACCCAAAATCGTGCTGGTCACGTGCGTACCATGCGAATTCTGATCCTGCTGCCATTTGTTCGGAGGAGAGGGAGTCGCCCCGTTATCAGCCGCGCCTCCACCCCCAAAGGTGGTGGCGTACTGGGCTGCGATGCGATCTTCGGGAAAATACAACCGCCAGGTTTGGATCAAGCCGGTGTCGAGGATCGCCACGTAGACGCCGGTACCGTCGAAAGACACGCTGCGATTAGCGCTGCCGGGACCGGACGTGACGTTGATGGCGTCCATGTCCCAAGTGCTGCGCCCACCGGTGAAGTCACTGACGGGGAGGGCGCTCACTGGTCCTGTGCTGCGCGGCTGGTCAGGATTGGCATAGGCCACATAGGGCAGATGTTGAATTACCGTGAGTTGGCTGGATGGGGCGAGCATCGAGACACCGCGAATCTCATAGAGAATGTCTCGAACCTTCCCGTGTTGCCCGAGGTCGGCCAATACGATGTTCGTGATTTCTGTGTTTAGAACTACATTGATGCCGATCGTCTTCTGGGCGCTTGCAAAGATGCTCAACCAAGAGATCGCGGCCAAGAGCAGCGCGACCTGAAACGAACGTTTGCAGGGTAGCATTTGAGTTCTCCCGGGAGCATGAAATCGGGCCAGGGACGGCCCATTTACACTACTAGGCTATCACTGGGGGCGGAATCTGGCCGAACAATCTTCTTGAGCCGAGCTATCGGCTGCCGGAACTAAGATCACTAAACGTGGCGCACGTGACATGGGGATTTTGCGGCAGTGACGTGTGGCCTTGCGCTGTAACTGATGACCGCACATCAAGATGTGAGCCTTATCACTGACAGGCCGCGCTCATTCGCGTTAAATTAAGTTCTGCCTCCCCGAAGAGCAGTTCCCGCCAGTTGAGACGCAGCACCCCCCGAGGCAAAGGTTACCGAATTCGTCGAGAGCGCATCCGTTATGAGAAGGCGCTGTTCCATCCTCGTTCTTTGCGTGCTTCTGGGCTTTGGTGTGTCTCTGGCCGTTCCGGCAGAAGACGTGACGGAGACCGCGTTCGACGAATCGGAGGGGCTGCCGTACGAGGGCACTCCTCTGTTCTCAGTCGTGGTGCCGTTGGCGGCTGCCCGGACAACTCAGGCGGTGCCAAGTTCCTTACACCCTAGACTTGGTGCGCTATCCCTGTCTGCCCCTGCTCGTGTCCGCGACACCGATGCCAATCGATCCGCCGATGCGCGAGTCTCATTGGCACTATTCTGCACTCTGCTCTGCTAGCAACTTCGGGTTGTCTCGCCTCGCTGGAGAACCGTTCCGCCATATTTCGCGGTCGCAGCAGCAGAAAAGTAAGTATGGAGTTTCCTCGCCTCTCCGAGGAGCAGGTCCCGCCCGCTGAGACGCAGCACCCCCTGAGGCGATTCGGTAAAAGTGCACCACCGGACGTCGTTTCAGGGAGGTGTGAGATGTTTTGGCATTATCAATTGCCTGTGGCGAGCCTGCTCGGTGCAGTACTGCTGGTTGGGATTGCGTATGCCAGCCCCAGGCCGACTGCCTCCCAAAGCACTTCATCCACAGTCCGAGCAACGCCGCGCCATGCCAAAACGTATGTGCCCGATCAACTGCTTGTCCGCTTCCGCCCCGGCCTAAGCAAGCAGGCCATGCGGGCACAGCATGCCCAGGTCGGTGCTGCAGTCCTCAAAGAATTCCGCGTCGTCGAAAACCTGCAACTCGTCCGCTTGCCCGCGAAGATGACGGTGGGACGGGCGAGGCGCCTGTATCGCGCGCGCCCTGACGTCCTCTATGTGGAGCCGAATTACTACCGATACGCCGAGCAATCACCGCTCGTTCCAAACGACCCGCTCTATCCCGACATGTGGAACCTGCACAACACGGGTCAGTCGGGCGGCACGCTCCGCGCCGACGTCCACGCGGCCGAGGCCTGGGGCCTCAGCACTGGCAGTTCGAGTGTGGTCGTGGCCGTCATCGACACCGGAATTGCATACAACCACTCCGATCTTGCTGCGAACGTTTGGTCCAGTTCCACCAGCTATACCGTGACGCTGCCCGGCAGATCGGTTACGTGTGCCTCCGGTACGCATGGATTCAATGCGATCACGATGACCTGTGATCCCGAGGACGACAACGGTCACGGCACCCACGTGGCTGGGACCATCGGCGCCAGCGGGAACAATGGCACCGGTGTGGTGGGAATCAACTGGCAGGTGCGGGTGATGGCCTGCAAATCTCTGGATAAAGACGGTGCGGGAACCATCTCAGACATAATTACCAGTCTGGAATACGTTGCACTGATGAAGGAGAGCGGTGTCAATGTTGTGGCTACCAACAATAGCTACGGCGGCACTGCTTTCTCGCAGGCCGAGAAGGACGCTATCGACTCCCACCGACAGCGTGGAATCCTTTTCGTCGCTGCAGCGGGCAATTCTTACGCCAACAACGACGTCGTGTCTTCGTATCCAGCCAACTACGATCTCCCCCACGTGATTAGTGTGGCCGCCACCGACCGCAACGATGCGCTGGCTGGGTTCTCCAATTTCGGTCGCCGCAGCGTCCATCTCAGCGCGCCTGGTAAGGAAATCCTCAGTACAATACCGCCCTCTGATTATGCCGTGTACTCCGGCACCTCGATGGCCACTCCACACGTCACCGGAGTCGCCGCCCTGCTGAAAGCGCAGGACTCGACCCGTGATTGGAAGGCCATCAAGAATCTGATTCTGGCGGGAGGCGATACCGTTGCCGGCGGATCGGACACCATCAGCCAGAAACGTCTGAACGCATACGGCGCGATGACCTGCTCGAACTCCGTCGTGCAAACACGCCTGCTACCGATGGCCAACGACGCCTACGTCTCGGCCGGCGATTCGCTCACCTTCCGGGTGCTGGACATCAACTGCGCGGAGCCGAATGGAACCGTTCAATTACGTGTCGACGGCGGCTCGGAAACGATCATCATGGCCGACGATGGCAATGCGCTTGACCTGGAAGCTAATGACGGCTTGTATGTAGCCCAAAGGCAATGGTTCGCCTCGGAGATTGGCGATCACACCGTAACTTTTCCGAACGACGATATTGTCACAGTTCATGTCATCCCTCTGCTCTCTACCTACGCATTCTCCACCGCCATTCCTTTCAGTTACCGCGAGATCGAAGGAACAGATCTGAATATGGGAGACCCAGGTAGTGTTGTAATTCGCCCGCCGTTCCCTGTCCAGTTCGGCGGTGCCAGCTTTACAACCCTGAATGTCAACGGCTACGGCAACATCACTTTCTTCGGTCCGTTCCTTGATTCGGATAATTCGCCGCTCCCAACAACAAGCATCCCAACTCTCATCGCCCCCTTTTGGGATGCCCTCATTAGTTATCCCGGCACGGTGCAATGGGGAGTCACTGGCACTGCACCTAACCGTGAACTGGTGATTGAATGGCGTGGCGTCTCTCAGTTCGAATGCTTCGCCCTCTATGAGAGAGGCGGCAACGTCACATTTCAGGTTGTCTTTTTCGAAGAGTCTAGCGACATTCTGTTCAACTACGCAGACGTAGTATTCGGCCCGTTTGATCTTATGGAAGGCCCATGCTTTGATATCGTGAACGAGGGACGCAGCGCCACGGTCGGCGTACAGTCCAGCCCCAGACTGGCAAACCAATTCAGCTTCAACACAAGCAGCCTGACAAACAACTTTTCCATCCTATGGCAAATCGGCCCTTTGACCCCGTCGATTACGCGACTTTCCCCTTTCAGTCGCCTGGCGGGTGAACCAGAAGTTTCTCTTCAGGTGATGGGCCGTAGTTTTCGGCAGGGAGCCGTGGTCCGCTGGAATGGCAGTGATCGTCAGACCACGTACGTCCATGCTGGGGAATTGATCGCGACCATTCCCGCTCGCGATCTTGCCTCTCCCGGAACCGCGAATGTCACTGTCATCAACCCACCGTCGGACGGCAGCAACGAATCAGCGCCAGCACCCTTCACCATTTACTCTTCTTATCCCGCGCCGACCCTGACCGGCCTCACCCCCAACCCCTTCTCGACCGATTCGATAATGCTGATGCTAACAGGTACGAACTTTGTTTCGGCTTCCAGAGTGCGCTGGAATGGCGCCGATAGGCCCATATCAGATTGGTTTGGCAGGGTGATCTCAAGCACTCAGATTGAAATAATGCCGTACGCCGTCGATACCTGGTCCGCCGGCACGGCTCAAGTCACCGTTTTCAACCCCGCGCCCGGCGGCGGCACTTCCAACCCACTCGCGCTTAGCATCAATAATCCCATTCCGTTGCTCACGGGCATCGAACCCCAGACTATCAATGTTGGAGGACCCGCGTTCACCCTTAGTCTGTATGGCTTCAACTTCACACAGGCATCAGTCGTGCGTTGGAATGGCGGCAATAGACCGACCAGTTACATTCCTCCACCGAATCATCGTCTCTACTTGTCCGCCGCGATTCCGGCTGCCGATATCGCATCGGCGGGCACTGCGCAGGTAACGGTATTTACTCCCACGCCTGGCGGTGGCGCCTCAGATCCGATTACAGTTTCGATTCTCGAGCCTCCATTCACCCTGGTATCCGACTCGCCCGCCAGAACTGTATCCCGTGGTACCCCGGCCATCTACACAATCACCATCACCCCGCAATTAGGCGGCTTCAACGATCCGATCGCGCTCTCCTGCAGCGTTGTGCCCGCCGGGCCAACATGTTCCCTCTCGGAGCCGAGCGTGACTCCTGGTGCCGCAGCCCATTCGGTCACGCTTACTGTGGCGACCACAAACGTCGCTCATCTGAAAATGCCGGGTAGGACTACGCCGCTCCTCGCTTTCTGTATCGCCTTGCCCACGCTCGGACTTTTGGCAATAGGAACAATGTTGCCGGGCCAGAAAAGAACAAAGCAAGGTATCTTCCTCGCGCTGGTTCTGATGATTGTGTTACTCGGAATCCTGGTCGCCTGTGGTGGAGGGGGCGGTGGTACTTCTCCACCACCTCCACCACATAATTTCACCATCACTGTGGTCGGCACTTCGGGTGCGATCAGCCAACAGACTTCAACCTCGCTGACCGTGACTTTTTGAGCTGTCCCTCGCCGAAGGCGTGCCTTAGCCACGGGCAGCGTCATAAGACTATTACCGCCTCAGAACTCTAGCGAGCCAGCACTCTCAACTGTCGTAACCAGCGCGGTTTCACTCATTGACCTTCGACGCGAATCTCCACCGGGCAGGGAATACATCGTCACCAACAGGTAAGGAAGCCTCGCGCAACTGTCGAAAGCAGGCCACCACTAAAGTATTTATTCCTCAAAGACCTAGCAGGAAGACAAAGGGGAAGTCGGAAACAGAAGGAACGTCCATCTGATCCTCAAAGCATACTCGAGAAGATCTGGTAGCGGCGAAAAGTCCGAGACTGCAAAACCGCTAAAGTATTTATTCCTCAAATACCTAGCGGGAATCTAACCAAAGAATAAGCCAGAAACGCAAACTAACTCATTGATTTATAAATACCTTACAAGTAAGTCCTTATTCCTCAAAGACCTGGGAAAAGCCGACCGATAAGTCTTTGATTCCAAAAGACCGTCACAGGAGGGGCTAGCAGCGCGACAAGAAGCTGAGCCACCAAAAACCAGGCGTGAAACCGAGTTGTTCCGCAGGCTGCAGAGCCTTACTTCGCCGTCACCAGCGAATGCGTAATGGCATGGACCGAGAGAGCGATGCGGTTTTGCACTCCGACTTTGCGCATCAGTTTCGCGACGTGCGCTTTCACGGTGCGCTCTTCGATGCCAAGGGCAGATCCAATCTCTTTGTTCGAGCGGCCCGCGACCAGCATCTCCAGAACTTCCTTTTCGCGGTCGGTGAAAGTAACACGTCCCGCAGGGAAGATGCGCCCCGGAGATGCGCTGACGCGCTCGATGAAAGTCGAGAGAACGCGGCGCGGAGCCCACACCGAACCTTGGTGCACGATGCGGAGAGCCTGGATAAACTCAGCCGGTGATGCAGCCTCATCCACGTAGCCCTTGGCGCCCGCGGCGATGGCTTTGAGGACGCTTTCATCGTCCATGCCAGAGCCGGTCACGATGATGCGCAGGTCGGGCCGGGCGGCCTTCATGCTGGCCATGGTGTCATAGAGGTTGTGGCCGCCGCGATTGCCGAGCAGGACCAGGTCGATGCTCTGCAACTGGCCGAGGTCGGGCAGCGAGGCGGAGACTAACTCCAGATCGGGCTCAGTATCAAAGAGGGCGCGGAATCCGACAAACCGCAGCGGATCGCTCTCTACTACGGCGACGCGTATCAGCGGTTTTCTGGCGGTAGCGACGGCAGCTTTCATTCGGGTTTCCCTGTTAGGATTGCATCCTGTTCAAGCTTGCCTGAACTAGCCGAGAATTGGAACGATTGGCGATCGAATCAAATTACGGGGGTAACCTCCCAAATCAGGCGAGCAGAGGAGGCTTGCGATGAGCCGAGGGCGGATCGAGCGGTATGGTGCAGGGATTCTGGCGGTGGGCATGATGGGAGCAGGGCTGCTGCTGGCGCAGGAGCAAGCGCCGGCAGCGCCCACGGCAGCGCCACCTGCAGGGGCATATCAGCCGAAGTTTGCGGGCGACCCGGCGCGTTCGGAATCGGAGGCGCAGGCGCTCGGCTACATGCGGACGGTGCTCCGGGCGCAGCACGCCTACAAGAAACGGCACGACAAATACGCGGACTCCCTGGAGGCGCTGGCGGGGACGGGGTCCTTTACCAAGCGCATGGCACACGCGACCGAGCGCGGGGATTACACGGCCACCTTTCGTCCGCACTTTGGTCCGCACCACGACGGGTTCGTGCTTACCATGACGCCCAAGCAGATGGACAGCGAGCACCGCTCGTTCTACGCGGAAGACGATGGGGCCATTCATGCGGACGATCAGAAGCCGGCGGATCTGGATTCTCCCAAAGTGAGGTGAATCGGGAGCCGGCGTGCCCGACTCCGATTCGGTTGGCCAGGATTGGGGAACGTCATTCGGAGCCGTCGTCCTCTGGGCTGGACGGTCCATCGGCGCGACTGGGACGAGCCGGGCTGGGCTGGACGGTGGGGACCTGAGAGGCGATGGTACGGGTGTGGAGTGGACCGGCATCGGCGCTGTGACGGCGCAATTCCTTGACAATGTCGTCGCGGTCGCGCGCGCCGTAGTCGCGGGCGAAGCGGGTCAGGGCCTCGGTCAGAATGTCGTGGTGGTGCACATTTCCCAAACCCGGTTCCCGGGTGACGTTCAGCCACAGGCGATGCAGCAGGACGACGTCCTCGTTCTTCATGGTGGGTGTGTGGGGGCCGATGCGGTAGGTATCGACCTTGCCGTCGACCTGGACGATCTGCAACACAAACTGCCGTTTGGGTTCGGGGATAGCTTCCCAGGCGCTGCCCACGGCGAAGGCCTGCTCGGCCGAAGTCATCTTGCTGGAGAGGCCGGTGACGACGGAAGAGGACTCGAGGTTGTGAGCCGTCTGCGCGATGGCTGACCAGGAGTCGCGAGCCGGCACCACCAGGAGCGAAACCTTCTTGCCAAAACTTTCGGCGACGGAGACGGCGCGGGTGAACAGGGTCTGCTCGTAATCGCTGAACATCTGCTCGGTGGAAAGGCCGTAGGCGGCGCCCCCGAACTGGCTGACGCGGGCGGTCATCACGACCACGTCGTGTTCGTGGGTGTCGGTGCGCTCCAGCACCCAGCGGAGGTGGTTCAGGGTGTTGTAGTCGCGGACCGGAACGAGCACGTTGCCGGGGCGGATGCCGACGGTTTCGCGCTCTACGCTGTCGGCCTGCTGCAATTGGAACTGCTCCTGCATTTGGGCGGCGGTGTGCGCGTGTTTGCGGCGGTTCACCTTTTCAGAGAACGTGAAGATGGTGAAGAAAACGGCCGAAAATATCAGGCCGCTCACCGTGGCGACCGATTTGGTGAAGAGATTCACAATCGCGGTGGCGAGCAGAACCATTCCGACCGAAGCCAATCCGATGGGGATCTCGATGCCAAACAGGTGAAGATTGGGCGGCACTTTCCAGTTGCGCTCACCCTTGTAGCGGTAGCGCAGCACGAGCATCGAGATGGTCTTGAATACGAAGCTCCAGACCACACCGAAGGCGTACGCTTCACCCAGGGTGTAGATGTTGCCCCAGCTGACGATGATGGTGAAAAGCTGCAGTCCAACGATGAGGTTGATGATGCGGTAGGTCGTGCCGTACTTCTTATGTGGACGGCGGAACCAGTCGGCGAGCACGCCGTCTTCGGAGACGCGGTTAAGGACGCCATTGGAGCCGACGATGGCGGTGTTGACGGCGCCCGACAGGATCAGGAATCCGACCACCACCACGAATGCGCGGAAGGCTAGGCGCAGTACTTGCGGGCCGAACATGTGCATGGCGAGACCGGCGATCAGGTTGTCGCTGTACACCTTGGTGCGGACGTCGTCCGGGATGAGCATCACGGCGAGCAAAGAGACCAGGCCGGTGAAGACGAAACTGTAAACGCCGATGACGATGGCCGTGCGCTTCAGGTTTTTCAGTTTCGGGTGTGCGAGTTCACGATAGACCTGGGCCAGCGATTCTTCGCCGCTCATGGCGAGTACGGAGTGTCCGAAGCCGATAATCAGGCCAAGGATGCCGAACATGTGCGGCAGGCGGCTGTGTTTCCAGAAGCCGAGCGATTCGTCGGTGTAGTGGATGTTGGCCAGGGTTGGAAAGGGCGGCAGGTGGCCGCCGACCTTCAGTAGGGTGAACAGAGACCAGCCGAGCAGCATCACGACCATGACGGTGGTGATCTGCATGACCCAGAGAGCTTTTTCGCTGGACGCCTCGATGCCCTTGATGTTCTGCCACCAGAAATAAAGTGTGACGGCGATCGCGAACACGACTGCGGTGGCGTTGGTGCCGACCTGCGGCGTGCCGTGGAACAAATGATGAATGGCGGAGGGGATCAAGCCGTGAGCGTCGGCGATACTGATGGTGTCGTTGATGAGGCCAGCGATGTACTGTCCAGCGGAGACGCCGGAGACGGGTCCGGTGAGGATGTAATCGAACATCAGGGCGGAGACGCTGAGTTTGGCAAGCGTGCCGCCCAGAGCTTCTTTGACGACGCGATAGACGCCGCCGCGCACGAACATCGAGCAGCTTTCGACGTAGACGGCGCGAACCGCGAACGCGAACAGCATGACGCCCAGAACAAACCAGGGCGCGCTTTTGCCGATCGCCTGTTCCGCGATGCCGCCGGCATAGAAGGCGGAAGACCCAAGGTCGTTGAGAATGACGGCGGCCGCCCGCCAGTAGGAAATGAAGGTGAGCATGACCGAGGTCGCGACCACAATGCGAACCCGGTTGTTGCCGGTGGGTGCGTTTGACGTTGACGACATGCAGCAGGAGGCCTAGCGGCTGTTTTCGTCCTTCCTGTCCAAAAGGGTTCCGACGTCTTCGATGCCCGTCAGCACCAGCACAACGGCGGACCCGACCCAGCCGGCGACAAACATGTATTCCAGAATCTTTATCAGTAAAACGCTAAGACTCATGACTACGATATGGTATCTGATCGGCGGGAAATTCGGGGTTGGATTTTGTTGAGCCGCTCGCGCTGTATTTCTGTTTGCTATCCTGATGCGTGCTTAGAATCGGACGAGGCGCGTGGGGGCTGGTCCTGCTATCGGCCGCCCTGCAGATTGTGATCTTTCCGCTCCCCGGGGTGTATTGGTTGTGCTGGGTGGCGGTGGCTCCGCTGCTGGTCGCGCTTCTGCGGGCGCGCGCTTCGGAAACTCTGCAGTTGGACGGTCATCGTCAGGCGCGCTTGCCCGCCACGCCGTGGCAGGGATTCCTGCTGGGCTACGTCTGCGGGATCTTGTGGTACCTGGGAACGTGCTACTGGCTGTATGACACCATGCACCGCTACGGCGGCGTGCCGGCGCCGGTCGCGGTGCTGATCCTGGTTCTGGTGGCCATGTACGTGGGGCTCTACCACGGGCTGTTTGGGTTTCTTGTTGCTGTGGTCGCCGGACGCGATGGGTCGCAGCGACGCGCGCTGGTGGCCGTTCCGTTTCTCTGGGTGGTGGCGGAATTCGCGCTGACGCGGATTTCGGCTTTTCCGTGGGAACTGCTCGGCTACGCTCAGACTGCGAACCCGACACTGACGCGGCTGGCCACGCTGACGGGGGTGTACGGGCTGTCGTGGGAAATCATGCTGGTGAACAGCGTCTTCGCGGCGGCATTTCTGGTCGTCCGCGAGCGGCGACGATGGCTGCTGCTGGCGGCTAGCGCGGCGGCGGTAATCCTGCAGGCCGGGCAGTGGATTACGCTCCCGGCCGCTATGGCAGACCATGCGGCGCTGCTGGTGCAGCAGAACATTCCCATTCAGGCGGACTGGACACGAGACTATTTTGAGAACACGTTGCGGGACTTGACGAGCCGGAGCGTTCGGTCGGCCACGGATGCCGGAGCGCCGGGAAAGGCGGATCTGATCGTGTGGCCGGAGTCGCCGTCGCCTTTCTACACCAGCGACCCGCTGTTTCAGAACGCGGTCAGCGCGATGGCGCGGCAGGCTCAGACCTGGGTGGTGACGGGTTCGATTGGAGTCGAGCCGGCGATGCACAGCGGCGGCCGGGAATCCAAAGTGTTCAATTCGGCGGCGCTGGTCAGCCCGCAAGGCGAATGGGTTGGCCGCTACGACAAGGTGCACCTGGTGCCGTTCGGAGAATATCTGCCGTTTCCGCGTCTGTTTTCTTTCGCGGGAGGCCTGACCAAAGAGGTCGGAGAATTTGCGTGGGGTACTTCCCGCTCGCCACTCGACGCCGGCGGCAGACGGTTGGGAGTGTTCATCTGCTACGAATCGATTTTTCCCGACGAAGTGCGGCAGTTCGCCGTCCAGGGCGCACAGGCCCTAGTTAACATTTCGAACGACGGCTGGTACGGCGACAGCGGCGCCTGGAAGCAGCATCTTCAGCAAACCGAGATGCGCGCCATCGAGAACGATCGCTGGGTGCTGCTCGCGACCAATACTGGATTGACGGCGGCGATCGACCCCGCGGGAAGGGTAGTGGCGCAGGTTCCACGCAAAGAACGAAGCGTGCTGGTGGCGCCGTACGCGCTGCTTTCGGGCACCACGTTTTACACCCGGCACGGCGACTGGTTCGCATATCTGTGTGCGATAATTTCAGCAGGCGCGTTGCTGGCGCGTTTCGGGTTGCCTGTCGCGCACCGCAAGCCTGGCAAGATCGCCGAGTGATAACCAATGTTGGATGAACTGGAACAGCAATACACTTCTTTAAAGACCAAGGTTCACGACCTGCGGGAGTATCTTTGACGCCGGTAAACTGCGCCAGCAGTTCGCCGAGATAGAGAAGCAGGCGTCGGATCCCAATCTGTGGTCGAATCCGGAACGATCTCAGCAAGTGATGCGCGAGCGCAAGCGTCTGGAAAGCGTGATGACCTTGGAAGGCGACCTGGAGCGCCGCACCGGCGACATCGCCGCCTATTTCGATCTGGCCGGCGAGGGCGAAGACGTCTCGGCCGACTTGCAGCGCGAGTTGGCTGACCTTGGCGAACTGGTGGATCGCGTCGAAACCGAGACACTGCTTTCGGGCCCGAACGACGGCTTGAATGCGATCATGACGATTCATCCCGGCGCGGGCGGAACGGAATCGCAGGACTGGGCCGAGATGCTGCTGCGCATGTATCTGCGGTGGGCGGAGCGCCAGGGATTCAAGACCGAGATGTACGACTACCAGCCGGGAGAAGAAGCCGGAATCAAGTCGGCGACATTTTCCGTGCAGGGGCAATATGCGTTCGGGTATTTGACCAGCGAGATTGGGGTGCACCGGTTGGTGCGGATTTCTCCCTTCGATCAGGCGAAGCGGCGGCATACATCGTTTGCCAGCGTGTACGTTTCTCCCGAAATTGACGACAGCATCGAGGTCGTCATCAAGCCGGATGACATTCGGATCGACACTTACCGCTCGAGCGGCAAGGGCGGACAGCACGTGAATACGACCGATTCGGCGGTGCGGATCACGCACATCCCGACCGGCCTGGTGGCTAATTGCCAGAACGAGCGCTCGCAGCATAAGAACAAAGAAAAAGCGATGAGCATGCTGCGCTCGAAGATTTACGAGTACGAGTTGGAGAAGAAGCGCGAGGTCACGAAGAAGATCGAGGATTCGAAGCTGGATATCGATTTCGGGTCGCAGATCCGGTCGTATGTGCTGCAACCTTATCGCATGATCAAGGATCACCGCACGAAACTGGAGATTGGCGACGTGGATCGCGTGCTGGACGGGGACCTGCGGCCGCTGATGCAGGCGTATCTGCGGATGCGGCGAGGCGAGAAGAAGAGTTAGGCTGCGTGGCTCACTTCTCGTGGTGACCTGCGAAATCTTTACCACAGGGTATACAGAGGTACACGGGGGAAGGCGCTGATTGGCGCGGGTTGGAGTTCTATGAAGGCTGGAAATACGAAGGTGCGGAATAGGGTTTCGCTGCGACCGCCGAAACTTGGTCCCCGCTTGCAGCGGGCGTTCCGCTATGCCGCCGAGAAGCACGACGGACAGACTCGGAAGCAATCGGCGGTGCCTTATCTATCGCACCTGATGGCGGTGGCTTCGCTGGTGTTGGAAGGCGGCGGCGATGAGGATATGGCGATCGCGGCGCTGTTGCACGATGTGGTCGAAGATTGCGGCGGGATGCCGAGGCTGCGCGAAATCCGCAAACAGTTTGGACCGAGAGTGGCGAAAATCGTCGAGGGCTGCACGGATTCATTTGGTGAGCCTAAACCGGAGTGGGTGGAGCGGAAGAAGGATTATCTGCGCGAAGTGAAACACGCCGGGGTGGAGACGCGGCTGGTTTCGGCGTCCGACAAGCTGCATAACGTCCGTACGATTCTGGCGGATTACCGGCAGCATGGAGAAGCGATCTGGACGCGGTTCACGGGGAAGAGGGAAGGCACGCTTTGGTACTATCGCGCGTTGACTGACGAATACCGGCGACGCAGCCCGAACCGCATTACGCGGGAACTCGAGATTGCCGTCGCGCAATTGGAGTTGGCGGTCGGCCAGAAAGCGCGGGCACCGAAGAGGTCCACCGAAAGGTCACAAAGAAAAAAGGCGCAGCCAATTCCGGGAGATGAATGATGCCCCGAATGATTGATCTGGTCCGCACTTCACGGTTGCCGTCGAACCTGATGCAATTCGCGGCGTGCGGAGCCCTCTCGGTGCCACCCAGCGAGACGATTGAAATCCTGGTTCATCTGGCGCTCCATAACAATTTGTTTGGTCGGCAGGCAGGTCTAACGCTGGCCGGTTGGGACGAAAAGGCCAGCCTGGTGGTGGCTGCCGATCCGAAGACCAGCCCCGAGGTGCTGAAGTATTTCATTGACATCGAAAATCTGCGGACTTGTCTGCTGCCGGCGCTGGCGGAGAATCCATCGGTAAGTGAAGAGTCGCTCGACCGGCTGGCGATGTCGGGAGCGCGTCCGATCGTGGAAGTTCTGTTGAAGAGCCGGCGTGTGATGAACTCTCCGCGGCTGCTGGAGGCCTTGCAGTCGAATCCCAACCTGAATCCGAATGAACTCGCGGAGATGGAACAGAAGACTGCGGTCTTGGAGACGAGTCAGGCGGCGGAAGCAGCCGAGGCGGAAGCAGGCGAGGCGGAAGCAGGCGAAATAGCTGAAGCGCCGGATGAAGTCCTGGAAACTACCGTCGCCAAGTATCTGGAGGAGAATGCGGCGGAACTGGCAAACGAAAAAGACAAACCCTTCGAGCCCGTAGGAGCAACGCACGCAGGCATCGCACACCATAATGCGGGCGGCGAGGCGGCGGGTGCGGTTGAGCCGCCGGCGGCCGCGGCCACGGCGGGTGCGAGCGCCGAGGCGGCCAAAATCGCAGCGGAGAAATTGGCGACTGCCGCGGCGGGAAAGACAGCGGCCGCCTTAGCTGATCTTCACGGCAAAAAGGATCCACAGCATCCACATCCCAGCCACGAGGAACGGCGCGACAGCACGCTGCAGAAGATTGCCAAACTCGACATCAAGGGACGGATCTCGCTGGCCATGCGGGGCAGCAAGGAGGAGCGGTCGATTCTGATTCGCGACGGCACCAAACTCGTGGCGCTGGCCGTGCTGGAGTCGCCCAAAGTTTCCGACGGTGAGGTGGAAGGCTTTGCGCTGCAGAAAAATGTGCTGGAGGCGGTGCTGCGCGCGATTCCGCTGAAACGGCGGTTTGCGAAGAATTACAGCATCATGCGCAACCTGGTCTATAACCCGCGCACCCCGATCGATCTCTCGCTGGGATTGATGAAGAACCTGATGATTCACGATCTGAAGAATCTGTCGGCGAACAAAGAAATCTCAGAAACGATTCGCAAGCTGGCGCTGCGGATGTTTAAGCAGAAGATGGAGAAGAAAGGCTAAAACGCTTTTGCCCAGTACCCAGTAGCAGCGGAACAAAGCGGAACAAAGATGAAGCAGTCCGATCCTATTTACGAACTGTTAGCGCAGGCGAGGACGATTGCCGTGGTTGGCTTGTCGGAGAGTCCGCTGCGTCCGAGTCACGGCGTTTCCGCCTACATGCAGTCGGCCGGATACAAGATCATCCCTGTGAATCCGCAGATTGCCGAGGCGCTGGGGGAGAAGGCGTACCGGTCGTTGCTCGAAATCCCGCTTGAAGTGGTGAAGACGATCGACCTGGTCGATGTCTTTCGGCGGCCCGAGTATGTGGACGAGATTGTGGAACAGGCGATCCAGTTGAAGATTCCCGCGATCTGGCTGCAGGAAGGCGTGATCAACGAACGCGCGGCGGAGAAGGCGCGCAAGGCTGGAATGTTTGTGGTGATGGACCGCTGCATTTTGAAGGAACACGGGGCGCGCTTCCGGTAGCAGCTTTCATCAGGCGTTCGCGCTCGAACTTGCTCCTGCTTCGCGCGCTCCCACCATGATCACCGTGGCGTCGTCGCGCAGCCCAGTTCCATTGGTAAATTTTCTGACATCGGCGAGCAGACTATCCGGCGTAACTTCCGGCGATTGCATCTGGGCGAGCAGCCGCTCCGCGCCGTATTCTTCGCCGGAACCGATTTCCGCCTCGGTGATTCCATCGGAATAGAACGCGATGCGCGAATGCTCGCCTAGCGTCACTTCCGTCTCGGAGAACTTGCTGGCGGAGATGCCGAGCGGCAGGCCGTGCTCGTGCTTGATCCAGCGATGGCCGGAAGGCTCCAGCAGCAGCGGCGCCAAGTGGCCGGCGTTCGCTATCCGCATCACGCGGCTGGACGGGTCGAGTTCGGCATACACCATGGTGACGAAGCGGCCGCTGGGAAAGTCTTCGATCATCAATTGGTTGAGGCGGGTTAGAACCTCGGCTGGCCCAGAGCCGGTTTGCGCCAGCGAGCGCAACATACCGCGCGTGGCCGACATCAGAAGCGCCGCTGCCGTGCCCTTGCCGGAAACGTCAGCGAGAACCAGGCCCCAACGTCCGTCGTGCAGAGGAATGAAGTCATACCAGTCGCCGCCGACTGAGCCTGCCGGAATCGAAAGCCCGGAGACACGGAAGCCTGGGATCAGAGGAGAGCTGCGCGGCAGCAGAGCCTGCTGAATGGAGCGAGCTTCCTCGGCCTCGCGGCTCATGCGCTCGCGCTGTTCGCGCTCATTGCCGAAGCGCCGGGCGTTATGTACCGCGACGGCGATATGCGTGCACAATCCTTCGAGAAGCCTCAGTTGATCTGGGCAGAAGGCGTTGAGTTCGCAGTGGGAAGCGGTGAAAACTCCGACCAGATCGCCCTCGCGCTGCAGCGGGATGGCGACTTCGGAGCGGGTATCGTGCTCGCAGGCCATGTAGTACGGGTCGCGAGTGACGTCGGGGGCGTAGTGCATTTTACGCGTGGTCGCCACGTGCCCGACCATTCCTTCACCGATTGAGATGCGGTGGCCCTTGCCGTGAACGGTGCAGCCGCGAACGCCCGCCAGCACGAATTCCGGCTGTGCAGGATCGCGCAGGAACAGGTTGATTTCTACGCAGCCGAGCGACGTCGCGACCTCATCCACAATGCGCGGAACCAGTTCTTCAATGTCGAGGGTGGAGGTGATTCGTTGTGCAAACTTCTGCAGACGTACCAGTTCGGCGAGCTTTTCCGCAGTTGTTTCGGGTAGAGGAGGGCTGGGAAAGCCGAAATCTGTGAGCGGGCTGGTGGCCACGACGAAATCCTCCTGCCGGTCGATTGCAACTATCTATCGGATGGCAAAACTCAAGGCTCGGATTCTCTTTTTGTTCGATTGGCGGTTGATTTTGGCGTGCGATCTGACGCCGGCTGCTTGAGGCGTTTGATTTCCTCCAGACGTTCGCGAATCCGCTTTTCCACCCCTTCATTTGTTGGGCGATAGTACACGCGGTTGCGCAGGCTGTCGGGCAGGCACTGCATGTCGGCGACTTTGTTTTCGGTGTCGTGAGCGTATTGATAGTCCTTGCCGTAGCCCAGGCCCTTCATCAGGCTGGTGGGGGCGTTGCGCAGGTGCAGCGGGACGGGTTCGGCGGCGGTTTGCTCGACGTCCTGCTGAACCGCACTGTAGGCGGTGTACAGCGCGTTCGATTTGGGCGCGACCGACAGATAGACGACGGCTTGCGCGAGGGCCAGGTTGCCTTCCGGCATGCCTATGAAATCTACGGCATCGCGCGCGGCCATGCACAAGGCGAGCGCGCCTGGTTCGGCTAGGCCGATGTCTTCGACTGCCATGCGGACGACGCGGCGGGCTATGTAGAGCGGGTCTTCTCCGGCTTCGAGCATGCGGGCCAGCCAGTAGAGGGCGGCGTCGGGATCGCTGTTGCGCACCGATTTGTGCAGCGCGGAGATGATGTTGTAGTGCTCTTCGCCGCCTTTGTCGTAAAGCAGAACCCGCTTCTGGAGGGCTTCC
Organism: Terriglobia bacterium; assembly: GCA_020073215.1. GTDB lineage: Bacteria > Acidobacteriota > Terriglobia > Terriglobales > Acidobacteriaceae > Acidiflorens. Next base: position 1,897 of record JAIQFO010000040.1, on the reverse strand, counting down.
TGGACGGTGGCTTCGGTGATCGTCGTGGTTGCGGCGGGAGACGCGGCTAGCCGCGTCTCTACAGAGAGGGCGGCGGCAACCTCTACCACATTGTAGGCGGCTCGGGCGTCTCCGCTGGAGTAGGCGGCGATTTTTTGAAGAGCCTGGTCAGCGGCTTCCAGGTGCATCTGGCCTAGCCCGCGCTCGTTGTCGCTGAGGGCTCGGCGTAGCAGAACGACAATTTCTTCTTCGGTCAGCGGCTTCAGCACATAGACGCGGCAACGCGAAAGCAGCGCGGAATTGATTTCGAACGACGGATTCTCGGTGGTGGCGCCGATCAGGCGGATGCTGCCTTTCTCGACGTGAGGAAGGAACGCGTCTTGTTGCGCGCGGTTGAAGCGGTGAATCTCATCGACGAACACGATGGTGCGCGTGCCGTACTGGCGGGCGCGGTCGGCGTCGGCCATGACCTGCTTGATTTCCTTGATCCCGGAGAGCACGGCGGAGAACTCGATGAACTCGGCCTTAGTGATGCCAGCGATGATTTTGGCGAGCGTAGTTTTGCCGGTGCCCGGCGGGCCCCAGAAGATCATGGAAGTAGGGTCGTCGCGCTCGATCTGCACGCGCAGCGGCTTGCCGGGACCGACAAGGTGTTCCTGGCCGACGAAATCGTCGAGCGTTCGCGGGCGCATGCGGTCGGCGAGCGGGCGCGTGCCTTTCCGAGTCGAGTCTTCCGGCGGGATGGTTTGGAACAGATTCACAACGTCATTTCACCACGCGAAAAGTCAAAAGTCAGAAGTCAGATTGCAGAAGTAGAACCCACCGGGTTTCAATACTTGGCGATTTCCGCCCCCGTTTTCGACTCTTGAGATTTTACTTCTGAAATCTGACCTCTGACTTTTGCCTTGCTCTCGCCGCCTCGTACAGCACAATGCTGGCGGCTACGCCGGCGTTCAGAGATTCAACTTGCTCGGCTTGCGGAATCACGATCGCTTCCTCCATCTGATGCATCAATTCGCGAGGCAATCCGGCGCCTTCGTTGCCAATGAAGATGGCGAGCGGTAGAGTCCAGGAGACCTGCGGCAGCGGCGTGCCTTTGTGCGAGGACGTTGCGATCAGGCGGACGCCGTGCTGGCGCAGGAGCGCGATCAGTTCGCCGCAAGCGATCTGAAGGAACGGCAAACGAAAAATTGATCCGGCGGAGCCGCGCAGAACTTTGGGATTGAAGGGGCCGACGGTTCCTTCGGTCAGGAAAATGCCGGCGGCACCAAAGGCTTCGGCGGAGCGAAAAAGAGTGCCGAGGTTTCCGGGATCCTGCAAACCAGCCGCGACGACAACCGGCCCGGACTGCGAGCGTTCCAGGATTTGGGCGGCAGAAAAACCGAGCATCTTGACCAGCGCCGCCACGCCTTGCGGAGCGTCGCTCGGGACGATGGAATTAAAGAGCGCATTGGGCAGGATGTGCGTTTCGGTGCGTGCATTGAGTTGGGGCAGAAGTTTCTCGGCCAGGGGACGTGCCGACTCGCTGAAGAACACGCTCGTGAGGCGCCGGCTGCTGCGCAGGGCTTCTTCCACCAACTTCACGCCTTCGATGGCACATTCGCCCTGAGTGGTGAGTTCGCCGCGGCGGAAGGCAAGGCGCAGTTCCTTCAGGCGCGGGTTGTGGCGGCCGGCGAGCGGGCGCAGACGGCTGTCCTGGAGCGGAGATCGAGCGGCCTTCGCGTCCTGCTTCATAGGTTCGTTCCAATGTCAGGATAATACGAGCATTCAGGTTCGGCTGCGGCGTGAACTCGTAGTATGGTACATTTCACTCTTCACGCCGACCATCAGGAAGGGAACCGAGTGCGCGCGGAAATCCTGAAAATTAACGCCGAACAACCCGAAGCGTCGCTGGTGAAATACGCCTGCGAACAGATCC
>JAIQFO010000039.1 GCA_020073215.1 Terriglobia bacterium | reverse complement strand
GGACTTCTCCTGCTCCCTGAACGACGGAGACCGCATCAGCGTTTACCCAATTTTCCGATCCCTCGATGTCAATCCGCTCACACGTATGCAGCCCGCGTTTCAAGGGGAAAGACGCTTCGTGCTCGATAACCATCTCGGCAAACTAGCGGCCTACCTGCGAATGCTGGGTTTCGACAGCCTGTATCGCAATGATTATCGCGATGAGGAACTCGCCCGCATCTCCGCGAACCAACAACGCACCCTGCTAACCAGGGACCGCGGACTATTGAAACGCAGCATAGTGATCCACGGATACCTGGTGCGGGAAACACACCCTCAGCTCCAGATGATGGAAGTTCTGAGCCGTTTCGATCTGTTCGCATCCATTTCCCCATTTCGACGCTGTCTCCACTGCAATGCACCGTTGCAGGTGGTTCCGAAAGAGTCGATTCAACATCGTTTGCTACCAAAGACCGACCAACACTACAACGAGTTTCACCTTTGCGGGGAGTGTGCGCGAATCTACTGGAAGGGATCGCACTATCAGCGCATGCAAGGCCTCATTGCCCGCGTTATTCAGGGACGCAGCGTGGACTGAGAGCTCGGGTCGTCAGCCCCGCATGCGTTGGCGGCGCGCCAACTCTCTGGCGAAAGCTCGGCATGGCTTCGCACGGCTTCCGCGGCCATGGATTGCAGCAAGTAAGCTCGGTCGTTGTGGCGTGCAAACGCCATGTCCTACTCATCCCATCTGATGTCGTCAACGCCCCCGACCCGTGTAGGAAGACTCGACTGAACACGGGAACTGCGCACCAACCTGTGCGCGTAATCACAGACAGAATATTTTGGACCGTCTACGGTTGAAATGGGCACCTGTCTCTTCCGCCCTCTCAGGCGTTGCAGGTGCCATCAAGATACGATCCAGCACGACAGCCGTCGCGCCATAGAGGAGGTTCCCATGCCCCTCGATTCACTGGAATTACGTACTTCTCTTCAACGAGTGCTTGTCGCTCTGATCTTGATTCTGGTTCCACTCACCGTGTTCGGCTTCTATGTAGCGTTGCAGGGAGACAGCCAGATTCGCCAGATGGCTGGCGACAATATCCGCTCCGTGACCCGCAGTGCGGCTGAACTCACCTCTCAATTCATCGCAGGGGGCGTGCGGGACGTGAGCGTGATCGCGAACAACCCCAGTGTCGTTCAGGCAGTTGTTTTCGCGAACCACCAATACGAGCGCCTTTCCGATGGCGCCGTTATGAGCAAGCTCCAAGCCACCGAACAGAAATGGAACAACTCGGAGGGGGATGCCTTGGCGAAAGAAATCCTCACCTCCGATTTGGCGCGCCAACTGCGTCGCATGCGGGAGCTGAACCCGAACTTGTTGAAAGTCACGGTTGCGGATTCGAGCGGCGCCACCGTGGCAGCGACGGATAAGCCCGTCCGCTACTTTCAGATGGATCGCGGGTACTGGGGGAGGCTGTATTCCCAAGGACAGGGCGCAATCGACGTGGCCGATCTGCGCTATGACGAACTGAACCGGCTGCCCTACCTAAGCATCGCTTACCCCATTTTGCAGGAAAGCACGGGCAGGTTCATCGGCGCTGTCACTGCTCTGGTCGATGTCTCGCCGCTGTTTGCGCAACTGAACCGGCAGCAGATCGGACGGAGTGGGCGGCTGTTCCTGGTCCGCGAGGATGGAACCGTGATCCAGGCAAACGGCATAATCCCCTCCATGAAGATCCACTCCGAGGAATACAGCGCGATCCGTGACTCTCTCGGAAACCTGCGGGGTCGCGAAACCGGATATCTTTTCACCACGTTTTCCAAGGGCGAGAAATATCTCGTTGGGTTCGCCGACGCCGGATTGAAAGACGCGTTCCCCAACCTTCCGTGGATCGTCGTGGCCAGTCAGGAAGAACGTGAGATCACAGGTCCCATCCGGAATGTGGCTGCTTTCGCGCTGTTCGTCATGATTCTGTCGCTGTTGATACTGAGTTTGCTCGCCGCGTACGTGTTCCTGCATCGCGTGCAGAAGCTGGAGGACATTGAAACGCCGCCGGAAGAAAAGCCCCGGCCCGCAGCTGCGTGACAACGCGCGGGCTCGGGTGCGGGCGATGGGCACGGGTCTGAGACAGAGCTGATGGGTTGTATCGGAGAGCTTCGGCATCTTCCGGAAGCTACAAAGTCTATGGGGAAGCAGAGGTCGCACGATGGAATTCTTCTGCAAAACCTGCGGCAAGCGAAAGGGTGATGCCAAAGGCTGGCTGCTGGGTTTCGAGGGCTCAGGAAGACCAGCCATGAAATACACCATTAACCTGCGCGTGAAGTGGGATGAGCAGCGTGCCAGTGAACGGAACGCCGTGCATTTCTGCTCTGCCGAATGCCAGAACAAGTATATGTCGGCAAGTTACGCAGACGACACCTGGGCAATCTAGGTATCGCTGGCCCGTAGAGTGCGCTGGATTTCAGGTTGGCGGAACACGGCGGCGTAATGGAGGAGGATATGGGGCTACTGGCGAAGTCTTCATTGACGGTCCTCGATATCGATGCTGCCCGGCCCAAGCAGCGGGAGTAACGTCTAAGACGTGCTGCATCTGGAAATCGGCGAGCGAAGTCAGAACCAAGCGAGGACACAAAACCGGGCGCAGCAAGAAAGTAGGAAGTTATGGAAACCATTGAGCGCATTATCGCGGAGCATTCTTTCTTTGCGTGTCTGGATCAAGCCTTTCTGAACTTGGTGGTTGGCTGTGCTTCCAACGTGCGATTCGATGCCGGCAGCTACATCTTTAAGAAAGGCGACGAAGCCAATGCATTTTATTTGATTCGCGAAGGCCGGGTGGCGCTGGAGATATTCGCGCCGGAACGCAAACCGATCATCGTGGACACGCTTGAGGTGGGAGACATCCTGGGGTGGTCGTGGCTGCTGCCTCCCTTTCAATGGAAATTCAGCGCGCATGCGAGGACCGGCGTGCGCGCCATCGCGTTGGACGGAAAGTGCCTGCGAGCCAAGTGTGAGGAGAACCACGATCTTGGTTACGAAGTATTGAAACGCTTTGCAACTATCATTGAGCGGCGACTGGAGGCCACGCGATTCCAGTTGCTGGATGTCTATCGGGCACACAGGACAGCGTGACAACGCCTGCCTGCGCAGGGAAATACCCAGCGGCAAGCTTTCGCCGTCTTGATGCTTGGGATGCGAGTAGGCACCGTCGAAAAACCATCCTATCGCCGCGTTTGTCAGCAGCCGATCTCGCCGGAATAAGTGCGTTTCGCGTGGATGCGATACAGACCACGCTCGACTGAGAAACGGCACTATCACATGTGATCCTCATCATCGACACATGCGGCAGTGTGGTGTATAGCCTGAAAATGAGGACAGGACCTGTTATGGTGACCGTCCCAACTGCGTGTCCCTTCTGCTCCTGTGGCTGCGGATTTTACTTGTTGGCGAGGGAGGGACAACTAGTTGGCGTGGCACCGAGCGAAACTCATCCGGTATCCGAGGGACGGCTTTGCGCAAGGGGTTGGAGCGCGCATGAGGCTCCTCTGTGGGGCGACCGGTTGCGGCAACCGCTGCTTCGGCGCAACGGAAAGCAGGAGTCTGTTTCGTGGGATGAGGCTCTTGATCACGTTGCCGGCCGCCTCAAGGAGTTGATGAATGCGGGCAAGCCGGTCGGAGTTCTAGGTTCTTCCAGAGCAACCAATGAGGAAAACTACCTGGCGGGCAGGCTTGCGAGGGCCGGCCTCCAAACCAACAACGTCGACTTTTCGTACTACCCCATCTGTCGCCCGCTATTGGAAGGTCTTGAGGAGGTATGCGGCAAACATGCCCCTTCAATCCGTCTTTCTGACATTGCATCCGGTCACGTCATCTTATTAACTGAGGGTAACTTAGCCGAGACACACCCACGGGCGGCTTCTTCGGTCCTGAAGGCGATTGAAAAGGGTGCCCACCTTATAACCGTAGGCTACAGAAAAACGCAGATGGCCCGTCTAGCCTCCCTTCACCTGCTGGCGACACCTGGAAACGAAGGTGAAGTGATCAACGGCATTCTGGCCGCCGTCCTTGACCTCGGGCTGCAAGATCGGACGTCAGTACCAATCGGATATGACGCACTTCGGCGAGACTTAAAGACGGTCAAGAGGACGGAAGAAGTTCGCCAAGCAGCGGAGTGGATCGCGCGTGGCGGGCGGGTGGCATTCCTGATCGCGCCCAGCTGCGGACCGGCGGATCAGTCGCGAAAAGATGCCGCTGCCTTTGCAAAGCTCGCCGCTATCACTGGACATCTGGACAAATCCGGTTCCGGACTCTTGCCGCTTCTGGCGCGGAGCAATGCCCGAGGGGCATGTGATATGGGAGTCGTACCGGATCGCCTACCCGGCTATGATCCGTTGGACGACGTACGATCTCGGCAACGTGTGCAGGATCTTTGGGGCAAAAAATTGCCCTCGGCCCCCGGATTGAGGGCGGAAAGCCTATTGCAGTCTGTGAGCGGATTGATTGTCGTGGCGGATGACCCTCCATCCGTCGTCCCGATGGGACAGCGCGCCATGGCTGCGATGGAGCGGATTGAGTTCCTTGTGGTCTTGGATGCCTTTATCACACCCACCGCGCGCATCGCCCACGCACTACTGCCGATTGCCAGCTTTGCTGAAACCGAAGGGACACTCACCAACATGGAAGGCAGGGTACAGAGACTTCGCGCGGCGACGAATCCGCCCGGGGAAGCAAGGACCGGATGGCAGGTGCTGGCTGAGCTTTGCGGGAGGTTCACCGCCTCATACAGATCAGCTTCCGACGTGCTACGCGAGATCGGGCAGGCAGCACCTGGATACGCCGGGGTCGAGCAACGGCTGTCCGAGGACGGATGGGGCGAAGCATTGCTTAAGGATTTTGACAGGGCAAAGTTCGTAGTTCAGCCCACGCGGACTACCGGGATGCCCGCGTTGACATCCGTTGAGCGTCCACACCTGCTGGCGCGTGAAGGTACTTTTGACTGGGGACACGACCCACTCGTTTCTTTCTCGCCGACTTTAAGTCGTGACTATCAATCAGAGCGGAAGCTCTTTCCCAATGGCTTTGTCGAAATGGGCAAGGCCGATGCGGACGCGCTCAAGCTGAGTGGGGGACGGCAGGCCAGGTTGACTTCGGTGCACGGTGAGGCAATGGTTCCAGTCTTGGTGAGAACGGATCTCAAGCCCGGGTTGTTGGTTGTGCCTTACGCGTTTCGTGATCGTGTCTCCAACGTACTGGGCACTGAGGGTGTAACGGCAGTAAAAGTAGAACGCGCATAAGAGGCCGTCCATGGCCTTCGCAATAGAAAAAAAAGCTGTAACGAAATGGCTTGAGAAGTTGCTAGAAGCCGGGGAAGTAGTCGTTCCCGTTCGTACCCCGTGCGGAGACGTCCTGTTCTCAACCATTCATTCTGCCGAGCAGGTGGTGTGGGATTTCCCGAATCCTCTTCATCCACCGAAGGAATTTGTCCTACCGCAAACTGATCCCATCGTTAAGATCAGCCGTAATGGCCAACACCACGAGGTTGAGCCGATTCACGACGGTACCCGTCGCTTTCTTTTCAACGCACGTAGCTGCGATGCCAAAGGAATCGCATTCCTGACTCGAATGCACGAAATGGAGCCGGCGGACGCCTCGTACCTTCGACGCTCCGGCAACCTCACGGTCATCAGCCTGGCATGCGCAACTCCGTGCCCGCTGGGTTTCTGTATCTGCACGGACTCAGGCCCTTTTTTGAGCGACAGTTATGACGTTCAACTGACCGATCTGGGCAAGAGCTGTCTGGTCGAGGTTGGTAGCGCAAAGGGTGAGGCGGCGGTAGCTGAAGCGCCGAGCCTATTTCGCAAAGCTACCGAAGACGAAGTATCGCGGCGAAAGAACCTTGAGGTAGCGGCAAGAAACCATTTTGGGGAAGAGACCTGCCATTTTGCGTCGGCCACGAGGCGCATCTCGACGGGGCGCGTGCCAGACGCTTTGTGGGAAAAGATGGGCGACTGGTGCCTGGAATGCGGCGGATGCAACCTGATTTGTCCCACTTGTTACTGCTTCAGCGTGAAGGATCTCGGTCGTGATGACACGTGGATTCGCTGCCGCCTGCGGGATTCCTGCCAGTACGCTGCCTTCACGCTGGAAGCCTCTGGACATAACCCGCGCGCGCAACGGAAGGACCGGATGAAGCGCCGCTTCTTCCATAAAGTCAGCGCACAGTACTACACGCGCGATGGCGCGGTTGGATGCGTTGGCTGCGGGCGGTGCATCAAGGTGTGCTTGGGCACCACGCACATGCCGGCGGTAGTTGCTGCTATCCGGAAAGGGAAATGGCATGAATGATGTATTCCTTCCCGATATCGCGTGGCTAGCGGATGTCTGCGATGAGACTCCCGATACCAGGACGTTCCGACTGCGCTTCCGGGATTCGAAGAAGGTGAAGGATTTTCATTTCCTTCCCGGACAGTTCCTGGAGCTGTCGGTCTTTGGCTACGGAGAAGCCCCGTTCTGCATCGCGTCCAGTCCGACGAGGCCCGAGGCATTGGAAACGACGGTCCGGCGCACTGGCCAACTGACCGATGCGCTGCACAAGCTTGGAGAGGGCGACGAGGTGGGCATTCGTGGTCCATTTGGCAACGGGTTCAACGTGGAAGCGGCCTACGGGAAGGACTTGCTATTTGTGGCAGGAGGTATCGGATTGCCGCCGCTCCGCAGCTTGATTTGGAACGTCCTCGATGAGCGCTCCCGGTTTGGCAAAGTGACCATCCTTTACGGTGCTCGGACGCCGACGGACTTGGTCTACAAACAGGAACTCAGCGAGTGGGGAAAGCGTTCGGATCTGGAAACTCACGTAACCGTGGACGCGGCCCAGCCAGGCTGGAGTGGAACCGTGGGTGTGGTCCCATTGCTGTTCAAAAAGGTCATCGTTCACCCGGAATCCACTCTCGCCTACGTTTGTGGGCCGCCCATCATGATCAGGATCGCTATCCAGGATCTCCTCGCGCTTGGGTTCAAGGATGAAGCGATCATTTCAACTTTGGAACGCATGATGCAGTGTGGCATTGGGAAATGCAATCACTGTGCCATCGGCCATCGCTACGTATGCCGCGACGGCCCGGTTTTCAACTATGGCCAGATCAAGGAGTTGGTCGAGTAGAGAGATTCTGAACCAGACATTACGGAGCGCGACATATCCGCGCGAGTTGGCAATATGAATCTACGAGAACAGCTTTCCAACGCGATGCAAGGCAACGTGGTCGTGATGGGCATTGGCAATCCCTGCTGTGGCGACGACGCAGCCGGGAGCCGCGTGGCCCAACAAATCTGTGGTGCACCCGGTGTACGTGTGATCGACGCCCAGGACGTTCCAGAGAACTATTTGGGCCAGGTAATGGATCAGCGGCCCGACACCATCCTGCTGATTGACTGCGTCGATATGAAATCCGCACCCGGCTCCGTGGCGCTTTTCGATGAGGATCGAACGACCGCTTATTGGCCGAGCACACACCGTGTGCCCGTGTGCCAACTGGTGGACTACCTTGAACGGACGACCAATGTGCGGATATTTCTAATTGCGATTCAGCCGCATCATACGGGTTTCCTCCAACCCATGAGCGTCGAAGTGCTTTCCAGCGTTGAGGTCATCACGGACGTGTTGAACGAGGTCGTCGAGATGCGGAGGATGTCCGCCGGAGCTGAATGCGCAAGCCCACTGAAAGGGAGGGTGCCGGCATGATCGGTTCAGTTGCCGTCCTCATGCTGATCGTCCCTGCTGCGGGGGCTCTCCTGTCCGTGGTTTTGAAAAGACGCGCCCGCCCCGCTGCGCTAGTGACTGCGGCGATTGCAACCGGCCTGGCTGCATGGCTCACGCTCTCCACCTATGGTGCTTCTTACACCAGAATGTTGTGGCACATCCCCTGGCTGCGCGGCATCGTGGATGTGCCTGTTCTGGGGTTTCTTGTTGATCCCCTGGCTTCTGTGATGTTGCTGGTCGCAGTGCCTATCGGATTGCTTACCGTCCTCTTTTCGACCGCATACCTTACGGATAAGAACAAAGAGAACCCGGTTAGCAGTGAGCAGTACGGACGATACTATTTCTGGCTCCTGCTCTTCATTGCCAGTATGGTGGGGTTGGCAGTTGCGCCGAATTTCCTTCAGTTCTTCGTTTTCTGGGAACTTACTACTTTGTGTTCGTGGGCGCTCATCTCTTTTTACCAGAGCGAGCGCAGCTTGCGGGCGGGATTCAAAGCTCTATTGATGACCCACGTCGGCAGTGGTTTTTTTCTGCTGGCCATTCTGATTCTGTTTGCTCGGACGAGCTCGTTTGATTTCTCAGCCCTCGGCATGTTGCCCGATGGTTTGAAATCGGGTGTTCTGGTTTTACTCATGATCGCAGCCTGGGCAAAGGCGGCACAGGTTCCCCTGCAAACATGGCTGCCGGATGCCATGGAGGCACCCACTCCGATTAGCGCTTACCTGCACGCGGCAGCCATGGTCAAGGCCGGCGTTTATCTGATGGCCAGGACGGTGAGCGGCGGGTGGGGAATTCCTCCGAAGACTTGTTTGCTCATGGCCGGCATGGCGCTGCTCACGATTCTGGTCGCTCTCTCCTTCTACTTTGTCCAGGATGACCTGAAGCGTTTGCTGGCCTATTCGACCATCGCGCATCTCGGCTACGTACTGCTCGGCGTCGCGGTTGGGGGGCTGGGATCAACCCTAGGTTTTCGCGGCGGTGTCTTACACATCATTTGCCACGGTTACAGTAAGGCGACTCTCTTCTTTTGCGCCGGCGTCATTTCTTACGTCACAGGCACCCGCAGCATATCGTCGCTGCGGGGATTGGGCAGAGTGATGCCTCTAACGGCCGTAGCATTTTTCATTGGCGTTCTGAGCGTCACTGGAGTCCCGCCGCTGGCCTGTTTCTGGAGCAAGTTCATGATTCTTTCCGGCGCCATGCGCCTTTCCGGACCCATTGGACCGTTCATCGTCATTTTCGTCCTTTGCGAAACTTTGATCTCCTTCGGCTGGATGCTCTATATCGCCCAGAAAATCTTCCTGGGTGCACCGTTAGCGGTGGCGCAAGTCTCAGCCGATCCGCCATTGGTCATGAACGCCACTTTGATCATCCTGATGATCGGGTGTGTGGCCGCTCCCTTCGTGGGCATGCCCTTGGTGCAGTTGATGGGGAAATTGAATGGCTAACGCAGTTCACAACGTCGAAGCCAGCATCGTGATCCTGATCGTGGGGTCACTGGTGAGCCTGCTCTTCGCGCGCAGGCGGAAGCTGTGCGGCTGGATCAGTTTCGCGTTCGTTTGTGCGTCCTCCGTATATACCGGGCTCGCGGTCGTGGGAGCATTCACGATGGCTTCCAGTGAGCATTCGATCCTATCGCTGCCCCAACTGGGCTCTAGTTTCTCGCTGCGGATTGATCCGCTCAGTGCCATCTTCCTGGCCATCGTTGCCGTGATTGCTCTGCTGAGTACGCTGTACTCGGTCCGGTACATGGACCACTACCCGCACGACAACGTCGCGAAGTTCTTCCCGGTTCTTCTCCTCTGCGTCGCCAGTATGACGGGAGTCCTGGTGTGCACGGATTTCCTGTTTTTCCTCATCTTCTGGGAGTCGATGACACTGACTTCATACTTCCTGGTGACGTTCGAGAGCGAGAACGCGGCGAGCCAGCGGGCAGGCCTGAAATACTTCATCATCACGCACGGCGCCACGCTTTGTATGGTGGCCGCGGCACTGTTCCTCTGGAGGACGTCTGGCTCGTTTGCTTTTGATGCGATCCGGCAAACCCTGTCTGCGCTGTTGGTCACTCGACCGCTCCTGGCGCACACCATCATCTTTCTCTTCTTTTTGGGGTTTGCCACCAAGGCAGGCATCCTGCCCATGGGAGATTGGCTTCCCGATGCCCATCCGGTTGCGCCTTCAGGTATGAGCGCGACGCTTTCCGGGGCACTTGTCAAACTTGGAATCTATGGACTGATCCGTGTTTTCTGCTCTTTTATGGTTGTCTCCCCTTCGCTCAAAGTATGGGGAATTGTTCTGGCACTCGCCGGCACAGGGTCGCTTTTTGTTGGGACCTTGACTGCACTGCGGCAGACTGACACCAAGCGGCTGATGGCCTTCCACACGATCGGGCAAATCGGTTACATCTGCCTCGGCCTCGGAGTGGGGATCTACTGTCTTGGCCTGTACCCGGCTCTCGCCACCATTGCGCTCGCAGGTACGATTCTGCACGCTGTAAACCACGCCTGCTTTAAGTCTTGCTTGTTTCTTGGCGCCGGTTCGGTGCTCTACCGGACCGGCAAGCGCGACATGGACCAACTGGGCGGCTTAGCTCGGTTCATGCCCTTCACCACCGGCACGACCGCCATAGCCTCATTGAGTATCGCTGGGGTGCCGCCCCTCAACGGGTTTGCCAGCAAGTGGCTAATTGTCGCCGGGTGCCTGTTGGCAGGAATGCGCTTCCCCTTATTCCTGGTGTTGGGCCTCATAGCACTATTCATTTCGCTCGCCACGCTCGCTTCCTTCCTGAAGGTCCTCGCATCCGTCTTCCTCGGCAAGGCGGATAAGAGTTCCGGAATCGAGGAAGTGCCGCCATCCATGATCGTGCCCCAAGTCACGCTTGCCGCCCTCTGCGTCCTGTTGGGAATCTTTCCACAACTCGTGTTGCGTTTTGTCGGGCGTGCAATCGAAGCAGCTACCGCAATGCCGATCGCGGGCGTGGATGCAACCCGAATATGGGGTGGCCTCCGGCTGATTGACGGATCCCCAGTCGGGTTCTGGTCGCCCCTCGCCATGCTGGCGACCTTGGCAGTCCTGGCGTTGCTCTCCTATGCGATTCAGCGCGCGGGCGGGGCCCAGTCCAGGTCCGTGCCGGTCTGGTACTGCGGAGAAGAGCACGCTCCGGCGATGGTCCGTTACTCCGCCAGCAGCCTCTATCTGCCCTTCAAACATGCGTTCCAGGGGATCTATCCCAGCGGAAGAATCCACGTGCCAAGATTCCCCGCTTCCCTTCGTCGCGCGCTCGATTTTGACCAATGGCTGTATACGCCGGCTGTCAAAGCGATAGACCGAACCGCGGACCGCGTAAGCAGAACGCACGTCGGCACCCCGCAAATCTATCTATTGTGGATCGTCATCGGGGCCATCGTAGTGACTGGAATCTTGCTGTGGGTGAGGAGCTGAGGAGGCGGGTATGAGTGCCATAGATCAGGCGACCGTTACGCGACTGAAAGAAGCAGTCGCCGCTCACGGCGACCGTGCTCTCCTGTCAACGACTCAACCTCATGCCGATACCCTCCGGTTTGCGATCGAGAAGACGGCGATGCGGTCCGTCGTCGTGGAGCTCGTCAACAACTTCCAAGCGCGCTTCCTGATTTCGGTGGGGACTGATAAGAGACCCTTAACCGGAGATTTCGCGATTCTGCATCTGTTTTCGCTCGACCGTGAGCATCTCTATGTTCTGCTCGAATCTCCCGTGTCGGAAAAGGACCCGACAATTGAGTCCATCACCGAGGTCATCCCGGGTGCCAATTGGGCCGAGCGCGAATTCCGAGACGCCATTGGCGTCCATCCTGATGGGCATCCAGATCCACGCCGCTTGCTCCTGGCGGACGACTGGCCGGAAGACGTATTTCCGCTGCGAAAGGATTTTCCTTACAACTACCAGCCTCCACGCGCTGAAAATGTGCGCCCACAAATGCGTGAGCCCCCTGCCGGGGCAAGCGTGATGCCGATTGGGCCTTTCTTTCCAGTTCTGGAGGAACCTGCCTACTGGCGCATGTTCGTCGAAGGGGAGACGGTGGTGGGATGCGATACCCGCCTCTTTTACAACCATCGAGGAATTGAAAAGCTCGGGGATAGCGTTTTGACGTACAACGAGATCCCGTATTTGGCTGAGAGAATATGCGGGATTTGCGGCTTCATTCATTCCACCTGCTATTGCCAGGCCTTGGAGAAGGCTGCTGGCATCGACGCGCCCCGCCGGGCCAGATATATCCGAACCATTATGCTCGAACTGGAACGCATCCACTCCCACCTGCTCTGGTTGGGCATTGCGGGGCACATTATCGGCTTCGAAACGGTGCTCATGCAGACTTGGCGGATTCGTGAGCCAGTGATGTGGCTTTGTGAAGAGATCTCCGGAAACCGCAAGACGTACGGAATGAATACGGTCGGCGGGCTGCGGCGCGATCTCCCCGATCAGATAAAGCCCAGGCTTTTCGAGACGCTTGCCGAGGTAGAAAAAGAAGTCATAGCGGTTCGCAACGCGGTCATTGGGGATACGACGCTGCAGGCCCGGACCAGGGGAGTCGGGGTATTGACCAACGAATGGGCGAAGAAGATCTGTGTTGTCGGCCCGCCTGCTCGAGCTTCCGGGGTAGCCATCGATGCGCGGATCGATCACCCCTATGCGGCGTATGACGAGGTGCCCCCTCGGATCGCCACGCAAGAGGCAGGGGATACATGGGCGCGTGTGCTGGTGCGCGTCGCCGAGTTGCTGGAATCAATTCGGCTGGTGCGCGAGGCTCTCTCCGCCATGCCTCCGGGTCCCATTTGCGCGGAGATCAAGGAGGAGATATCGCCGGGTCGAGTCGGAGTGTCGGTGGTGGAGGCGCCGAGGGGCGAGGCAATCCACTTTGTGCTGACCGGCGGTGATAACCGGCCCTATCGGTGGAGAGTGCGCGCCCCCACCTATCCGAACCTCCAGGCTATGCCGGCGATGGTGGCGGGTGCCAACATCGCGGACGTACCGATTACGCTGGGGAGTCTCGATCCTTGCTTCTCGTGCACCGAGCGCCTCGAGACGGTCGATCGAACCACAAACAAAGTCAGGGTTTATTCCCGCGCTGAACTTCTGGAGATATCCAGAAAAAGGGCGCACGACGGAGGGGTGCGATGACAGCCTGGCTCATCAAGATATTTCTGCTCTGCTTGCTGAACGCGGCGGCCGCCTTGTTTCTGTCACCCCTTTTCGAAGGCATCATGCGCAAGCTGCGTGCCGCGCTCCACTCTCGAATTGGGCCCCCGATCACGCAACCCTATTGGGATCTCCTCAAGCTCCTGGGCAAGGAGGATCTCCGAAGCACCGGCGGAGTCGTCTATGCGGGCATGCCGGCAATCACGCTTGGTTCGGTGCTGCTTCTCGCTGCGCTGGTCCCCATGGGAGCCGCTGCACCGCTTGCCTTCGCGGGTGATTTGATCGTGGTGCTCTACGTCGCGACCATGAGCAGCGTGCTGATCATGCTGGTGGGTTTCGCCAGCGCCAGCCCGTATGCTTCCATTGGGAGCTCGCGCGAAATGATGATGCTTTTATCTGTCGAGCCCGTCCTGGCCATTGCTCTCTCCGCGGCTGCGTTCAAGGCCAAGACCCTGGCTCTGGGCGGCATTGTCAACTGGCAGGTGCAGAATGGACCGAGCATCAGCATGGCGATCGGGGGCGTGGCATTTTTCCTTGCTCTCCAGGCCGTGGTAGGTAAATTGCCATTCGACATTGCGGAGGCCGACCAGGAAATCATGGGAGGTTCTCTGGTGGAGCTGAGCGGCCCGCGCTTGGCGCTCCTCCGATGGGCAATGTGGGCCAAGCAGCTTGTGTTCGCTTTTTTGCTGGTGGAGGTGTTCTTTCCTTGGCCGCACTTTGGAACTTACCTAGTTGACTTGGTTGCGACGACCGTGAAAGTGCTCGTCGTTCTGGTACTGGTGTCAGTTATTGATGTCGTAAATCCAAGGCTCCGCATCGATCAGGCCATGGGTTATTTCATGCGGGTCGGGGTTTCGTCTCTAGCTGCCCTGGCCTTTGCAGTGATTGGAAAGTAGCGGGAGGTTGAGGTGTTTCTGAGTAAGCTGCGAGAAGCGCTGATCTGCCTGAAAGCGGGGCGTGTCACCCTCGGATACCCCTTTGCATCCCACGAGCCGAAACCCGGATTCCGCGGCAAGATCACGATCGACGCCGATCTATGCTTCGGATGCGGTGGATGCGCCAACGTCTGCCCGGCCAACGTGATTGTGGTGTCGGATGCGGAACAGCACATGAGGACGCTCGAGTTCTACTGGCGCAGGTGTACGTATTGCGGCAAGTGCGAAGAAGTTTGTCCCGAAAAAGCCATCCGCCTCAGCCAGCAATTCGAAACTGCCACGAACGCTCCTCAGGACATGTACATGCGGCTGGAGGTTTTCATGGGGCCCTGCCAAAGGTGCGGCAGGTGCTTCCCACCTCCAACGGTCCTTGACCGGATGATGACGAGTGGTTTCAGGGAGGGCCCGCGAGGAGGGAGAGCATGAACCCGGAAACCCTACATACCGATTTGATCGAGACCCTGAGCCTAGCCTTGGTGATCACCTCGGTGGCTGCGGTTGAGGTGCGAAGGCTCAAGTTTTCGATTGTCGCCTACCTCTGCCAGGCACTTCTGATTGTGGGGCTGCTTCTGAGTTTTGCTTCTGTCAACAAGGCTCTGTACTGGTGGGCCGCCATCGCCCTGCTCACCAAGGCGGTCCTAACCCCTTGGTTCCTTTTCCGGGCGATCCGCGGTGTGGAGGACCGCGAATTGAAGCCGGTGATTGGGTTTGGCCCCTCGGCCGTGATTGTCGCCTTGCTGATGATCAGCTTCTTCCGTCTCACACACGGCAAAGTCGCATTTCTGGCGCCTACCGGGCTGGAGCAACTCGAGGTGTTTAGAACGAACTTGGCGGTAGCGTCCACGGTTTTCGCATTGGGCTTGTACGCTGTCCTCACGCGTCGGGATGCGGTCAAAGCAGTGATCGGGCTTTGCCTGCTTGAGAACGGGGTACACCTGAGTTTGGTGAGCTTGGCTCCGGGCTTGCCGGAGACTGCTCTTTTTGGGGTTGCGACGGAAGTGGTTGTGACGGTTTTTCTTCTCCTGTACGTCATTGGTGGAGTCCGGCAGGTGTTCGGCTCGACGGATACGTTCAGGCTGCGGGAATTAAGGTGGTGAACGGGACCTAACGGTTCGTCCGGAGGATGTTGATATGCCCGGAGAGGCTTTGACAGAGACATCAGCCCTGCCTGCGGCGGTATTTCTCTTGCCGGTGTTGGCGGGTGTGATTGTGATCTCGGCGACGCGCGCGAACCGAGCTGTTCAGCAATGGATTTCCGTTTTGACGATGGCGCTTGTCACCGGGTTGGGTGCTTGGATGGCGTACCGGATCCTGGGGAATGTGGTGCTCACAACCTGGAACCGTGAGCTCCGTGTCGATGCCCTGAGCGCTCTGATGGTCGTCATCATCGGAGGGGTCGGACTGCTCGCCTCGGTTTATTCCGTGCGATACATCGAGAAGCACATGGTTGAAGGTCCTGCCGCCCGCCGCACCAGTACATTCTATGGGCTTCTACTGTGGTTTCTGGGAACCATGTTGTGGGGATGCGTGACCAACAACGTGATCATGCTTTACGTGGCGATCGAAGCCACCACGCTTACCTCAGGTCTGCTGGTGGCTTTCTATTGGGATCGGCGCGCGCTGGAGGCTGGCTACAAGTACCTGATGCTGCTGACCATTGGGATTACCTTCGCCTTGTTCGGATGCGTTTTGCTTTACGCCAGCGCAGCGGCCACAAACCAACTCGATGGAGGGAGCGCCCTGCTGATCAGCGACATCCGGCGCGTGGCTCAATTTATACCGGGGGGCACCGCGGCCCTTACGATCGCGTTTCTCTTAATCGGATTTGGGACCAAGGCCGGGATTGCGCCGTTTCATCCCTGGCTCCCTGACGCGCACGCAGAAGCGCCGACACCGATTAGCGTGCTGCTATCGGGCGTCATGATAAAAATGTCACTCTATGCCCTCGCCCGCACGGTGAGCATATTCTATCCGGCATGGCCTCAGGTCACGATTTTCATCGTAGCCCTGGGTACTTTTTCGATGCTGCTCGGCATCATCTTGGCGTTGACCCAAAACGACCTCAAGCGGCTGCTCGCCTATTCATCCGTAAGCCAGATGGGTTATGTGCTGGTTGGAATCGGACTTGGAACTTACCTGGGATGTTATGGCGGCCTTTATCATCTGCTCAACCACGCGCTCTGCAAATCCCTTTTGTTCATGTGCGTAGGCGCGGTGATGTATGCCACGGGTGCCCGGCGAATATCCGAGCTAGGGGGCCTGAGAAATCGGATGCCTATCACGAGCGCGTGTTACTTCGCGGGGGCGTTGGCCCTGGCTGGTTTCCCGCCGCTCAACGGGTTCTGGAGTAAGCTGACGGTATATCTGGCCCTTGCCAGGGCCGGCCTGTGGTGGGCCGCGGGCATTGCTATCCTGGCGAGTATTCTGACCATGGTTGTTATGGTTCGTGCCGGGTATAGAGTATTTTGGGGCAATCTACCGACAGGCGGCGCCTCTCCACCCAATCCGAAGGAAGTACCAGCGCGGATGTTCGTCCCCATGATGATATTGGCGGTCATATGTGTCTTACTCGGGATTTACCCCCAGGCACCGTACCCTCTCCTGGACCGCGCGGCGGGGGTTTTAGCAACGCTGGGAAGGTAAATGGAAGCTGAGGTGGCACCATGTTACGAAGTCTTTGCAGAAAGGCCTTTGGCAAATCGCTTTGGGTATACCACGCAAATACCGGCGCATGCAATGGATGCGATATCGAAGTCATCAATGTTCTCACTCCGTATTATGATGCCGAGCGCTTCGGAATTAAGCTCGTAGGTTCTCCCCGGCACGCAGATGTGCTTCTGCTATGCGGTCCTGTCACCAGACAAGTTGCACCGGCACTAAGGAGACTGGTGGAGGCTGTTCCCAATCCCAAGCTGACGTTTGCTATCGGTTCCTGTGCAACGGGAGGGGGTTGTTGGTTTGATACTTACAACGTGTTAGGAGGCGCCGACAAGGTGATTCCCGTCGATTTCTATATCCCGGGTTGTCCGCCTCGACCGGAAGCCATTCTTTACGGAGTGGCTCTTGCATTGGGCTTGGTCCCGAAGAAGGTGGCTGAGGAAAGGCTGAGTCAAGAAACGCTCGAGGAACTGGCGCACGGTAAGTCGATCGTCCTGGGGAAACGCCCTGGGACGGCGCCTTGAAGGTTGGGCCGCTCGTGTGGCTACTGGCGTAGAGTGCTTGGCAATCAGCCGGACTAGGCCGGGTAACTGCGACTCGCTTGTGAATCGCACGCGGCGTGACGGTGTGGAAAGGGGAACTGTTATGGAGGGTCTGGAACGTTTTCTGGCTGAGAGCGTGTTCTTCAAAGGGATGAAAAAGGAATATCTGGAACTGCTGGCGGGATGTGCATCCAACGTGCGTTTTGACGCTGGCGAGATCATCCTCCGTGAGGGCAAGGTGGCTAACGCATGCTACCTGATCCGGCATGGCAAGGTGGCGCTTGAGGTTCACGCGCCGAAGCGCGGTCCCATCACCATTCAGACTCTGGGCGAAGGCGAGGTTCTGGGGTGGTCCTGGCTGGTTCGGCCATACCACTGGCATTTCGACGCACGGGCCGTGGAGTTGACACGCGCCATAGCGCTGGATGGAGAATGCTTGCGTCAGAAGTCTGAGGACGACTGCTGCCTCGGCTATGAACTCCTGAAAAGGTTCTCGCAGCTCATGGTTGAACGCCTCCAGGCAGCCCGCTTCCAACTCGTCAACATATACGATATGTAGACTCGATCGCCGGCTGCACGTACGACCTATTTTGGACTGAAGGTGGTTTTCCGCGGGCAACAGCACGAATTCTCTCCGTTGTAGTGTCCTGGCATCGATGAAAAAGGCTTGGCTTCCCCCCCGCTCCTCTCTCTGGAGCGTCAGAACCAGAGTTCTGTGATTTCCGTAGTGTCCGTTTAGTTGTCCGGTCGGCAGGGTTCTTCTACCCGCCCTGAAAAGAACCTGCCCTCCTCATTCCTGTTTACTGTCCATTTACTGTCCATGCATCCAGGGAACGAGAGAGACGTATGAGAACCAAAAAGACAGGAAAGAAAACGGCAAGATCTCGCCAGGAACCGTGTAAATACTGGAAATTCTAGCTAAGTAGAAGATTTGGTAGCGCTACCGGGAATCGAACCCGGGTTTGAAGATTGAGAATCTTCCGTCCTAACCCCTAGACGATAGCGCCACTCGGGTGGATTGCGAGAAAATTTGATTATAACAAAGGCCTGAATCAAGGCAGGTGGCCGCGGCCGCTCCAGAGCCTGCCCTGAGCTTGTCGAAGGGTCTCGCGGCTTTCGAAACTTGGATGGTCTCCGCTGAGTATCGGGATACTCTAGGCCGACGAGAGCTTCCTGGCATTGTGTCGCAGCGAACGGCCTTCGGACAGGCCGTAGAGCTCTTCCGCCAGATTCTTGGCGTGATCGCCGATGCGCTCCAGCGCCTGGGCGGCGAGAAGGATGTCGAAATTCTTCTGTCCGGACGGACTATTCGGCTCAGCCAGGTGCCTGTGAAACAAGGAATGGCACAATCGATCGACTTCCGGATCGGACCGCAGAACGTTCTGCGCGTGCGCCACGTCACGTTGAAGGAAGCCCTCATGGACCTGCTCCAACATTGTGCAAAGCAGAGAAGCCATCTCGACGAGTTGGCGGGAGTCCGCGGCCGGCAACTTTTCGCGGCGCCCTTGCAGTTGCATGACTGCGCTAAAGGCCAGGTCTCCAATGCGTTCGAGGTCGGTGATGAACTTCAAACACGCCAGCAACTCGCGCGCCTTAGCCTCCCCTACGCGGGTAATGGCTTCGGGGAGTTGCTCGTCAATCCTGCGCTCGATCTGGTCAAGTTCTATCTCGCAATCCTTGATCGCGAGAAATGCCAGTCGCGAACCATCCGCGAGAAAATCCCGAACGTTGAAAACCGCATCACGGGCAATCAGGCAGCCGCGCACGACCTGCGCCGACAGTTCCTCTCCCGCCAATACTTCGTTGGGGGCGGTTGCGGCTCGGGATCGCGCCAAGGTCGAGCCCCTCTTCAGGCGTGGCGGCTGTTTTCGGGCCATGGGAACTCGCGCTTTCAGAAGCGTTCCAGCTGTACAGAACCTAGCATAAAACGGGAATGTGAAAGGAACGTTACTTCTTTTCGATTCCGGCGGCTCGCTCCTCGATTCGCTTTGCGTCTTGCTCTCGGCCCAGCCCGCGATAAGCATGCGCCAGCAACCGCAGGGCCACGACACTCCGCGGATCGGTTTTGGTGTACGCCTCGAGATCCGGCAGGGCGCCGGCAAAATCGGATTGCTGAATCTGCGCCTCCGCCAATCCGAGACGGCCTTCGCTGCTGCTCGAATCCACCAGCAGCGCTGCCTCGAACTGGTCTTCCGCATTTTTCGCGTCTTTGAGTTGCAGATAAACACGGCCCAGCATCAGCCTTGCGGACACTTGGCTGGGGGCGAGCTTCAGACTCGATTCGAGCGCATCCCGGGCTCCCGGCCAGTTGCCGGACTTCTCCATCGCCTGGCCCAATTCGAACGCGGCCGTGGAATCGTCGGGACGCAGCTCACCAGCCCGCTTTAAGTGGACAGCCGCTTTGGCGAAATCTCCGGCGGCGAGTTCAAGCTCGCCCAGTTGGCGGAATGCGGTCGGCGACGCCGGGTCGATTTGCAGCGCCTTCTCCAGGAACTGGCGGGCGTCGCTCGGTCGATTGTCGTCGTCGGCCAACATCGCGTTGTGCAGCAGGTTCTGCACTTCGACTTTGTCTTTGGGATCGGGCAAAGTCTCGACCTTGGCCGGGTTGGCGGGCGGCGGGAGCTTCGCCTTCCACTTCGCCATTTCGGCCTGCATGGCCTGCACCTTGGAGTTGTCGGGAGCGTAAAGGTTCTTCAGTTCCTTCGGATCGGCCTGCAGGTCGTAGAGTTCGGGACGGGGAGCTTCGATCCACTTAGTGCCGCCGTCGCGCAAAGCGCGCAGAGGGGCCCACCCCCAACGAAGCGGATAGTCGGTTTCGCCGAACAGCACGCGATTGAGAGAGTCTTTGGCGCCGTCTTTCTTGTCGTCTTTCTTCGAGATGAGGGGAGCGAGCGATTCGCCGCTTAGTTCTGCCGGTGCCGCCACGCCGGTTGCCGAAAGAATCGTCGGCAGGATGTCAGTGGTGCGCACCTGAGCGTCAATCACCGTGCCGTGATGGGCGCCGGCGGCGGTTTTTAGCGGCATTTTCAAGACTAGCGGAACGTGCAGCGTCGAATCGTAAAGAAACAGTCCGTGAGTTTCTTCTCCGTGCTCGCCCAGACCCTCGCCGTGATCGCCGGTTACGACGACGATGGCGTTGTTGTACGCGCCAGCTTTCTTCAGAAACGCAATCCAGCGTGCCAGTGCGGAATCGGCATACGCGATTTCGCCGTCGTACAAATGGTCTTTGTATCTCTCCGAGAACGGCGGGGGCGGCTCGTAGGGATCGTGCGGATCGTACAAGTGCACCCACACGAAATGGGGCCCGGTGCGGTGCTTCTCGAACCAGGCTTCGGCGTGATCGACCACTTCCATGCCGCGGCGCTCGACGCGGCCCCAGCGCTCTTTGCTATCGGTCTTGGCGGGAAAGTTATCGTAGAAATCGAACCCTCGATCGAGACCGGGGGCGAGCGTATTGCTATCGAGAATCACGGCCCCAATAAAGGCTGCGGTTTGGTAGCCGCGCTTCTTCAGCAGTTCTGCCGCCGTCACATGTTGCGGCGAGAGCGGGACGCCGAAATCAGTGACGCCATGTACGCTCGGCAAGAGGCCGGTCATGATGGTGATGTGCGAAGTGTTCGTGATCGGGCTGTGCGTGAAGGCCTCGGTGAAGCGGACACCGTCGGCGGCCAGCGCGTCGAGCGCGGGCGTTTCGACCTGCTTGTATCCATAGCAGCCAACATGGTCGGCACGCAGCGTATCAATCGTGATGAGGTACACGTCGGGAGAAGAGTTTCGCTGGGCGGTCGTGTGAGCGGAGTTCTGGCCCCAAGCCGCAGTTCCGAGCATCGTGATCCCGAGAAAAATCGCCAGCCGTCTCATAAGGGCTCAGCCTATCACAGTCCTTGGGCGCGTTTAACCGTGTGCCGGTGCCGTTATTCGTGCGACAACATGCGATAAACTAAACTCACCCATGCCCGCTTCTTTCCGTCGCTTCATTGTTGTCGTCGTCCTTAATGCCCTCGCCGCGCTCCAAGCGGCGGCGCAACCACCCGCCAAGCCCGCACTGAATGTAGTCCTGATCACGATTGACACGCTGCGCGCCGACCATGTCGGCTGCTATGGATACAAGCAAATCAAGACTCCCAACATCGACGGCCTGGCCGCCGATGGGGCGCGCTTCGAACGCGCCTTCGCCGTCGTCCCCGTGACCCTGCCTTCGCACGCCTCGATGCTGACCGGAACCTACCCGATGCTGAGCGGCATACACGATTTCAGCGGCAACAAACTCAGCCCCCTTCAGCCCACGCTGGCCTCCGTGCTCAAACAAGCCGGGTACCAGACGGGAGCGGTGATTGCCGCGGCAGTTCTGGACTCGCGCTTTGGACTGAATCAGGGATTTGACTTTTATTACGATCACTTCGACTTCAGCCGCCTGGACGAAGCGAATCTCGACCAGATGGAGCGCCCGGGCAACGTGGTGGCCGATGTGGCGCTGGACTGGCTGGAAAAAGACTGGCTGGCGAAGAATTCGCAAAAGAAATTCTTTCTTTGGATGCATCTCTACGATCCGCATTTTCCGTATCACCCGCCCGAGCCTTACAGCCGCGAGTACGCGGCACAGCCGTATGATGGCGAAATCGCGTTTGCGGATGAACAGGTCGGGCGACTGGTTCGCTTCCTGAAAGAGAAAGGCATCTATCAGAACACGGTGATCGTACTCTGCGGAGACCACGGCGAAAGTCTGGGAGAGCACGGCGAAAAAACGCACGGCTTTTTCATCTACAACGCCACCATGCGTGTGCCGCTGATCATTCGATGGCCGGACAATCGGTTGCCGGAGAAGGCCGCGGCGCGCACGGTTGCCGATCCAGTTTCTCTTGTCGATCTGATGCCCACCGTGCTCGGCGCCGTCGGCCTGGAAATTCCGCCGCAGGTGCAGGGGCGCAGTTTGCTTTCCGAGCTTCGCGGCGAACGCGGTCCTGACGATCTTCATCATGACGATCAAGCCGGCCGCGACCGCGTCCTCTACGGCGAGACTTTCCTGCCACGGCTTCACTTCGACTGGAGTGAACTGCGAGGGTCGGAGAACACGAAATATCACTTCATCGACGCGCCTCGACCCGAACTCTACGATCTGGCGAAGGATCCGGGCGAAGTTCGCAATCTGTTCTCGGAAAAGAAAGCGGTGGCCGAGGAGATGCGCGCCAAGCTCGCCGGTATGGTCCGCGAATACAGCGCCGGTAAGGAACTGGCGGAAAAGACCGGCCTCGATCCCGCCCTGATGGAGCGCTTGAAAGCCCTGGGCTACGCGGGGTTCTCCGGGGGCAGCGATCCGACCATCAGCAGCCGCGACCTGCCGGATCCGAAAGATCGCGTCGCCACCTATGAATTGATCTCCGACGCCATCGCCGACAGCCAGCACGGCCGCTATCAGGAGTCGATCGAGAAACTGAAAAGTGCGCTCAAAACCGAACCCAACTCCCTTCCGGCTCACTATCTGCAGGGCCTCGATTACTATCACCTCAAGATGTTTCCCGAGGCGGTGGACGAGCTGCAGAAGACGGTTCAGCTCAGTCCTGACTACGCCCTTGCCTATTTCAATCTCGGCATGGCGCAAGCCCACGCCGGACAGATCGATGCCGCCATCGCCTCCCTGCAGCGGACTTTACAGCTCGATGCCACTAATTTTGAAGCTGCCTACAATTTGGGAGTGGCGTTCCTGCAGAAGAAGCAGCTCGAGCCGGCGGCGGCGGCGTTCCGGCAAATGGTCGCGATCAACCCTGAATTGGCCCGTGGGCATCGCGTCCTGGGCGAAACACTGCTTTACCAGAGCAAGCTTGACGACGCCATTGCAGAGTTGCGGCGCGCCGTGGAATTGGCGCCGCAAGAGCCCATCATGCACGAGTCCCTCGCCAAGGCGCTGGCCGCCAAGGGACTCACGGCGGAGGCAGACGAGGAGAGGCGGCGCGCGCAGCAGCCGACGCCGCAATAGAGGCATGTTCGGGCGCTTCTCAACTGTCTTAGCGACTCTTCCGTTAGCGGCCGCGTTCACTCTGTCAGCCGGATGCTCAGCGTTCGCGCAAGCCCCTGCGGCCAAGCCCGGGCCGGCGAAACCTCAGGCCGCGTCCGGTGTTAGACGACCGAGCGTTGCGAAGCCCAGCGTTATATTGATCACCATCGATACCCTGCGCGCCGATCACGTGGGATGTTATGGAGCACAGATGGTCAAGACTCCAACCCTCGACGCGCTGGCGCGCGACGGAGTAGTGTTTGACCGCGCCATCTCGCAGGTTCCACTGACCTGGCCTTCCCATGCGGTCATCCTGACCGGCACTTACCCTTTTCAGAACGGCATACAGGATTTCACCGGGCAACCGCTCGCTCCACAATTTCGCTCGGTGGCCCAGGCGTTCAAACACGCAGGCTACGCCACCGGAGCGGTGGTCAGCGCCTTCGTGCTTGACCGCAGTTGGGGCCTGGCGCGTGGCTTCGATTTTTACGATGATGCGTTTTCGGCTGAAACCTTCCAGCAGAAGGATATCGGTCTGGTGGACCGTCGCGCCGGAGAGAGTGTCGCCCATGCTATCGCCTGGTTGAAAAGAACTCCGCGACGCCCGTTCTTTCTCTGGCTGCATCTTTACGATCCCCACAGCCCGTACGATCCTCCGGAACCCTACCGCTCCGAGTACCGCGGCCACCTCTACGATGGCGAGATCGCCTATGCCGATCACGAACTAGGAAGCCTGATGACATGGCTCAAGCAGAACCGCCTCTACGATTCCTCGCTGATCGTCGCGCTCAGCGATCACGGCGAGTCTCTCGGCGAGCACGGCGAAGACGAGCACGGCTTCTTCCTGTACAACGCCACCGTGCACGTGCCCCTGATCATAAAACCGCCCGTGAAACCGCCCGCCGGAAGCGGCATTCGGGCTGCTCGCCGTCCCGAGCCCGTGGAGACCACCTCCGTCGCCCCAACCCTTCTGCAACTGGCCGGCCTGAATGATTCCAGCGATTCGATACACGCACAGTTCCAATCGCAGGCGTTGCTGGGAGTTTCATCAGGAACTTTGCCAGGAACCAGCCAGCCGGCCGCAGATCCCGCCTACAGCGAGACGTTCTATCCCTTCAGTTCTTTCGGTTGGAGCCCGCTGCATGCGCTCGAGAGCGAGCGCTTTCACCTGATCGAGGCGCCCAACCCAGAGCTGTACGACCTCGAGGCCGATCCCGGAGAAACCCGGAATCTTGCCGCCCAGCAACCCGCCACCGTAGCCGTGCTTCGGGAAAAGATGCAGGCGCTTCTGGCCCACAATCCTTTCACCCGCCAGGAAGCCGGAGCCGGAAATCTGAGTCCCGACGCGCAGGAAAAATTGCGCGCTCTCGGCTACTTCGGATTTCGTGCCGCGGTTTCCGCCGAGTCGCTCAAACAGGGTCTTGCCGATCCCAAGGATAAGCTGTGGGAGTTCAATTCCATTCTAAAAGCCCAGGACGCATTCCAGCGCAAGCAGGACGATCAGGCCGAGGCTGCTCTCACCGAGGTGCAGCTAAAGGACCCGCAAATCTATGTGATCCCTTTCATGCTCGGCGAGTCGGCCTTGCGGCGGCAGAACTGGGAGCGCGCCGCCGATCAACTGCAGCGCTGCCTGGCGTTGAACCCAAACTTCGACAGCGCCATGACCGGCATGGCGCGGGCTCTAGCCAAGCTCGGTCGCGTGGACGAGGCAAAAAGCTGGCTCGGCAAAGCCTTGCAGAGCAATCCCCAGAACTACCGGGCCTGGTATGAAACCGGCTTGTTGCAGGCGGCAAGCGACCCCGCCGCAGCGTTCGCCTCGTACCAGAAAGCGATTGCCATCCAGCCCAACTATCCGCCTGGGCAGCGCGAGTTGGGCCTTGCGCTGTTTCAGCAGAAGGACTATGCCTCCGCCGCCACTCATCTGGAGAAGGCCTTGGCGCTCGGCTTGGACGACGCTCACATCCGTAATTTCCTGGGGATCTGCTATGCCCAGACGCATCGCCCGCAAAAGTCGATCCAGAGCTATCGCGTAGCGCTGAAACTTGACCCGAAGCTGGCGGAGGCCCACCTCAACCTGGCATATGCATTGCAGCGCGCGGGCCAGATCAGTCAGGCACGCGCGGAGTACCAGGCTGCCTGCCAGCTAGAGAAAACATTCTGCCCGGCAAATCCATAATAGTCTGGCGGGGATCGTCTACCGGTTTCGAGCGGCCTCTTGCCTTTGCAGCTTGTTCAACACTTCCCTGGCTTTTGCGGCCGTCGGCGAACTGGGGAAGGCTTTCAGAAAATCCTGGAGTTGATGAATGGCGTCTTCCGTACGCTTCTGCTCCCGATAAAGATTCACCAACTGCAGATGCGCTTGCCACATCGACGGGTCGAGCTGTAAAGCCTCGCGCAGACTCTTTTCCGCTTCTGCGAACTTGCCCGCTCGCGCGGAGAGGCATCCCTGGAGATAACGGGCAAAAGCCGAGTCCGGACGGCGCTGCAAACCGGCCTCCACAGCGGCCTCAGACTCGCTATAGCGCCCGGTCAGCATGAGCACGTTGCCGAGGTTGAAATAAGCTTGCGCCTCGTTCTGGTCGAGGCGCACCGATTCGCGAAACTGGGCCTCCGCCGACTTGAAATCCGACTTGCCCAGATACAACGACCCAAGATTGTTGTGCGCGGGGTAGTAGTCCGGAGCAATCTTCAACGCCCCTTCATAGTGCGCGATGGCTTCGTCTCGCTCGCCTTTGTGCTCGGCATTCACCCCGCGTTCGAACTCTTTGACGGCCTTCTTGGGAAAGCGTTTGTTGTAGTCTGCCGGATCGACCAGATTTGGGTTGCTGCCGGATGCCCGCCCGCTTATCGGATCACTCTTCTTCGGATCCTCCCGAGCACGCAGGTAGATCTCCACCCGGTTGTTCGGCGTCTCGGGATTAACATCCTCCCGGACGTCGACCGGGTAGTAGGCATCGTCATTGATGACGATGTGGTAGGGATTGGGTTCGAGGCTGGCGAAGCTAAAGTACCCCTCGGCGTCGGCGTACACGCTGTTCATGGTTGCCCCGCGCAGGCGCAGTTCCACCAGGACCTGATGTGATGGGACATCACCGTTCGCGACCTGAAGGCGACCCGTCACATTACCAAGCGGTTGCAATTGAGCAGGGAGCGTCCGCGGGAAGAACACCAGGAACAGAAGCAGGAGCGAAGGATAAAGATAGAACCGGCGGATCATGACCTTCACCGCATGGATATCAATATACCAATAAAGAGAAAAGGGGCCCATTCTCTTGCGAGAACAGGCCCCGGGAAAGCGAGTGCGGCTAGAAGCTGAGCTTCAAGCCGAACTGCATGACGCGCGGTCCGCCACCGTTGATCGTGGTGCCGCCCGCTTCGCCGAAAATGCCGGAGTGTATTTCGTTATGCCCAAAGCCGCCGGAGGTCGCCAACAGGAAGTTGGTGCGGTTGAACACGTTAAATGCCGCCGCATCAAACTTCAGGTTGAACCTCTCCGTCAACTTAAAGTTCTTGGAGAGCGTCAGGTCCGTCGACCAGAAATTCGGGCCGACAAACTGGTTGCGT
Organism: Terriglobia bacterium; assembly: GCA_020073215.1. Taxonomy (GTDB): domain Bacteria; phylum Acidobacteriota; class Terriglobia; order Terriglobales; family Acidobacteriaceae; genus Acidiflorens. The sequence continues at coordinate 17,634 of JAIQFO010000039.1, read as the reverse complement.
CCCAGGTTGCTCAGACAGCCAAAGCATGGGTCGGAAAGAACCGGCAGATTCGTCTGTCCACCACTGGCCCAACCGTTCGCCCACGTAGCGTGTTTGAAATCGCCGAAGTGGGGAACGCTGCTATCCGGACGTTCGTTCCTGCCTCGCGTCAGCAGATAATCGCCGCCCAGGTTCTGACAGTTGCCGCCGTTGACATCCGCCGCAGTGCAGCGGATGGTTGAATCCGAAATCTCTCTCAGATTCGGACTGTGGGAGTTGTATGGCTGCCAGTGTGCACCACTCTGGAGTGCCCAGATGCCGCTCAGAGACCATCCACCCGCAATATATCCGAGCGGTCCCTTCATGTTGTAGCCGGGCATCTGCCACACGTGATTAACAACCAGGCGATGGCGGATGTCGTAAACCGAGTTGCCCCGATCGAATTGGGGGTGCGTCGGATCGGTGGTGTAGCCGTCGCCGCCAGAGGCGCCGTTAGAGGTCGTGGCGCCGCTGTGCCAGGTCGAACCGTTATCAATCGAGTGGCTGTAGGTGTAGTTGACATTGATCAGCAGCCCGTGGCTCATCTGGCGCTTCAGCGAAGCCTGCAGGGAGCTGTAGTTGGAATTGACCACGTTCTCCCAGACACGCATCGTGGCATAGTTGGGATTGGGACGGCTGCCAGTTGGAAAATAGACGTGACCGTCGGGAAAAGTCATGCCGCTGTACTTCGAACCCGTTAGCGTTTCGCCCACGTTGTTGACAATGGATGACCCAGCCGGTAACAGCGTGCCAGGCAGGCGGTTGATATTCTCAGCTCGGAACAGCTTGTGGCCGGTGGTACCTACAAAGTCGACCTCCAGGACGGTCTTGGGCAAGATTTCGCGCTGGAACCCGAGGTAGTAGTTGTACACGTAGGGGTCATCAATGCCTTTCGGGAAGACGATCCCTGTGAGGTTTGCGGTGTTTGGATTCTGCCCATTCCAACCCGTGATGTTGCCGGCCGCCTGCGCTCCAACACCCTGACCAGGGTTCGTCGCCGCGCCCGTAAACACCGGTGTGGCACCCCCCGGCCCGAATAGAGCTCCACCGTTTGGTGTGCAGTTGTCGGGGAAAGTCCCTGGACCGCTGCAATCCGTCGGACCATAAAGCACTGCGTTGGCCTCACCCCCAATGAAGTTGGTGTCGGTATTGAAAGAGTAGTAGGGAAGGTTCCAGCGCGAGTTCGAGAGCGGGTTATAAAGCGTGCCCTCATACGAAATGCCGAAACCACCACGCAGCGACGTCTTGCCGTCGCCGAATACATCCCAGGCAAAGCCAACCCGCGGACCAAAGTCCTTGTGGCGACCCTTGCCCAGCGAGGACGATGCTGCAAAACCCCCGGATCCGCAGACGCCCGCCACCTGTGCCATAGCTATTTGCGCTGGTTGATCGCAACCCGTGTCATGGGCCGCACTGTTGGCATTGATCAACCCGTCTATCACATTGCTTCCGCTACCCAGGAGGAAGGTTGTCGCCGCATTCCCTTCTTCGTTGTGACGAACATACAGGTCATAACGAAGGCCGAGTTGCAGCGTCAGACGCTTGGTGGCCTTCCAGTCATCCTGGAAATAGGCTCCCATTTCGAGGTTGCGCCAGTGCCGAATGTTGCTTTCTTCTGATGCGCTCGGAACTGTGCCGCTCTGCACCAACGCCGCGATGGTCGCTGCCGAGCACGGCGGTTTGCAGATCTGGGGATTAACGCCCGCAGTGATCGTGTAAGGAGAGTCGGCCGCGAAGAAGATCGGGTCGGAGAAGTAGTAGGAACCGCGCGCCACGCTGAACTGGCTGTTCTCGATATTGCGCCGGAAATCCACACCAATCTTCATGTTGTGGTTGCCATGGCTCACCGACACCATGTCGGAGTATGAGTAGATGTTCTCCCGGAAGTACTGTGGGTAGCCGTTGTAGGAACCGAAGCCCACTGAACCGTCGTCGAAGCCAATTTGGGGAACACCCGGTAGGTTGGTGCCGATCAGGTTCACATTTTGCACATACCCGGCCCTGAATTCGTTCAGGATCGTCGGGCTGAAAGTATGGGTAAAGCTGAACTGTGCATTGGGCGAACGAACGATCTGAGGGTTGGAAAAGCCGCGGTCGCAAGCCGGGCTGCAGGGCCCGAATTCGTCGTAATCCCGCTGCCACTGGAAGTTGCCCGACAAGCGGTTGTTGGTATTCCAGTTGTAATCGAGGCGTCCAGACATTCGCCTGCCGTTAAAGTAGTTGCCTTGTGTTCTCGAACCGGAGGTCGCGATGCTCGAGTCCTCGAATTCCATAGTGGAACTGCCCGTCACGGGGTCGCGTCCCACCGTGCCTGCTTGCGCAACCAAGGGTGCCGTGCAGAATTTTGAGATTGTAGGGTTAAGGGGGTTAACCAAAGCCGTCGTACTATCCACCCCAGGGACAACGCCGAGAATAGATTGCATTCTCGCAGCGATAGCATTCGCTGCGGCCTGTGACGGCGCGCCCATACTTACGTAACTATCCGGGCAGACATAGTCCGCGTAGCTGGCGAACCCTGTGGTGCTGCCCGGCGATATATTGGCAATGTAGTCGTCAAGGGTCCCTCCAGATCCTGCAGGCAATTGCGTCCCCGGATTCTTCGGGGCAAAGGTGCCGTAAAGAACGCCGGCGACCGACGTCGTACTGGTGTTTGCATCCGCCGCCGCGACTGCGTCTCGCCAAGCGGATGACTCTTGGGTAATCGTGGAAATGTTCGAGGTCTTGAAGTAGCTTCTCTCGTAGGCCAGGAAGAAGAACAGCTTGTCTTTGATAATCGGTCCGCCTACCGTGCCGCCGAACTGGTTCCAGCGATAGGGCGGCCGGCAGTGGGGATCGCTTTTGCAGCCAGGTACCGAGTTCGCGAAAAAGTCGTTGGCGTCGGCAGCCTCGTTGCGCAGGAATTCAAACAAGCTGCCGTGCAACGAGTTGGTTCCCCCTTTGGTCACCAGGTTGACGGTACTGCCAGCGCTGTTGCCGTACTGCGCCGACATGTTCAGTCCCAACTGCTGGAATTCCTCGACCGTATCGTTGATCGGCGTGCTTTCTTCACCGCCGCTCAATCCTTTATTCGATACGCCGTTGATGAGGAACCCGTTGAAGTCTTCGCGGACACCATTGACTACGGTATTGTGGCCGTTTTCAAAGTCGGTTCCGGCCACGTTTACAGCGCCTGCGGTAAGTTGCATCAGGTCGAACACGTCGCGGCCACTCAGCACCATGTTGCTGATCTCAGTGCTGGTAACCGTGTTATACAGTTTGGCATCGTCAGTCTGGACCGCAACCGCGGCGCCGGTCACTTCAACCACTTCCGAAGCCTTGCCCAGGGTCAGCTTGAAGTCCACGTGCGCGATGACGCCCGCATTCAGCACGACGTTGGAATCCGACACGGTCTTGAAGCCGGCGGCTTCGGCCGTCAGCTTGTAAGTGCCGATCGGCAGTTCCTTGGCCGTGTAGTTGCCGCTGGAATTGGTTATGAGCGTGACGGTCAGGTTGGTTCCCTGGTTGATAACCGTAACCTTGGCGCCCGCAACGGCGGCGCCGGTTGGATCAAGCACGGTACCGCTAAACTGGCCGTTCTGCACCTGCGCGAATGCGCTGAAGGTTAGGGCCAGTACGGCAAACACTGTAAGGCAGAACTGCAATCTTCTCATTTATTTACCCTCTGGAGACAATGGAGCGTGATGGTTGTCGTATGCACGTTTCTAGTTGCGAACTCGATCCTTAAGAACTCTGGTTGCAGGGTCTACCGCACCACCTGCTACCGCGAAGCGCCGAACTTGCGCGCCTCGAATCAAAGCCCTTGCCAAGCTATCTTGCTCATTCTGTTGATGTAACCGGAGAAACGGCTTGAAAAACAGTTGGCCTGACTCCGAACACAGCCACAGATAGTGCTTTCGAAGTAGAATGGCACTTCTTGCTCCAAACTACTTTGCCATTATTTTTCATATACTTACGAGAGTGGCGATCCCGGCATCTATGGGTAACTGAAGAATCAAAGCGATTTAATCTACGGAATTCCGTAGATTCACCGCCGCTCGGAGCCTTCTTTGACCGGCTTTCTTTCAACGACCCCGCTTCCCTCTCGGACGACGAGCTCCTGGTCCGCTGCCTCCGGTCCCAGCTTGTCGACCTGCCCGCTCGGCCAGCGAATGACGATTGCCTCGACTTTGGTCGCTGCGCCCAAGCCGAAAAAAGTCCGCGGGTCGCTCGAACTCTCAAAGCTGCTTCCGGCGCGCACCTCCGCATAGCGGGTCGAGCCCGCGGCCGTGACCTCGATCCTGGCGCCGAAGCCATCGCGGTTCGATTTGCTGCCTATGGTCCTGATCTGCAGCCAGTGGCCGGGTGACGGAACTTCGTTGCGGAGCAGAACCGGCGAACCATCCATATTCGTGAACAGGAGATCCTGGCGGCCGCGATTCCAGAAATCGGCAGTCAAAGCGGCGCGGCCAATATATTTCTTCGAGAGCGCTGGACCGGACTTCTCGGCAATCTCTTCGAACTTCCCGATTCTTGATTGGTCGATCTTTGATTGGTAACCCTGATTGTGGAACAGAAACGGCCGCTCGGCATAGCCAACGCCGAAAGTCTGCCCTTCGACCTGCGCGTCGACGTGGCCGTTGGCCATGAAAATGTCGGGCCAGCCATCGTTGTCGAAGTCAAAAAATTTCACGCCAAAGCCGAGGTACGGGTACCCAATGGCTCCGATGCCCGCCTCGCCTGCCATGTCGGTGAACTCGCCGTTGTGGTCGTTGTGGTAGAGGTTCTTGGTGTCGTCGGAGAAGTTGGTTTTCACGATGTCGGGCCAGCCGTCGCGATCGTAGTCGGCGGAATCAATGCCCATGCCAGCCTGTTCGTGTCCGTCGGAACTGTAGGCCACACCCGCCTCGGCGCCGACTTCGGTGAATCCGCCCTTGCAGTTGTTGTGATAGAGCAGGCTGGGCGAAGAGTCGTCGGCGACGTAAAGATCGAGGCAGCCGTCCTTGTCGTAGTCCAGCCACAACACGCCGAGTCCGTAGTAGCGGTCGGGATCGATGTTGAGTTTTTCCGTGACATCGGTAAAAGTGCCGTCGCCGTTGTTGTGGTAGAGGCGATCGCGCGCGCCCTTAAGTCCGCGCGGACCGCAATTCACCGGGATGCCGCGGTATTGGCAGAAAGGACCCACGCCGAAGGGCGGGAGGTTGTTCATGTCCACGTCGACGTAATCGGCAACGACCAGGTCGAGATAGCCATCGTTGTCGTAATCGCCGAAGGCCGCGCTCGTTCCCCACTCAGTGGCGTTGGCGACGCCGGCTTTCGCGGTGACATCGGTGAAGGTGCCGTCGTGGTTGTTGTGGTAGAGCGCCGAACCGTGGAAGCCGGTGATGTAGACGTCTTCCCAACCGTCGTTGTCGTAGTCGCCGATGGCGACACCGTATCCCCAGCCGCAAAAATTCAGGCCCGACTTCGCCGACACATCGGTAAACGTGCCGTCATGATTGTTGTGATAGAGGCGCGGCGGATGGCACTTGCCGGCGCGGTAGTCTTCAATGGACGATCCATCCACCAGCAGGATATCCATCCACCCGTCGTTGTCGTAGTCGAAGGCGGCCGCGCCACCGCACTGCGTTTCCACGATGTAGAGCTTCTCCCGGCTGCCGCAGTTCAAGTGAAAGTCAATGCCGGCGGCGCGCGTCACGTCAACGAACAACGGTGGATTGGTGGCGGGAGTTTTCGTGTCCGGCTTTTGCGCGGATGGAACCGGCTTTGCGGCTGGACTCTTGTTTGCCGGGGCAGGGTGTTTCGGCGCCGTCTGCGCAGTCCCCCACACAATCCAGCCGCCGTTCATTCCCCCGTCCTTCATGCCCATCGACAGGGCCGTCAGCAGGAAGGCCGTCGCGACCGCAACCCGTAGTTTTCTCATGGGCCGTATCGCTCTCACTGATCGCGCCCGGTGGCCATTCCTGCCGTGGCCGGCTGCGCCTTCTTCAGCTCCGCGAAGCGTTCTCGTTCCTTCCGCGCTTCGTCGGTCTTGCCGAGTTTTTCCAGAACGCGCGCCAATTGATAGTGCGGCCTCGGGTCCTTCGGATTCAGCTCAACAGCCTTCCGCAAAGACGGCTCGGCTTGAGCCGCCTGTCCCGCGAGCGCCTGCGCCTTGCCCAGGTGGTACCAGACGTCGGGATTCGATGCGTCCAGTTCGGCGGCGCGCCGCAGATAGGTCACAGCCGCCTCATATCTTCCGCTCTCCAGCAGCGCGTGCCCCAATTCGAACACCACCGCGGGATTCTCTCCCGACCGGCGCAACTCCTCTTTGTATTCGCTGATGGCTTCGTCGTTGCGCCCGAGACTGAAGTAGGCAAATCCCAGGTGGTAGTGGCCGAGCTTCATGGCCGGATCGAGTTTTAGAGTGGTCTTGAACTCCTCGATCCCCTGCAAGCTGCGATTCGTATTCAGATACGCTCTCCCCAGCAGTTGATGCGCGAGCGCGTTCGAAGGGTCGAGCTTGATCGCCCCTTCCAGTTCGTCGGCGGCACTCGGGTAATTTTGCTGGCTCAAGAACACCAGCGCCAGGTCGAAATGCGTCGTGGCATCTTTCGGATTCAGTTCTCGCGCTCGCGTAAGCTGTTCCTGCGCCTGTTGGAGATCGCCGGTTTTGAAGTAGGCCACGCCCAGGTAATGACGGAATTCCGCATTACGCGGCCAACGCGAAACCGCTTGTTGACCTAGCAGGACGGCGTCGCGCACCTGGCCCGAATCCAGTTCTTGCAACAACTGCTCGCGCGTCTGGGTTTGCGTCGGATTCTGCGTCTGCGCGGGCGCGGCCATTCCCGATATGCAAACCAAGATCGAGCAAATCAAGATCGCAAATCCAGCCCCGGAGGGGCGAACTAACTTAGCCCAGCGCCGGGGCCCCCAGCACGCCCGGTTTTGGCGTGCTGGGGTGGAGGACTTCAGCGCTGGGAAAAGCGAAGCAATTAATCCAAGTCCCGGAGGGACGACCCAGCTCGCACGCACACCCGCCGCCATGCTCGTCGTCGCCCCGGTTGTTATAGTAAGGTCGGTCATCGTATCGTCTGTCATCGTATCGTCTTTGCGCAACCAGTCGCAACGCATCTGCTCAGAGGAGTTCCATGCCCGCCAAAGATTTTCTTAGGATGTTTGCCTACGATCACTGGGCCAATCGCGAATGTCTCGCCGCCATGCGCGCCGCCAATTCCGTTCCCGCGGCCGCGCTTGGACGCATGGCCCACATTCTTTCGGCGCAGAAGCTCTGGCTCGAACGCATCCTGAAGCAACCCCAGAGCATGCCAGTCTGGCCCAGTTCCACGCTCGACGATTGCGCGGCTCTAGCGGACGAGATGTCGTCGGCGTGGCGAAATTATCTGGCGCGGCTGGCCAACCAGTTCGCCCCGGGCTCGCTCGATGACCAGGTCGAGTACCGCAACAGCAAAGGCGAACTCTGGCGAAGCCGGGTGGAAGACGTCCTGACGCATGTGCTTTTTCACTCGGCCTATCATCGCGGGCAGATCGCATTGCAAATGCGCGCATCCGGCGCGGAGCCCGCTTACACCGATTTCATCCACGCCGTGCGTAAGGGATTTGTGGAGTAGAAGTGAACCTGGACCGCCGAACGATATGGCGCGTGTGGCTGCCCTGGGTCGCGTGCCTGTGGGGTCTCGGCTGGCTATTCCAGTCTGGACCGGGCCCGCACGGACCCGCTCGCTTCATCGGCCTGCTGCTAGGACTGACCGGCCTCGCGGGCGTGTTCCTCTCTCGCCACACGCTCGGCCGGTCCTTCTCCGTCGCTCCAAAAGCTACCGCACTTGTAACCAGCGGAATCTATTCACGGATCCGAAATCCAATTTATGTCTCTGGAGTGATTTTTCTGGTGGGTCTGGCGCTCGTGGTATGGAAACCTCATCTCCTGATCGTGCTGCTGGTACTCATTCCAATGCAGATTTTCCGCGCGCGTCGCGAAGCCGCCGTGCTCGAAGCAAAATTCGGCGACGCCTATCGCGAATACCGCAAACGCACGTGGTTCTAGTGGAGGGACGGGCTGCTATTATTTCTGCAATGAAATCGGCTTTGACGAAACTGCTCCCCGTAGTTTTCTGCCTTCTTGTTGCGGCCCGCCTTCCCGCCGCCGACGAGCCCAAGCTCAGCCCCCTCCCTGCGCCGGTCTCAAACAACGCGGTCGCCATTTCGCATGACCAGGGCGGAGCCAGGATTTTTTCCTTCATGGGCATTGGCCCGAAAAAAACCTGGGATGCCATCACCACCAGCACCTACGAAATGGATCCCAACACCGGGCAGTGGCAGGAAAAGCGTCCCGTGCCGGGCGTGGCCGGTCGTCTGGCGGCATCGGCCGTCGCCCTTCACGATCAAGTCTTCATCTTCGGAGGCTACGTCGTCGACGCCCAGGGTGGTGAGACCACGGTCTCCGATCTGAACGTTTTTGTCCCCGTCGAGAATCGCTATTATCGCGGCAAAGACATTCCCGTCCCGGTTGACGACGCCGTGGTCGGCCTCTTTCGCGACCGCTACATTTTCCTGATCGGCGGATGGTCAACTGCAAAGAGCGATGCCGTCCGCAACGTCCAGATCTACGACACCGACACAGATACCTGGATGCAGGCCACGCCAATTCCCGGTACGCCCGTGTTCGGTCATGCCGGCGCCATCCTCGGCGACACCATCGTTTACGTGGACGGAGCCTATACGAACCCCGGCAGCCCCGGCCCCAAATACCTCGCCTCCAGCGAATGCTGGATGGGAACCATTCCAAGTTCGAAGAAAGCTGACATCACGAAGATCGTCTGGACCAAACTTCCGCCGCACCCCGGCAATGCGCGCTACCGGATCGCGGCCGGAGCGGGTCCACTGGAAAAAAAGGCAGGCCGTATCTATTTTTCAGGGGGAACCGATAACCCCTACAACTACAATGGGATCGGCTATAACGGCCAGCCCGCCGAACCGTCCCCGGTAACTTTCGCCTTTAACCTCCGCTCGCGCGCCTGGGAAACGCTCAGCGAGAACACTCCAGAACCCACCATGGATCATCATGGCCTGCTGTTTACCCGCCGCGGCCTGGTCATCGTCGGCGGCATGGAAAAAGGCCAGCAGGTAACCGCCCGAGTCACAGTTGTAAAACCTGTCCACGGGAAGTAACCTTAGATGTAATCGTTAGTTCTTGCGCCTACCGACTCGTCCCGCGGGGCTTCTCTGCCTGCGGATATCGTTTACGCTCTGCCCCGGAGTCACAACCGTGCGCCTGATCATCACGAAAACAGGTGACGCAAATCACGGCAGAGCCTCCCCCCCAAGCGTCCAATTGCTTACAGCCGCAAATCTTACGGCGTCCTGTAGTTTTGACAATTCTTTCCATGTATAAAAATTCGGAGGCAAGCCTATGAGTGCAGTTATGGAACCGCCCAAGGGAAGTGCTGCGGCGGACTACGCTAGTCAGATTCTCAACCTCGTAAAAGCCAAGAACCCAGCCGAACCAGAATTTCACCAGGCCGTAATGGAAGTATTCGAGTCCCTGGGGCCCGTGTTGCAACGCCACCCTGAGTATCAGGAAGCCAAGATCCTGGAACGTATTACCGAGCCCGAACGCGTCCTGATGTTCCGTGTCCCCTGGTTTGACGACCGCGGCAAAGTGCAAGTCAATCGCGGCTTCCGCATTGAGATGAACAGCGCCATCGGCCCCTACAAGGGCGGCCTGCGCCTCCATCCCTCGGTGAATCTCGGCATTCTGAAGTTCCTGGCGTTCGAGCAGGTTTTCAAGAATTCGCTCACCACGCTGCCCATGGGCGGCGGCAAGGGCGGAAGCGATTTCGATCCCAAAGGCAAAAGCGACAACGAAGTCATGCGTTTCTGCCAGAGCTTCATGACCGAACTCCAACGCCACATCGGCCCTGACACGGACGTTCCGGCCGGCGACATCGGCGTGGGCGGACGCGAGATCGGCTACATGTTCGGACAGTACAAGCGCCTGCGCAATGAATTCTCCGGCGTTCTCACCGGCAAGGGCCTGGCCTGGGGCGGCTCGCTGATTCGTCCCGAAGCCACCGGCTATGGCTGCGTGTACTTCGCCGAGGAAATGCTGAAGACCCGCAAAGAAAACCTGAAAGGCAAAGTCTGTCTGGTCTCGGGCAGCGGCAACGTTTCGCAATACACCATCGAGAAGCTGCTCGATCTGGGCGCGAAACCGGTTAGCGTGTCCGATTCCGATGGCGCCATCTACGACGCCGACGGCATCGACCGCGACAAACTCGCCTTCGTCATGGATCTGAAAAACACCCGCCGTGGCCGCATCAAGGACTACGCCGACAAATTCAAGAAGGCCGTCTACCACGCCACCGATCGCAAACTCGACTACAACTGGCTCTGGGCGATTAAAGCCGACTGCGCGTTCCCGAGCGCCACTCAGAATGAGATCAACGCAAAAGACGCGGCGAATCTCATCAAGAACGGCTGCAAGGTTGTCTGCGAAGGCGCCAACATGCCGAGCACCCTCGAAGCCACCAAGGCGTTCCTCGAAGCGAAAATCCTCTACGGACCAGCCAAGGCCGCCAATGCCGGCGGCGTTGCCACCTCCGGACTGGAAATGTCGCAGAACAGCATGCGCCTCTCCTGGACGCGTGAAGAAGTGGACGATCGTCTGCACAAGATCATGATCGCCATTCACAAGAACTGCTACGAAACGGCCGAGAAGTACGGCACGCCCGGCAACTACGTGAACGGAGCCAACATCGCCGGCTTCCTCAAGGTCGCCAACTCGATGCTGGATCAGGGCCTGGTGTAAGGGTCGTCAAAGTAACGATGAATCGGGTGCCCCACCCTGGTCCCTGCGTTCTTTGCAGGGACAGGGTGGGGCTTTTGACTTTCAGCGCGGTGTCAGCTGTTCGGTAGCCCCTTCTCGAAAAGCGCGAGAAGGGGCGCACCCCCAAGTTGTTTCGGTCAGTGTTGAAGACAGACGCGTCGTCGCTTCCCGATTAAAGTGGCCCACCCGCCTTCGCGATAGGACGGGCCACCCGTCCCACCCACCAGCCTCAATCGATGGTTTCAGCTGTGTATATGGCCGTTGGAGTCTGAGCCTGAGCGCGAATTACAGGCCAATAGAAGGGTGTGCCCCGCCAGCCCTTGTCAGGCGCATCGGAACCGTTCTGACGAAGTAAAAAAAGGATTGGGTGATTGATAGCAAATTGTTTTGCGAGCTGTCCTTCAGTCTTCTCGGAATCCGGAGTTTCAATATACGTGGCGTGGGAGCTCTCACTCGCTAATCGCGCAGAGTTGCGATCTCTTGCCGCCCACAGAAGTACGTTTCCTCGTTCGGCCGGTTTGGGATGCTGTTGGCTCAGGTGAGCAAGCGCGGCTCTCGCTCCGTCCCAATCAAAAGGCGGCGCATCATCGGCAGCAAAGTCCATTGTCGGCTCGATCTGCCGAAGGAGATGGAGAGCCGTTCCAACTGGAACTAGCTTAGGAGCCGCAGAGTCGAACCCGCAGAGGTCCACGATTTGAGAGTCGATGTCCTCAATGATCTTGCCGATGCCGTGAGCTCCCGTGCGATAGCCGGTTTGGAAGCCAATAGGCAGAATTCTTTTGTAGGGCCCGAGTGTTTGAGTAGTTGCAACCAGAATCTTATTGGGGCTACAGGGCACAATCGATCCATCCTCGGCCTTTCGGATAAATTGAACAGCCCTGTCACCTCCGGCATCGATTGCCGCACGAAGCGATGAATCGAACTCTTCCATTTGCTTCATTGCAAAACGGATGGCTTTGGAAGTATAGAAACGAGTCACGGCCAGATCAGTTCGGCGATAACCATACATACGAGAGTGCTGGAGCACTGTATCCTGTTGAAATTTGTTTGGTCTGCGGCCGTAATAAAAACCAAGCAAACCGGCCAACGTAACGCCACGATCAAGCACTTGGCCACCCAGGAAGACGTTAAGCGGACTACGCAATTTGAGCTGCCCAATACTGTCGAGCAAAGATGCAACATCATCGTCTGAGTTTACTTTTGTGATGGTAATGTCTTGTTGATTACGGAGCGCACCAGCAACGGCGATTAAGACTTCATCAAGCGTAGGGATCGGTTGCGAAGCCAATGAAAGAGAACGCGAAAAATCCGTGTGGGCCTGGGTGACTAGCGAGACAAAATCAGCGCCATTGACCTTAGCAGCAGCTTCGAGCTTGCAGACGATAGATTTAGTGAGTTTTTCTTGCCAATCGTGAGCTTTTTTGCCAGCTTCCGAATGGAGAAGAAATGAATAACGTAATTTCTTGGGTTTGCCGCCAGCCTTCACTCCATTGAGTCGCTGAATACAGCCTCCAACAATGAAGTTTACAAGGGCAGTTCTGTATCCTTCGATCGCTTTTGCTGTAAGAACATCATCCAACTTGAACGATCGGGCGTCCGGTTTCTTTAAGCGCTCGAACTCCCGATGGTCAACAGTATGATGAATCAAGCTCTCCAGGGTATCTGTCTCGCTTCGTGCTGACTCACCAAAATAGGTTTCGCCTCCGACGTAGTCAGCGGAGACGGGGACCAGCTTTGTGAATGCAGGACGGGTGGGTTTGAAAGTCATTACATTCGCGACCTCAACCTCAGTCGGTTGTAAGTAGAGCGAGTAGGGTGTTGCAGTTACCTGCAAGAAGGATGAACTCAAGATAGCTGATCGTAGTTTGCTTATCTGAAGTGCAATCTTGCGTGCCTCAATTAATCCGGACTTTTTTGCATATCCGATGGACGCATTGTCCGCCTCGTCGTCGACAATGATGGTTCGTTTGCTCGCTATTGCTGAGTTGCTGAATAGATCGATTAGGCGCCGAAGGTTGTCGCTTTGCTTTTTTGCGACAAATAGCAGCTTGGATGCTAACTCGAACGCCCCGAAAGACTCGGGGGCATGCATGATGTCATAGACTTCGAGCTCGCCGTCATCAATGAACATCTTGAATTCATTGTTAAGTCGCTTTGCCGTCTGTTCAATCAAAGCACGCGAGTTTTTGCTTAGGACGATAGCAATATCAAAGTCGTTGTCGAATGCCAGCGCAAGAATACTGATGAATGTGCGGGTTTTTCCACTCTGCACCCTGCCGAGTAGCATTCCAGGATTGTCAGACGTAGTTGCTGTCTTGAGAAGTTCGTCAGCGGTTTCTTCCGCGCAACGAAATGTGTTCGCCCCAAAAGAAGAATTTGCGGCCTTGTAGGCCGCGTAAAATGGACCCGTGAGATTCGGGGCACTTGGCATCGCAGCCTAGAATACTAGATTGTACGTCTAACGGAGTCATTTGTTTTAGGGTCATGCCCAGCCCTCCGGGCAGGGTGGCCCGTCCGTCAGGCCGGCATCCCGATCCATGCGCAATTAGCGCCAGATCAGGCCCGCCCCGCGAACTCCCGCGTCTCCGTGGACACCTTGACTGTTTCCCCTTCTTTAATGAAGAGCGGAACACGTATCTCGATGCCCGTCTCCAGCTTCGCCGGCTTGGTCACGCTGCCGCTGGATGTGTCGCCGCGGACACCAGGTTCGGTATAAGTGACATTCAGCTCCACTTGGGCTGGTAACTGCAACCCAATCGGATTGCCGTTGTACTTATGCAACTGGATGATGGCTCCTTCGACGATAAAGTCCAGAGCGTCCCCGATCATCTCGCCGGAAAGGGTGACGGTCTCGAAGCTCTCCTGGTCCATGAAGTGGAAACCACTTCCGTCGCTGTATAGATAGGATGCCGGGACCGTCTGGAGGTCCGGCTCCTTGAATCTGTCACTGGCTTTGAATGTCTTGTCAAAGACCGCGCGGGTGAGAAGGTTGCGCATCTTCAAGCGGACCAAGGTCTGGCCGCCCCTGGCGGTAGGAGTGGAAACCTCCGCTTCCAGGCACACGAACGGCGTGCTTTCCAACTCGAAAAACATTTTGCGCTTTACGTCTATGGCATCGATCAGTGCGGCCATGCTTTCCTCAGACACAGCCCCAAAGGCGGGTTGCGCCACATTACATGGGAAGTATAACGCGGGTTCGCCTTTGGAATGTCGACCGAAATAGCTGCGGATACACCACTTCTCGCGCTTTTTGAGAAGTTGCCTGCCAAACTGCTGACGCCGTTCGACTCTTCACTTTACGCGGCCGGGTGTCAAAAGTGATGGAAATATGCCAAAGTAGAAAATCGGAATTCGCCATGCAAAAGCAAGTGAGAATCACGAGCAAAGGCCGCATCACCGTACCCATCGAGGTCCGTCGAATTCTAGGCGTAAGGGCGGGAGACCACCTGCTGTTTGAGAGCGACAGCAACGGAGTGCATATCCGCTCCCTTCGCAGCAAGAGCGTATTCGAAAAGTATCGCGGAATCGGCAATCCCGGAATTGGATCGGGCAGAAAGGCAATCAACCGCTGGCTGAGGGAAATGCGCGGGAGATAGCCGCACCCAGTTGCTCTTGCGACTCCGGCTAGAATACCCCCATGGCTGTCCGCCGCATCGCCGAGCCAATTCTGGACGCCGAAGAGCGCTTTGAAGGCTTCGAAAAACTGATGCCCTTCAAAGTGCAGAACATTCTTCTCGTCTCCAGCCTCTACGATTCTTTCATCCTCCGTGAAGACGGCCGCCTGAACGAACTGCTCATCGACGAATCGCTCGAACTCAACCTCCACCAGATTCCGGAGATTACGCACGTCTCCAGTTGCGCCGAAGCCCTTGAGCTTGCCCGCTCGCAACCGCAATTCAATCTGATCGTCACTAATCTCGCTGTCGGCGACATGGACGCGGCGCAGTTGGCGCGCGAAGTGAAGCGAGCCGGGCTGGATGTTCCCGTCGTGGTGCTGGCCTACGACTATCGCGAGATCAAGAATTTCGTGGCGCGCAACCCGGTCACCGACATCGAACGCATTTTTCTGTGGCAGGGCAATGCCCGCATCCTGATCGCGATGGTCAAGTACATAGAGGACAAACGCAACGTCCGCCACGACACACGCGCCATCGGCGTGCCGGTGCTGCTGGTAGTGGAAGACAACATCCGCTACTACTCGTCGTTCCTGCCCGTGATGTATACCGAACTGATCAAGCAATCGCGGCGCGTGATTCAGGAAGGCATCAACGTGGCGCACAAATTGGTGCGCATGCAGGCGCGGCCGCGAATTCTGCTGAGCTCGAACTTCGAAGACGCAGCGGCGCTGGTGCAGGAGTATCGCGACTATCTGTTCGGCGTGGTCTCGGACGTGGAGTTTCCCTGGGAGGGCAAACTCAGCCCCGAGGCCGGCTTCGAACTGGCGCGCATGGTGAAGAGCCTGGTGCCCGACGCGCCCGTCGTATTGCAGACCAGCCGCACCGAGTTCCGCCCGCGGGCGTTCGCCGAGGGCTTTTCCTTTCTGCGCAAGCGTTCCCCCACGCTCCTGAAAGACCTGCGCCGCATCTTGACCGAGCAATTCGGCTTTGGCGACTTCGTGTTTCGACTGCCGGATTCGAGCGAAGTCGCACGCGCCAAAGACATGAACGAACTCGAAGAGCGCTTGCGAACGGTTCCCGAGGAAAGCGTCGTCTTTCACTCGCAGAGCAACCACTTTTCCCATTGGCTGATGGCGCGCACCGAGTTTGCCTTGGCGGCCAAGCTCCGCCCGCGAAAAGTTACGGATTTCCCCAGCCCCGAACACCTGCGCCGCGATCTGATCGAATCGATCCACGACTACCGCCGCGAACAAAGCGAGGTGCTGATCGGCGACTTCCGGGCCGATACCTTCAAGCTTTCGGAATCGAGTTTTCTGCGCATCGGCTCCGGCTCTCTCGGAGGGAAGGCCCGCGGCCTAGCCTTCGTGCGCCACCTTTTGCGCAAGAGCCGTTTGACCCGCCGTTTTCCCGGCGTTCGCATCTCGGTGCCCCCGGCCGTCGTCCTGGCGACCGACGTGTTCGATCAATTTCTGGCCGAGAACAACCTGCTCGACTTTGCCTTGCAATGCGAAGACGACGCCGAAATTCACCGCAAGTTCCTAGCGGCGCCGCTCTCTGCCGCCCTCAACCAAGACCTGAAATCGTTCCTCGCCGAGGTCAACCATCCGCTGGCGGTGCGCTCCTCCAGCCTGCTCGAGGACTCGCAGTATCAGCCCTTCACCGGCGTCTATGAAACCTTCATGCTGGGCAACCAGCAAGCAAGTCCGGAAGCCCGACTGACGGCGCTGGCCGAGGCCATCCGGCGCGTCTATGCCTCCATGTTCAGTCGCCATGCCAAGGCCTACGTGCGGGCAACGCCCTACCGTCTGGAAGAAGAAAAAATGGCGGTCATCCTCCAGCAGGTAGTGGGCACGCCGCACGGCGAGCGCTTCTATCCGGATTTCTCTGGAGTCGTGCGCTCGCGCAATTCGTATCCTGTGCCTCCGATGACCTTCGAAGACGGCATCGCTGCCGTCGCTCTCGGCCTCGGCCGCGCCGTGGTGGACGGAGGCAAGTGTTTGACTTTCTGCCCCCGCTATCCCCAAAACCTGGTGCAGTTTTCCTCGGTCGAAGACATACTCGCCAGCTCGCAAACAGAATTCTGGGCCTTGGAGTTGAATGGTACTGCCGAAGGCCGTCCGGGCCATTGGCACGAGAAGCGCTTTGGCCTCGACGCCGCCCAGAACGACGGCACCCTGAGGCCGCTGGCGTCCACCTACTCCAAGGACAACCACGCTATCTACGATGGAACGAGCCGGCCCGGGCCGCGCATCGTGACCTTTGCGCCCATGCTCAAGCACGGCACCTTCCCGCTGGCTGAAATTCTTGAGGCCTTGGTTCAGGCAGGTGAGGATGCCCTAGGCAATCCCGTGGAGATCGAGTTTGCCGTGCGTCTGCCCCTGCAGGCGGACCAGGCCGCGGAGTTTGGGTTCCTGCAGATCCGGCCGCTGACGCTCGTCCGCGACGGCGAAGACTTAGCCATGGACGATGTGCCAACCGAGCGCTTGATCTGCCAGAGCGGCAAAGTTCTGGGCAACGGCCGCATCGAAAATCTGCACGATGTCATAGTGGTCGATTCACAGCGCTTCGAACGCAGCCGCAGCCAGGAAGTGGCCGAAGCGGTCGCTTACTTCAACCACCGGCTCAATGACGAGAACCGGCCCTATCTGCTGATCGGGGTTGGCCGCTGGGGCTCGACCGAACCATGGCTGGGCATTCCCGTCGAATGGGATGAAATCTCGGGCGCGCGCGTGATTGTGGAGGCCGGATTCCGCGACTTACGCGTCACCCCCTCGCAAGGCAGCCATTTCTTCCAGAATCTCACCGCCTTTCACACCGGCTACTTCACCGTGAATCCAGACACCGGAGAAGGTTCGGTCGATTGGCAATGGCTGACCGAACAACCGGCGTTGGAGGAGCAAGGCTGTGTTCGCCACTTGCAATTTGCAGAGCCGATCCGGGTCGTGATGAACAGCCGCACCAGTCAAGGAGTCATCTTCAAGCCCGATGCGCACCAGTAAGCTGCGGAAGAACTCGCGTCCGCTCTTGATTTTGGGGGACCACGCATCGGTGCCGGATGATTTTGCTCTTCCAGGGGCTTTCTTCCGTGGCTCGCGACCGTAGCGCCGCCGTCTCGGCGGCTGTACGGCGGGCGTCTCGCCCGCCGAGCCGAGGGCGAGATGCCCTCGGGACAGCCGGCAAGATGCCGGCGCTACGGTG
>JAIQFO010000099.1 GCA_020073215.1 Terriglobia bacterium | reverse complement strand
ATTTTTGAACCAATGCCGAATGAACGGGGACTCGACTCGCAAAAAGATCCTGTGTGCTATGTTCCGCCATGCGGAAAAGCCTAATGGGTCGCGGCGGGTTCCCACCGTCTGAGACGGGTTCATTCTCGGCCCACCACACGGCCCAGTGGGTCGGCTTGTTTTTAGCTGTCAGGTCTTAGGTCTCAGGAAATTCATTATTGACCTAGGATTCGAGGTGCAATGCCCGACCAAGAAGAGTCCCGCGAAGGGTGGGAAAAAGAGATCATCGATGTGCAACACAATGTTACTTTTCCTTCGGGACTGCGCAGTGCTCAGATCATCGCTAAGAA
Organism: Terriglobia bacterium; assembly: GCA_020073215.1. GTDB lineage: Bacteria > Acidobacteriota > Terriglobia > Terriglobales > Acidobacteriaceae > Acidiflorens. The sequence continues at coordinate 7,635 of JAIQFO010000099.1, read as the reverse complement.
ACTTTCCACCTCGCCTGCTCCAATCTCGGATTTCTCCCACCTTGTAAGATTTCTGCTCAGTGGCATTTTACTGGTCATAGGTTTTGCTGCATTTTCCGCCGATGTTCCCCACAACACGACGCTTGGCGTCGCGGCTTTGGCCGCTGCCTGTTGCCTAGGGGCTTCAGCGTTTCGGTGACCCCGCAGCCGCAGGTAGACTTGCAGTTTCGCCGCGACCTAACACCTTGAGACCTGAAACCTTCTTCCCTGCTAGACTCTTTCTGAACTCAGCCCTCTAGCGGAGCATCTAAACTAACGTGTTCCCCAGACTTTTTCACATTGGCAGTCTTTATCTTCCCACTTATGGCGTGCTGGTTGCTTCGGGCGTGCTGATTGGGCTTTGGATCAGCGTGCGTAACTCCGAGAAGCAAGGGATTAACGGCGACGATGCTTGGAACCTTGGAATTTTGGTTGTGCTCGCCGGGATTATCGGGGCGAAGATTCTTTACGTCATCAACGACTGGAGTTCGTACGCGAATAACTGGCGGGAGATTTTCAGCCTCAACACGCTGCAGGCGGGAGGCGTATTTTCGGGCGGGCTGATTGCCGCGCTGGTCATGGCGGCCTGGTACATGCGGCGGCATCACATGCCGGTGCTGCGCACCTGCGATGGCTTCGCTCCGGGGCTGGCGTTTGGGCACGTCCTCGGACGCTTTGGTTGTTTTTCGGCTGGCTGCTGTTATGGCAAGCCTACCAATCACTTCTGGGGCATCGTCTTCACGAATCCGCTGGCGAACGCTGTTAGCGGAACTCCTCTCGGCATCAGGATTGAACCGACGCAGTTGATCGAAGCCGCGGCCGAGTTCTTCAATTTTCTGCTGCTGATGTGGCTGCTCGGGCGCAAGAAGTTCGACGGACAGATTTGGAGCAGCTTCATGATCCTTTATGGCATCGAGCGCTACTTCATCGAGTTCCTGCGCGACGATCCCGGGCGCGGTGAAGTTTTCGGGGGGCTGATGTCGGGAACGCAGTTGATTTCAATTCTGCTGGTCGTCGGCGGTGGATTGATCTGGTGGCTGAAAAGCGGCACTCGGCATTCCACACTCAGCAGTCAGCGCCCAGGAATCGGATAGCAGCCCGTGGTGAGAGTCGGGAAGTACGTAACTCACTAGATTTTGTCATCCTGAGCGAAGCGAAGGATCTGCTTCCTTGTCGGTGCACGAAACAGCAGGTCCTTCGCTTCGCTCAGGATGACAATTCATGAAGGGTTCGAACTCGGGGCTGGACCCTCCCTGCCGATTCCCCTTGCACTTGCTGGCTGAATGCTGAATGCTGAGTGCTGAATGCTGAATTTTCCCATTACTCTGACCGCATCTGCCGACTCCGCGGGACAGCGTCTTGACCAATATCTCGCAATGCAGCTTTCGGAGGTCAGCGGCGCAGAAGTCAGCCGGGCCCGAGTGCAACAACTTATCGCCAAGGGTGATGTGCTAGTGAACCAGGCCGCGGCGAAGGCGTCGCTTCGGCTGAAGGGCGATGAGCAAGTTACGGTCGCCGGGCCGCCGCACGCTCCGCCGCTGCGCGCCATCGCGGAAGCAATTGCGCTCGACATCGTTTATGAGGATGACGACCTGGCGATCGTCAACAAGCCGGCGGGCATGATGGTGCATGCGGGAGCGGGAACGACCGACGATGCGCGCAACCGCGGAACGCTGGTCAATGCTCTGCTGCATCACTTTGGAACGCTTTCGGCGGTTGGCGGCGACCTGCGTCCGGGGATCGTGCATCGGCTGGATCGGGCGACCAGCGGGCTGATGGTGGTGGCGAAGAATGATGAGTCGCACCGCCGGCTGGCGAAGCAGTTCAGCGGGCGCGAGGTGCACAAGACTTACATTGCACTCGTACACGGCTGGCCGAAACAGGATCGGGGTACGATTCAAAGCGCAATCAGCCGCCACTCGCAGCGGCGCACGCGGATGACTACGCGGGGCTTCGGCGGCCGCGAGGCAGTGACACACTACGCGGTACAACGAAAGATCGATTCGCCTTACGGCAAGTTTGCACTGGTCGAATTGAAGATCGAGACGGGACGCACGCACCAGATTCGCGTGCATATGTCGTCGCTCGGACATCCGGTGGTGGGCGACGCGCTCTATGGCGCGCCGGGTGAATTGAGGTCGCAGTCGAATAAACGGCGGCCGCCGGGCATGCCCGCAACGCTGAAGCTGGATCGAAATTTTCTGCATTCGGCAGTGCTTGAGTTGACGCATCCGCGGACAAAGGAGCGGCTCAGGTTCAGCCGGCCGTTACCGAAGGAACTGGAGAACCTGCTCGAAAGCCTGGAGAATGCCCGGCGGGAAGGTCCCCGGCTGGAAGCTGTCCGGTGAGATGCTCGTCAGCGGAAGCGAGACGCCGTGCCAAGGAGGACTGCGGGCTATAATGACAGGAAGCAATTCTAAGCGAATCGTCCTGATGAAATCTCGCAACATCGTGCTTCTTGGCGTCTTACTATTGTTGGCTGGCTGGCTCATCGGCCAGACGGCGCCGCCTGCGTCCGCGCCGGCAGCACAGAACGCGCCCGCGCAAACGAGCCCTTCGCCTGACGACACGGCACAGGCTCCGGCGGCACCAGCATCTTCCACACCAACTCCCGCCCCGCCAGCTTCCACCACCTCCGCTCCCGCGGCGCCGACGGCGGCAGGACAAGCTCCGAAGCTGGAAACTCCAGCCAAATCCGATTCCGACGAGCCGGTCTCGACGATCGTCCACGTCGTCAACGAAGTTCGCGTGGTGTTTACGGTTACCGACCGGCACGGCCACTACATCAAGGACCTGAAGCGAAACGACTTCAAGGTGATCGACGATCAAAAACCCGCGGAGCTGCGCAGCTTCAGCAGCGAAACCGATCTGCCCCTGCAGGTGGGGTTGCTGGTGGACGCGAGCAACTCGGTGCGCGACCGCTTCAAATTCGAGCAGGAAGCGGCCATTGAATTTCTGAACGCCATCATTCGCCCGCGCTACGACAAGGCATTCGTGGTCGGCTTCGACGCCACGCCCGAAGTTACACAGGACTTCACCGACAGCACGGAGAGTCTTTCGGCGGGGGTGCGCATGCTGCGGGCAGGCGGCGGCACCGCGATGTATGACGCGCTCTACTTTGCTTGCCGGGACAAGCTGCTGAAGCAGGAGCAGACGGGACCGGTGCGGCGCGCCATCATTCTGCTGAGCGACGGGGAAGACAACCTGAGCCACGTAACGCGCGAGGAAGCCATCGAAATGGCGGAGCGCGCGGAAGTGATCGTCTATACCATCAGCACCAACATCAGCGGCATGAAGGGCAAGGGCGACAAGGTGCTGGAGCGCATCGCGGATGCCACCGGAGGCCGCGCGTTTTTCCCCTTCCAAATGCGCGACGTCTCCGATGCGTTTCTCTCCATTCAGGAGGAGTTGCGCAGCCAGTACGCGATGGCCTACAGACCAGCAAATTTTGTCGCGGATGGGCGCTACCGCACGATTGAGATTCTGGCGCAGGAAAAGGGCCTGAAGGTGCGGACCCGCAAGGGGTACTACGCTCCGAAACAGTAGAGAAGGTCTCAGGTCTCAGGTCTCGGGTCTCAGTTTTCAGTTCCCGGCTCTCAGAGACGACTTCTATGGCTGGCTATTCTGGAACTCCTCTCGCAAAGAAATTGGGCATCAAGGACGATTTTCGTGTGGCCCTACTGCACGTCCCCGACGAGGTGAGGATCGAACTTCGCGACGCACTTGGGAAATGCCGCGTGCAACGCATCGGCAGAAACGGCGACGAGGGTTTCGATTTCATTTTTCTCTTCGCCAAATCACGCGCGGGCCTGGCACCTGATCTGATAGCGGCAGCGAAAGCACTGGCCCCGGCGGGTATGCTGTGGATCTCGTGGCCGAAGAAGAGTTCAGGCGTCCCGACCGACCTCACCGAAGATGTGATTCGTCAGCGTGGGCTGGCGGCTGGCCTGGTGGACGTGAAGGTCTGCGCGGTCACGGAAGTTTGGTCGGGATTGAAGTTCGTGATCCCGGTCAAGGATCGGCCGAACAAGAAGTGACGATACGCTTGGAGATCCTCCCACGGCCAGGGAGACGGGGCAAGCCCGTCTCTACCAGAGGCGGTGGTCAGGACTGCAGGTGTCCGGCCGGATGATGCGGTGACCACTGGGGATCTTCGTCGGGGGTTACGATCTGGCCGTCGCGCATGTGGACGATGCGGTCGCCGTAGTCGGCGGCTTCGGGATTGTGGGTAATCATGAGTACGGTTTGCCCCAGTTCCTTGTTCGACTGGCGCAGCATTTCGAGGACGACGCTCGAGCTTTTCGAATCCAGGTTGCCGGTGGGTTCGTCGGCGAGCACGATGGCGGGGCGATTGATGAGAGCCCGGGCGAGCGCGACTCTTTGCTGCTCGCCTCCGGAAAGCTCGCTGGGGCGATGTTCCAGGCGCTGCGCGATGCCAAGCATGCCGGTGATCTTGCTCAGAAACGCGGGATCGGGCATAGCCCGGCCGGCAATATCCGCGGCGATCTCGATATTAGAGCGGGCGCTGAGCGTGGGCAGAAGATTGAATTTCTGGAAGACGAATCCGATCTTGCTCTTGCGCAGCCGGGTGCGTTCGCCGTCGGAAAGCGTGGCGAAATCGATGCCGTCAATGGTGACGCTTCCCGAGTCGGCCTGGGTCAGCCCGCCGAGCAGGTAAAACAGCGTGGACTTGCCGCTGCCCGAAGGGCCCACTACGGTGACGAACTCCCCCTTTTGCACGCTAAAGGAGATGCCGCGCAGGGCGGGCACATCCACCTTGCCGACGCGGTAGGTTTTGCGCAATTCCCTGGCTTCGATGAAGGCCGACATCCAGTGAAAACCATATCACAGGAAGAAGGGCGATTGAGGCATTGAATCATTGAGACATTTAGCCATTGACCCATGCTTCAGGGTTTCAATGACTCAATGATTCAATGAATAAATGCCTCAATGATTCTGCTCAGGCCACGCTTGCGTGCGCCACATCCATAGCACGGGGATGGAGGTCAACTGGACGCTTGGGGCCGCGCTTGCGCACCAGCAACACGCGAATGCGTTCCAGGAGTTCCGCGGGTTCATACATTCCCTTGGGCAAGAAAAGATCGGCGAGCGTTTCGCGCTCGTAGACCTTGATTCGACCGGAGATCAGCACGGCCGGAGTCTGCGGAGAAAGACGTTTGATTTCTTCGATCAGCCGCGAACCATCTACACCAGGCATGAGCAGGTCGGTGAGCACCAGATCAATGCCGCCGCGGCGGAAGGCCTCAAGGGCCAGTTCGCCGCTGTTGCACGCGAGCACACGGTAGCCCCGCGTTTCGAGCAGGACTTTGCGGATGGAAAGGGCTTGTTCATTATCGTCGACACAGAGAATAGTTTTTTTGGGTTTCATGGGTCAGACCGGGAGATTCTCACCATAAAGTTTTTCAATCTATTAATTCTTATTGGGAACCGGGGCGAGGTGAATGCTAAATAGAATCCGAGCTCGGGTAAAGTGCCGTGCTCGCCAATGGCACTCCAGTGCGAGGGAAGATCGTGCCATCGGCTTGGGAGCCGCGACTGTCGCGGTGTTTTGATGCCCTAGATCGCGATCGTGACTTCCCCGCGGAGAACTTCCACACAATTTCCACCGACACGCACATTGGCAACATGGTTATCCTGCCCATCATTCAGTTTGGTAGCGCGAACAAAAATGTAACTGGGACGGTGCATTTCCAGCCCTTGCTCGATCAAAACCTGCTCCTCGTTGGCGGCGACGCCATGCGCAACCATCCAAGCGGCGCAGCATCCGGCAGCGGCACCGGTGGCCGGATCTTCTCCGTTATAAAAAATCATGCGGGCGTGCAGGCGGGCTTTGGGATCGACCGTCTCGCGGCAAACAAAATAAAAGAACTTTCCATCGGTGCGCGCGAGATATTCGGCGGCGTGGTGGAAATCAAAGTGCAGGTTTTGAAGCATCTTCAGCGACCGCAGCGCGACGATGGTGAAAGGGACGCCGGTGGAGACCGTTTGGATAGGAACGGAGTCGTCGAAGTCGGCCGCGCGGAGGTCGGTGACACGCGCGATGTCGTCCACGTTGTGGATGGCGCCGAACTCGGGATTCTTCTGCGTCATTTCTCCAAAGACCGGCTGCCCTGGTTCCTGAGTGAAGCGCACGGGCACGGTGCCCACGTTGAGATCGAGGCGGATTTCGGGTGCGGCGGCGGGGCGGGTGGCCGCGCCGGTTTGGCCACGCAGAACAAACGCGGTGCCGAGCGTTGGATGTCCGGCAAAGGGCAGTTCTTCCTGGACGGTGAAGATGCGCACGCGGACTCCGCGGGTTGTTTCGACAGCGGCGTCACGGGGAAGAATGAAGGTCGTTTCGGAAAGATTGGTCTCGCGCGCCAAGGCCTGCATCTGCTCGGTGCTGAGACCACGTCCATCGAGGAAAACCGCCAGCGCGTTGCCGGTGAGGGCGCGGCCGGTAAACACATCAACCTGCACCATGGACAAGCGGACCAAAGAAGATTCTCCGACCGAAGTAGCCATGGCGGATATTTTATCGGGCCGCGTTGCACGAGCAAAGACGGAATGGCCCCGAATGCCATAGCAGGCCGGGGAGTGAGGTAATCATTCGCGCCTCTAAGCGATTGCAGCCGGCGTGAAGGGGAGCTAGGATGACGACACGAGGAGACAGCCATGAGCGAGCATCGGCTTGATGAGCAAAACGCCACCGCTTCCCGCCGCAACTTTCTCAGAACCACCGGCGCCGTGACCGCCGGAGCGCTGGCCGGAAGTCTGATCCCGGACACGGCAGCGGCATCGCCGGCCGGTCCAATCGACCTTCCGATTAATCCCGCTACCGCCGGCGCGATGCCGACTCGCAACCTCGGGCGCACCGGACATCGGGTCGGCATCTTCAGCCTTGGTGGACAAGCCGCCATCGAACAACCCAATAACGAAGCCGTAGCCGTACCCATCATCGAGCGGGCTCTGGATCTCGGCGTCAATTACGTGGATACCGCCGCGATGTATGGAGGCCGCGAGCGCTGGAGCCAACGCTACTTTGGTCAGGTGATGAAGCATCGGCGCCGCCAGGTGTACCTGGCCAGCAAGACGCACGACCGCAGTCGGGACGGTTCGCTGGCCCTGCTCGATGAATCGCTCAAGCTGCTCAACACCGACCATCTTGACGCCTGGCAGCTTCATCACATCGACAGCAAAGAGGACGTCGAGCAAATCTTCCGAAAAGGTGGCGCCCTCGAAGCCCTTATCCGGGCGCGCGAGCAAAAGATGGTCCGCTACGTGGGCGTTACCGGCCACTCCGATCCCGATCTGCTCATGGAGTGCCTTCGTCGCTTTGAGTTCGACCAGATCCTGATGGCTGTCAACGCGGCCGACCCGCACCACCGCAGTTTCACCGAGCACCTGCTCCCCATGGCCGTTGACAAACAATTGGGGATCATCGGCATGAAGATTCCCGCCCGCGGCCGCATCCTCAGTTCCTGGCAGCCCGATAAGAGCCACGACTCAGGCTGGAACCAGCCCGCTGCGAAACCCGGCGTTCTGGCCATGAAGGAAGCGCTTTACTTCACCCTCAGCTTGCCGGTGAGCACGGTCATCATCGGATGCGATTCCATT